>JAAYVL010000157.1 GCA_012517205.1 Verrucomicrobiota bacterium
CCCAGCTCGTGGACCAGGTCCGCCATGCGCGACAGCCGGTTCAAATCCATCTGCGGCGTCGTGCGAATGCGCGCCGCCGATTGCCGGTCGCAGCCGATGCAGTCCAGGTTGCAGCGCACCGTGTTTTCCAGCATCAACCCCCGATACGGCAGCCGCGGCGCGGGGATTGGCGCGGATTTGGGCCGCCGCTCCAGGTCCCCGCAGCGCGTGCAGGTCTTGATCGGCAGCTTTCCTTTGGCCAATTGCTCGCGGAACCGCTGGGCCACCGGCCCAAAGAAAACCTCGCGAAACGTGTTCCGGTTCAAGTCCCCGATATGGCCCGAGCCGTCATAGTCCTGGCAACTGCACGACACCGTCAGGTCGCAGTTGATGCAAATGTTATATTCCGACTCCCCGGCCAGCGCGCGGCAATGAAACCGCTCCCCGCGCAGCCACGCCTTCCATTCCAGGTAAGGCTTCAGCCCCGCGCGAATGATGTCGCTCAGCACCCAGTTAAACCGCCGCCGTTTCATGCCCTCACTCCCGGGGCCGGCCTCGACGCCATCGTCCGCCGCCCAATCGCCAGCCACGCCCGCCGCAAAAATTTCATGCAATCACCCTATCACACCCCCACCCCTGGAGCCAGCCGAAACGGCCCGGCAGCCCGGTTGCCGGGGGCACCGGTTCGGGGGCGCCGACCCGCCGCCCGGCCCGGCCGGGCCGCCTCCCGGGCGCGGCCCCCGGCGCCCGATTGGGCCTTTGCTTTAAGCCGGATTTGTGCTAAACAATTCCGGATGACGAAAACCAAACAAAACGAGGCCGCGACCCCGCCCGGGCGGGTGGCCGCGCAGCCAGGCCGGGCCTCCCGATGATGCTGACCGCCAAAATACGCCGCCGTTTGCGCATCTGGGCCTCCTATGTGGCCATGGTTTTGGCCGGCCTGATCTCCTTTCTCTTTTTCCGGTTCCCGTTCAACTTTGCCCAGGTGCGGGGCCGCCATAACATCCCCCGGCGCGGCAAAGGGGTGCTCTTCGTCTCGAACCACATCACCATGTACGATTCGTTCCTCATCGGCATGGCCGCCTATTTCCCGCAAAACATTCTCTATCCCTCGCTCCCCTTCATGAACTTCGCCGCCCGGGAAAACTACTTTCGCACCTGGTTTTCCCGGACCTTGTTTGCGCTGTTGCGCACCGTCCCGGTCGAACGCCGCGATCACCCCTGGCTGATGCGCAAATACACCGAGTTCCTGAAACGCCACAACCTCCTCATCTTTTACCAGGGCACCCGCAGCGCCGACCTGACGGTCATCAAAAACGGCCCCGCCTACGCCATCGCCAACACCCCCTCGCCGATCACCGTCATCCCCGTATATCATCACGGCATCGAACGCATCTTCAGCCGCGGCGGCCCCAAAACCCGCGGCCTCTGGCGCTGGCTGCCGCGCAGCCTCTTCCGCCGCCCCACCGTCATCTTCGGCCAGCCGATTGATTTCTCCGAATGCAAGCGCATCACCGAAACCCGCGCGCGCATCGCCGCCATCAATCAGCGCATCGTCGCCAGCATCGCCGCCTTGCAGTCCCTGGCCGCCGCCTCCTCCGCCCCCGCGCGCTGAGCCATCCCCGGGGCCCGGCCCCGATTCGCCCGCGTCGCTAAACCGGCTTCGTTTCCTCCGTTGCCAAAGTCCGCTGATGGCATCGCCGCCCGGCCAGGCCCGCGACCAGCAGGATTGCCGGAAGAATCCAAATCAGGAACGGCGAAGCGACTTCAAGGTAATAACGGCCCGCGCCATGCGCTTCCTTGACCGATTTGGAAACGACCGGGCGCGGGGGCGGCTCCGCAAAGCTGTTCAGCAGCAGTTCGGTGGTCGGCAGATTCTTCCCCTCCTCCCGGCATAGTGATTTAATCAAGTCCGGATTCCGGCAAAGCGTGGGCACGTCGTACGGCAGCACCGTCCGAAGGCTCGGGTCCAGAACCCACCAAACCCCGGGCTCCACCTCGGCCTCGACCAGCGCATGGCGGCTGAACGACACATAGTGCGTGGCCATGCCCCGCTCTTTTAGCAACCCCATCAGGATGACCGACTGTTCATCGCAAAGCGCCACCCCGCGCTCGAGGGCGGAGCGGTAGTTGGAAAAGACATATCGGTAAATGGAACCCCGGTCGGCCCAACTCACCTGGCCCCGCGCCCAGGCGCCCAGGAACTTGATCCGGCGCGAAGCCCACAGCAGGTAATTCTTATAGATGGGAACCCGCCAGTTGCGCTTGAGCAACTCCGGTTTTTCCTTTTCATACAGGTAAGCGGAGCTGTCGTGCACCAAACCCGTGACGCGCACGGCATAATCCCGGTTCGCTTCGCCGGCAAGCGGCTTTGCCTGCCGCCAGAATTCCTCCGCCGTAAAAACGCGGTTGGAGTCGCCTGTGAAAAAATTGCGGGGCTCCCCGTAAATCCCGGGGTCGCGGACCGGAATAAAAAGCCCCACCGTATTCAGCCCAAACAGCCCCAGGGCACCGGCAAGGCTGAGAACGGCCAGCCGCGGAATCCAACGCCGGCACTTCATTCGGCAGAGTGTCATAACCAGCCGCCAATTCTAGCAACGACCGCACCCCGGCGCAACTCAACCGTTGCCGCTTTTCCCCGGGACGCGCCGCACCCCGCCAGCCGGGCCCGGGATTGCCGGCCGCCAAAACGCCCGGCGGCAGCACTGGCCGCCGCCGGGCACGCCGATTCAGCTTATTGAGTGACGACCCGGTAAAACACCGGCCCGTCCGGCGAATTCGGATGCATCACCTGTTTGAGCGACCCATCGCCGGTAATCGTCGTCAGCGTGGTCCAATTTGGCGACGCCAGGTTGCTGGTGTATTCCACCACATGCTGCATTCCATCCTGCGAGACGAAGGAGAAGGAGAACGTCGTGCCCGTTCGCGCCGGGTCCAGCAGGATCACCGGTTGAATGTCCGGGATGATTTCGAGCGAATCCAGGTCGAGCGCGCGCGGGTCGGTGGCCGGCGCAGCCTGCACCCCAAAATGCAGGTAGGTATGGCTGGTCGCCGTGACCCCCGCCGCCCGGAACTTATGCGGGGCGGCGCTTTGGAAGGAGGCGGAGGTGGTCAGGTCCTGGATCGCAACCGTATAGGAGCCGCTGGCGGGCAGAACCGTCACCGCCACCGCGTACACATGCCCCGGAAGGAGCGCAATCCCGCTGTTGACCAGGTTGCCCAACTTGACCGCGCCCGTGCCGTCAACATTATCGAACAGGTAGAAGGTCTGGCCGGCGAAGACTCCCGAATTGGGCGTCTGCTCATCGCCCGTGGCGCTGATGGACCAACTGGTGCTGCCGTCGGTTCCGCCGGTGGGCCGCGCCGCGTTGCGGGCGTAGAAATGCACGCGGTCGTTGAAGCTATTGAAGTTGGACGCAAAGTCGTTTTCCACCAGCCGGAATTTCCAACGGATGATGTGCGGCTGGTTCAAATCCAGGCCCGGGCGCGCGGTGTATTGGCGAATCGAATTGCGCACCCCAAGGCCGGGGATGTCATACTGGAGATACGCCCCATCCAGCGGAGCGGCCGTTTCCAGGCTCGGGAAGCCGCTGGTCCAGCTCCAGGGGCCGGTCCAGCCCGGGCTCGGATCGTACATCCAGGCTTCATCCGCGGCGATGAATTGGGAAGTCCATTGATCCGCCCCCGCCGTATTGGTGGCCCGGATGTCCAGGGCGTAATTGCCGGCCGCCACCGGCGCGTGGGAGGCGATCAAATTGGTGCCCTCGCCGGAGAAACTCAGGCTGGTCAGCACATTGTTGAGGCGCAGCTCCACCTCCGGCCCGGTCAGCGGCATCTGCGAAAGCACCCGGAACTGCACCCCGTCGGCGGCCGGGGCGATGGCGTGGTCAGCGGGGCTCACATCCGCAATGGTTGGCGGCAGAATGACCGCCGTCTCCGGGCCCACGGTAAGAACCAGGTTATCCATCTGGCCATACTCGAACCACGGCGTCAGGTCGGAGGACTGAATGCGGAAGCGGTTAAAGGCCGTGCCCGCCGGCGCATTGCGGAAAGGAAGCTGGGTGCCGACCGGCGTGCCGCCCACCAGCACATCATAATGGCCCGCCGCCGGGCCGCTGAGGTAATGAATCACCTGGAGATGATGCCAGTCGGGGAGCCAGTCGCCGAGCGGCTGCCAATTGGTATTGTCGTAGTAGGCCAGTTCGTTGGTGATCGTGCCCCAGGCCAGGAAACTGCCCCACATCACGCCGGCTTCCGCCTGCAGGGCAATATCAATGGTCCGCACGTCCGCGCGGGTCACCCAGATATCAAAGTCCGCGGTCAGCGTGCCGGAGGACACCGCCGGAAACCGGAGGTAGTCCGCCCGCCTTGCGCCCGTGCCGTCCCGCTGCAGCACCTTCCCGGCCGCGCCGCCCGTCTCCACGATGAACGCCGGCTCGTCCGGGTTCGGCTCCCACACGCCGTGGCCATGCGCCACGTTTTGCAACGCCCCCTCCGGGAAGATATTATCGTCGTCGAATCCGTCCGCGTCGTAGAGCACTGTGGGGCTGGTATAGGTGTGCAAGGTGTGCGGCCGCAGGGTGGCTCCGCTCGAGTTGGACACCTCAATTTCGATCTGGTAAAGCTGGTCGGGCTGCAATCCCGCATAGGATACCTGGTACTCCCCGTCGCCGCCCGTGATCACGAGCTGGTCCGAGACGTCCACCGCATTGACCCGGAGCGAAATCTGATTGGTCGGGATCGCCTCGTACGTGGTCGCGGTAAAATGGAGGCCATTGGCGGCAAGCGTCACCGCGCCGTGCGGCGGCGTCACATCCGTAATCACCGGCAGCGGCACGGCCAGCGGCGGGCCGGTAATGAACGCAAAGTCGTCCCAGCAAATCCGGTCGGATACCGGCGTCACCGAGTTGGTCACGAACGATTGCAAACGCAGGCTCGTGATGCCGGTGCCCTCGGGGGCGATAAAGCCGAAAAAGGTATCATCCGTGCCGGAGCCGCGCCCGACCGTGGCCGTCGCCATCTCAGTGGAGTTATCGCTGAACGTCGCCGTCACCCGGATATCCAGCGGATACGCGCCGGTGCCCCGGGACAATACCACCAGCCCGGCCTGCTTGATGACTTCGTCCACCGGCGGCTGCTCGGTGGAGGTGTCAATAAGCCCGAGGGTAAGGGTGTAGTCGCTCTGGTTGGCTTTGGTGGTGGTCGCATTGGGCGCCGTAATGGGGGTAAACGAGGTGGGATTATAGGCCACGTTTTGCATGTTGGCGCTGCTGGTGATCACAATGCGCCGGGCATTCCCATAATTGCCATGGTAAACAGTCGTGTCGTTCGGAACCGCCGTCGGCAGATGCAGAACCCCGCCTGAGCCACTATTCCAGGCGGCCGCCACGGCGGTCGCAAAGGTGGTCGCGGTAAGCGCGGTGGCACTCTTGTCAATGGCGTTGGTGCCGGATGCCAGAGTGGCAATAGTTGTCTGAGAGTACTGCCCGAAGCAGTGAGTCATCGGCGCCATAGCCAGGGCCAGCAGCCAGGCCATCCGAGTTGCAGGGAGAGGAGTCTTCATGGGTTTTAGTTTTACTTTTTACGCCATGGCCCAGGCAGCCCCACAATGGCGCCACACCACTGGGCCACATGCGCGAGCATATTATCCGCCCAGATATGTCAGCGCAACTCTAAAATATCGGAATAGAAATCGCTTTTCGCCGGAACGATTCCGCTTTCAATTTCCACTCGACCCCACAGAACGCGGGGGTCCCTGGCCTTGCGGACGAAAGACATTCGCAAGCCCGCGTTCCGCCCGCTGAATCCGCCAGCCAACCGGTTCGTTGCGGCTATCCGCTGGCCGGTTAGGCCCGTTTTGGCTCCAGCGGAACGAGGGCGCACGGTTGGACGATGCCACGGCAACGTTTCCGATAAGGCATTTGCGAAGCCAAAAGCCATCCGGGCGCCCGCCTGCCCTTGCAAATCCCCCTCCCGCCAGCCTCAGATTCATAACTAGCTGTTTTTACTGGACTTATTACCCGCCACACCGCCCCTTCTCATCATTTCGGCCTTTCCCGGCATCCACCCACATTATCCAGATGCCGTGGAAATACCCTGCCTTCAGGCCGTGTACAAGGGGTGTACAAGGGATGCCCATCGGGTGTACCAGCTAAAATCTTATGGACTCCCGATGAGCATCCCTTGTACACCCCTTGTACACGGCCCGGAGGCAGGGGGATTTCAGGGGATGTCCAGGGTAAGCCGAGGCCGGCGCAATGCAGATTTTGCCTCTGTTTTACCCCTCTCGACGGCTAAACCCTTGATTTTACCCGCGAAAGGCCCGGGATTCAGCCGCCATGCCTTTGGATTGGCTAATCAAAGGGTTCGCCGGGGCCAAGGTTTGGGCGGTCCGGCCCGCCCGGATTCCGAGGGTAGTGTCCTAAAAGTTCTGCAAAAAGCAGCGGGTCATGGTAAGCCACTGGGGTGAATAAAGAACCCAGAAACGAAAGGCAAAGAACCATGACCCGAAAGGTTGGAAAGAACGTAAAGACAGTAGCATTGGAGTTGGA
>JAAYVL010000062.1 GCA_012517205.1 Verrucomicrobiota bacterium
CCCTCTTCCACTGCCCGCACGACCGTTTCTTCTTCGTCGTCTCAGGCTATGTACAAGGGGAGTACACCGGAGGCGCGGCAGGAGCGCATAGAAAATAAGCATGAACCCCCTTTGAGCATCCTTGGTACACCCCTTGTACACAGCCTATTGGGAGCCATAGGCTGGCTGGGGAGGCTGGGAAGGGGGTGGGCGCGCGCCTGAGGCGGAATTGTGGCCCTTATTGGCCGAAAGGGGCTAGCCCCTTTTCGGGATGACCTGCGGTTGCCCGGTTGGGCTTTGCGCCTGGCTGCCGGCTGGGGTTATCAGATTTTAGGCAACTCGAAGCCTTTGCGACGAGGGCGCGACCGTAATTGGTTTGCCTCGGCGTCGCCGATGAATTCCTCTTTTCGAGGGTCCCAACGGAGCTTGCGCTGGACCGTGCGGCAGATATTGACGAGATGGCAGAGCGTAGTGGCGCGGTGCCCGGTTTCGGCGTCGGCGTTGGTTGGCTTGCGCGTGCGCATGCAGTTAAAGAAGTTCTCGATGTGGGGGACCGACTCATTGGGTCCTTGCGGCGTCACCGGGGGCGCGTGCTGGCGCAGTTCGGGCGGATCGGCGGTGTAATCGCCGCGGAGAATCTCGATGCGGCCTTTGTCCCCGATAAAGATCGCGCCGAGGTCTTCCAGGTCGCGGTTGGCGCCCTCCAGTTTGACCTGGACGCCATTGGCATAGCGCATGGTAAGTTTGCAGCGCGGCCCCGGTTCTTCCGGCCAGATTTCGACCGGGCCGGTGTTATCGGTGCCGAGGGCGCACTGAACCTGGTCGAGGCTGTGGGTGCCCCAGCCGGTGACGCCCCAACACTGGCCGCCGCCGTCGTATTGGACGTATTCGCCCCAGCTATTGTACAACTCCAGGTAGAAGGGGAGGAGTTCGGTCTGATTGCACCACTGGTTCCAATCCAGTTCCGCGGGAAGGTCGTCGGGGGTATCGCGCGGTTGCCAGACGCGGCCGGGGGCGAAGTTGCAGGTGATGACGGTGTGAACTTTGCCGATGGCGCCCTCGCGCACGAGCCGGCTGGCGTGGATGTTGATGGGCATCGAACGCTGCTGGGAGCCGGTCTGGACAATGCGCTTGTATTTGCGGGCGGCTTTGACCAGGACGCGGCCTTCGGCCAGCGTAAGGCTCTGGGGTTTTTCCACGTAGGCATCACAACCGGCCTGCATCGCGTGGATGCAGATCAACACGCGGGCATGGGTGGTCGTTTCCACAAACACCGCGTCGAGCCGCTCCTTTTCCAGCATTTCGCGGTATTGCTGATAGACGCGCCAGCGGTCGCCCCCCTCCACTTGCTGGGCGGCTTCGCGGATGCGGCCCAGGTGGCAATCGGCCACGGCGATGACATCAGCGCCGGGCAGGGCTTCGTGCTTAAGAATCCAGCGGGCGCGCCCGCCCATGCCGATAATGCCAACCCGGAGCCGGTCGTTGGGGCTGGGGCGGCGTGGCGCGCCGAGGGCTCCCGGCGCCACAATCATCGGAAAACCCAAGGCCAGGGCGGCGGCCGAACAGCGCAGGAATTCGCGCCGGTTCACCGAAGAGGACTTTGAAGCAGAGGCAGTCATAGCTGAGACGGATTTGGTTTCAGGAACGAAGGATTGATTATTCATAGTCGGAGCGGGGGCGAAATTGTTTGAGGCGGAGGTTTTTGAACTGGATCTTCATCGGCGGCCCCGGATGCATCTGGAGGGCCAGCACGCCCTCCCGGACGGCCAGGCCCGCCTGGTGATCCGTCACCTGGCACATGACCACATTGTTAATCTTCAAGGTAATATCCGGGCCGCGCGCGATAATGGCATAGGTGTTCCACTCGCCCATCTTAACCTGCCGGAGCAACGCGGCGCTGAGGGAAAGCCCTTTCCCCGCGGCGCCCTTGCCGGCCATGAGTTTGCGCACGCCGGCAGAGGCGGCGATCGGCGTGATGGTTTTTCGCCCGTCCCGGTCAATGTAGGCCTTCTCGCCGCGCATTACGACGCCGCCGCGGGTATGCTCGAAGAGGCAGCCGGTCCATTGTTCGCCATATTCGATGTCGGCCTGGTAGCCCGAGGTATCCCAATCGGGCAGTTCACGGCTGCGGAACTGGATGCCGGAGTTGCCGCCCGGGCCCTGGAGGCGAAAGTCCAGGCGCAGCTCGAAATCGCCCGGCAGGCCGCCGCGCCACATCAGGTAGTGGGCGCGGGTGCAGGGCTTTTCCGGGGTGCTCTCCGCCGTGATCGCGCCGTCCTCGACGTGCCAGGCCCCCGGCAAGCCTTCCCAGCCGCTCAAGTCCTTTCCGTTGAAAATGGAGACGAACCGCCCCGAGGCCTTCCCCGCCTGACCCAAGGCCGAAAGCGCCGCCGCGAGCAAGAGCACTGCGCCAATAAAGCGGTGGCAAAACTGCATACGCCGAAACTAAGGCGCGACTTCGCGAAGTCAACCCCGGTTTTTCAGAAAGTTAAATCGCGACGCGGACGCCCGCCCCTGGCGGGCCGGGCCGGCGCGGCGGGCGGCAGAATAACTTTGCCAGGCGAGACGATCCGGGTTATGCCAACGGATATGCTTGCGTTGAACCCGATTCAGCCGCCCTCCCGCCGCCAATTTCTCCGCACGAGCGCCGTCACCGCGCTCGCCGCCGCCCTGCCTGGAAGCGCGTCGGCCCGCGCTTCGAGCCGGCGCGGCACCGTGCGCGACCGGCTGTGGATTTGGGCGCATGACGGGCAGTTCTACAACTGCGAATTTGGGCTGCCCCGCAAGAGCCGCATCACGCCCGTGGAAGGGGCGTTTTACATGGGCGTGCCCAACGTGATGTTTATCCAATACCAGGGGGTGCCCGTGCCGCCTTTCGAGCAGTATTACGTGCCCTTCAAGGCGCTGCGGCGGGTTTTTTGGACGCTGTCCAACAATGCCAACCAAATGCACCGGCTGGGGGCCGAGCAGGAGCATGTCTATCGGCTGGCCGCCGCGAACCCGAACATCCAGGGTCTGCTGCTGGATGATTACCTGATCGGGCCCCTCCAGCCGGCGGCGGGCCGCCAATGGCTGGCGGAAAACAGCCCCGCCTTTCCGGTGACCCTGACCCTGCGGCTGGCGGCGCCGGCCCGGGCCAACACGCTGGAATTGCAGCAGACGGACTGGGAAAGCGGCGATTACCGCACCGCGCGCCTGGAGGTGGACGTGGCCGCCCGGGAGGATGCCTGGGCGCCGGTTGGGCGCTTCGAACTGCCCAATGAACCGGGGGCGCGGCTGCGGGTGCCGCTGCCCCCGGGCGCTCTGGCGGCGGTGCGCGTGCAGATTCTCTCGACCCATGACCCGCAAGGCGCCCGGAGTTGCGGCTTAAACGAGCTTCGCCTGCTGGCGGACGGCCAGCCGCTCGCGCTGGACGGCGCGCAAATTCATGCGAGCAGCCAGTTTCCTGGCCATGAAGCCTTTCACCTGCTGGACAACCGCGCGGCGCCCGGGCAATCCCCCGGCTACGCCGCCCAGGTCGGTTTGGACGATTTGGCGGCGGCGCGGCGGCGAATGGCCGGCCTGGGCCGTCCGCTCGAGCTGGCGGCGGTTGTCTATGCCCACCAGCTTGACCCGGCCATTGCACCCCTGCTGGCGCCGATTGACACGGTGCTGTTCTGGACCTGGCGGGCGGCGGAGCTTCCGGGCCTCGAGGCGAATTTCCGGCGGCTGAAGCAACTGCTGCCGGGCAAGCGGGTGCTGCTGGGGTGCTATATGTGGAACTTCGGCGAGCCGAACGGCCCGATGCCGCTGGCGCAGCTTGCCCGCCAGTGCGACCTGGGCCTGCGCTGGCTGCAAGCCGGGGAGATCGAGGGGCTCATCTTTCTGGGCACCAATATCTGCGATCTGGACCTTGAGGCCGTCGAGTGGACGCGCCGCTGGATCGCAACGCACGGCGACAAACCACTCAAGCGCTGACCGTTTTGCGCCGAAGCGGCCGGCGCCGTTCCCGGGCGGCCGCGCGGCGGCGAGAATAAAAGAGTGGCGCGCGGGCCTGTTTTCTGCTAAGCGAGTACGCGCAGCGATAAACTAACTGCCACAATGAAAATCACCGAAGCTTTGCTGGCCGAACACCTGGTGTTCCACAACATGTTTGATCACGTCGAGGCGGTGGCGCCCAAGCTCAAGACGCTGGCCGAGGTCAAGTCGCTGGCGGCGTTGCTGGAGACGTTGCTAAAGGCGCATTCCGACACGGAGGACGAGTTGTTTATCGGGCCGCTGGAGCATTGTTTCGAGCAGATCGGGCAACGGGACGCGTTTCTCGAAGAACACCAGGAACTGGACGCCTGCCTGGTGCGCATCCGGCGCGTCCGGCAGCTCAAGAAGGCGCGGCAACTGCTCGTGGCGGCGGTGGCCTACTCGCGCGAGCACTTCGACAAGGAAGAACGCATCGTCTTCCCGCTGGCCGAGCGCGTGCTGAGCCACAAGACGCTCACCGCCCTGGGCGATACCTGGGCGGAACAGCGCACGCGCTCCCTCCCGTAAGACGGCGGCCTTTCCGGCTACGCGGCGGCCGGCACCGGCGGCGCGGCGGCGGACGCGGGAACGGCGCGGGGGCCGCCGGGCTCATCCCCGCGCCAGCTGAGGCCCAGGTCTTTGAGCATTTGGAGGTCCTTCGCGACGGGTTGATTGGCCGTGGTGAGGTAGTTGCCGACCATGAGGGCGCTGGCGCCGGCCATGAAGATCCAGCTTTGCAGGTCGCGCAAGTTCACCGCGCGCCCTCCGGCGATGGTGATTTCCGACTGCGGCAGGATGAAGCGGAAGCAGGCGATGATCTGGAGAATCTCCATCGGGGCCAGGGGCGTCAACCGGGCGAACGGCGTGCCGGCGATGGGATTGAGGAAGTTCAGGGGCACCGTGTGCGCGCCCAGTTCCCGCAGCGCGAAGGCCAGGTCGCAGCGGTCCTCCCGGGTTTCCCCCATGCCCAGGATGCCGCCGGAACAAATGCGGATGCCCGCCTGCTTTAAATAGTGAAGGGTGCGCACGCGGTCCTCGTAGGTGTGGGTCGTGCAGACTTGCGAAAAAAAGCGGCGCGAGGTCTCCAGGTTATGGTTGTAGCACTCGCAACCCGCCGCTTTGAGGCGGTCGGCCACTTTTTGGCTGCGAATCATTCCCAGCGAGGCATCCGGCCGCACCTGGCCGGACTGCTTCAGCTCCGTCAGCCGCGCGCACATCTGGTCGAGCGCAGGGCCTTCCCGCAAATCGCGCCACGCCGCCACCAACCCGAGCGCCGCCACGCCCTGAGCCTGGGCTTCCCGGGCCGCTTCCCGCACCTCGTCCGCCTCCAGCAGGGCGTGCCGCGGTGAGTCCGCGGCGTGAACCGCGGACTGGGCGCAAAAACGGCAGTCCTCCGGGCAGCCGCCGGCTTTCACATTGACGATCGAACACAGGCGCACCCGGCGGCCGTGAAAGTGCTCGCGAATACGGTTCGCCCAGACCAGCAGATCGAGCCGATCCTCCGGGCGCGCCAGCGCAAACAGCCACTCGCCCTCCGCCCGGGTGACGCCACCACCGGCCAGGACTCGCTGGCCCAGTTCGGCGATGCGGCGATGCGCGGCCGCGTCAATCAGAGTCACGCTCATGGTTGACAGCCTAGTCACCGGCGCACAGCGGCGCAAGCGGCGAGTGGCGCGGACATTTTGCGCAGGGGTTGAAGCGCGCGGACTAAAGCGAAGCTGTCGGGCGCTGGTTTTGCCCGGGCGGCAGCGGCAGTATCGGCAAGACGATCTCCCGCTTCTCCTCGTCGAATTTGAGCACGATCTGCACTCCCGTCAGTTTGTTTGCCGCACAAAACTCCAGGGCGGCGGTGGAGCTGAGAAAATCCATCGCCCCGAAACTGTCCGGCGTCCACGCGCCCGTGTCTTCATAGTAAAGACCGCTGGCGATTCGCTGCAGAAGTATTCGCATACGCAGAATTCAGTGTTGTCTTCACCGTTGCGGACACCTTCGCCGGTCGCGCGGGAACGCGCTCGCCTTCCCACGCGGCAATCGGCCGAGTCTGCGTTGGGTATTTTGCGCCCGGCGTGATTTCCGGCAAGCCTAAAATCAGGGCGCCGGACCCGCCGCCGGCCGGCTGTGGGGGCGGGCAATTCCGCGCCGGGTCAGCGCATGATGGGGCCTAAAATGTTGCCGCGCGGGACCGGCCCATATCTGCGGCTGTCAACCGAGTTGGCCCGGTTATCGCCCAGAAGGAAATACTGGTCTTTGCCGCACAGGATCAGTTGGTCCTGCGGCTTTAACTCGGGGAACGTCGGCGTTCCCGGAGCGAGGTAGGGTTCCTTGAGTTTGCTCCCGTTGAGATACACCCCCCCGTCCTTCAGGTAGATCGAATCTCCGGGGACGGCGATGATGCGTTTGACGGAGAAGCCGTTATCGCCGGGGTCGCGCACAACCACAATGTCGCTGCGCTGCGGCGGGCGGACGCGATAAAGCCAGCGATTCAGCAGGTAGCGTTGCGAGTCCTGGAGCGTGGGGACCATGCTCCGTCCCACCACGCGGACCGACTGAACGAAGAAGTGGCTGATGGCGAAGTAGCATCCGCCGGCAAGCGCCGCGACCACCAGGTATTGAAAGACCTGCTGGAAAAATGCGCGCCCGCGTGATTGGGCCGGGCGCGAACGCGGCAGCAACACTGATCCGTTTAATACCGGTCTCGAATCCGTTGTATGCGTCACCACGCTCATCTATGCCCTCTCAATTTATCGCGCGGGTGCGGGGCCACAAGTCGTGAAAAATACGCAAGGCCGTTGTCGGGTCAATCCCGGGCCGCGGCGGCCCGGGATTCGCCGGCCCCGCCGTGTCCTTTTGTATGGCCCCGGGAACGTGCCCATCGGGCTCAGGTTCGCCGATTTGCGCGTCAGCCCGATCGCCGCGCGCCCATCCCGCCGGGCCGGTCAGCCCAGCAACGGATTCTCGTCGGCAGCCAGAGCTTTCAGCAGATCCGGTTCATCCTCGCTGATTTCCACGAGCGGCTTGAGCCGGGCTTTGCGATGGTAATCGAAGCCCGTGCCGGCGGGAATGATATGCCCCATGATGACGTTTTCCTTGAAGCCGCGCAAATAATCAACCTTGGCGCGCGTGGCCGCCTCCGTCAGCACCCGGGTGGTGTCCTGGAAAGATGCGGCGCTCAGGAAACTTTCTGTTTCCAGCGAGGCTTTGGTAATGCCGAGCAGGACGGGCTGGGCCTCGGCGGCCTGGCCGCCCATCTTCTCGACGCGCGAATTTTCCTCTTCGAACTCGAGCTTGTCCACCTGCTCGCCCCAGAGGAACCCGGTGTCGCCCGGCTCGGTGATGCGCACTTTGCGCAGCATCTGGCGGACGATAATTTCAACGTGCTTGTCGTTGATCGTCACGCCCTGCAACCGGTAAACTTCCTGGACCTCATTGACCAGGTGCTCCTGGAGTTCCTGGGGACCACAGATGTCCAGGATTTCATGGGGGTCCACCGGACCTTCGGTAAGCTGCTGGCCTTTCTTTACGTAATCGCCCTTGAACACAATCACATGTTTGCCGAGCGGAATAAGATGCTCCTCCTGCACCCCGGTTTGCAGGTCTTTGATGATGATGCAACGCTTGCCGCGAACGCTGGGACCGAAGTCCACAATGCCCTCAATCTTGGAAATCTCGGCGGCATCTTTCGGCCGCCGGGCTTCAAAGAGCTCGGCCACGCGCGGCAATCCGCCCGTGATGTCCCGGGTCTTCGAGGTCTTGCGCGGGGTCTTGGCCATCAAGGTGCCCGCGACGATCTTGTCGCCTTCCGCGACGACAACGTGGGCCCCGGAAGGAATCAGGTAATTAGCGACCGGCTCGCCCCGGTCATCGCAAATAATGACTTGCGGGTGCAAATCCTCCTTGTGCTCGATAATCACCATGGCCTCCTGGCCGGTGGTTTCGTCCGTTTCCTGCTTCATTGTGACCCCCTCGATGATGTCATGGAATTTGACGCGGCCGGCTTTCTCCGAAAGAATCGGCACGTTGTAGGGATCCCACTGGACGAAGGTCTCGCCCTTCTTGACCTTGCCCCCGTCCCCGACCGAAATGACCGCCCCGATCACCACGGGGTGCTGTTCCAACTCGCGTCCGTCGTTATCAAGGATGGAGACCGAGCCATTCTTGTTAAGGACAATATTGCTGCCGTCTTCCAGGGTCACCAGGCGCAGCTCGTTGTAACGCAAGATGCCATCATGCTTGGCTTTGATCTGGGGCACCTTGAAAACCTGGGAAGCGGTGCCGCCGATATGGAACGTGCGCATGGTGAGCTGGGTGCCCGGCTCCCCGATGGATTGCGCCGCGATAATGCCGGCCGCTTCGCCCAGCTTCACCCGCACGCCCGTGGCTAAATTGCGGCCGTAGCAATAGACGCAGACCCCATGCTTGCTTTCGCAAGTCAACACCGAGCGGATTTTAACCCGTTCCACGCCTGCCGCCTCAATTTGCTGGGCCTTGACTTCGTCAATTTCCTCGTTCGCCTTGACGAGCAATTCCTTCGGTTGCTGCGGGTTGGGATGATCGTCGCAGGCGAAGCGCCCGGCCAGGCGTTCGCTTAGTTTAACGACCTCGTCCTCTCCTTCATAGATGGCCTGCACCCAAATCCCATTGGTCGTGCCACAATCCTCCTCGCGAATAATCACGTCCTGGGCGACATCAACCAGTTTGCGGGTCATGTACCCCGAATCCGCCGTCTTGAGTGCCGTATCGGCCAGCCCCTTGCGGGCGCCGTGGGTCGAGATGAAGTATTCGAGCACGGTAAGCCCCTCGCGGAAGTTGGAGAGAATCGGCTTCTCGATAATATCGCCCGAGGGCTTGGCCATCAAACCGCGCACCCCGGCAAGCTGGCGGACCTGCTGCCGGTTGCCCCGGGCCCCGGAACCCACCATGAGCGACACCGGGTTGTATTCCCCCTTGCCCTGGTTGTGCTCCAGCGTCCGCAGCATGACGTTGGCGATCTGATCCGTGCAGTGCGTCCAGATGTCGATGATCTTGTTGTAGCGCTCGCCCGGAGTTATGATGCCGCGGCGATATTGCTTCTCGACTTCCCGGATCTGCTTCTGGGCACTGTCAATCTCCTGATCTTTTTCCTTGGGAATGATCATGTCGTCAATGCCAATCGAAACCCCGGCATGCGTCGCTTCGCGGAAGCCCAGTTCTTTCAGTTTGTCCAGCATGGTGACCGTCTTGTCATGGCCGCAAATCTTGTAGCACCGCCAGATGAGGTCGCCGAGTTCGTTTTTCTTGACGGCCTTGTTGGGGAAGCCCAATTCCGGGGGCCAGATTTCACTGAAGAAAACCCGGCCCACGGTGGTCTCAATCACCTTCTTGCTGGCATCGCCAAAGGCGGTTTGCTTCCCGTAATCCGGGTTCGCCAGGCGAATCCGCTCGTGCGTCTTGACCGCGCCATCGTTAAACGCGAAGGCGACTTCGGTCTTGGAGCCAAACAGCTTTAGTTGCCGCGCATCTGCCGGCGCCGGAGTTCGCGGCTCGGCCGTCAGGTAGTAGCAGCCCAGGGTGATGTCCTGCGTCGGAGTGATAATCGGGCGGCCGCTGGAGGGGCTGAACATGTTGTTGGGCGCCATCATGAGCAGGCGCGCTTCCAACTGCGCTTCGACCGACAACGGCACGTGCACGGCCATCTGGTCGCCGTCGAAGTCCGCGTTATAGGCCGTGCAAACCAGCGGATGGATGCGGATCGCCTCGCCTTCGATGAGCTGTGGCTCAAACGCCTGGACCGACAACCGGTGCAGGGTCGGCGCGCGATTCAGCAGCACGGGATGGCCGCGCGTCACTTCATCGAGAATATCCCAGACTTCCGTGGTTTGGCGTTCAATCAATTTCTTCGCCGAACGCACGGTATGAACATAGCCCAGTTCCTTGAGCCGGCGGATGATGAAGGGCTCAAACAAGACGAGCGCCATCTTCTTGGGCAATCCGCACTGATGCAGCTTGAGTTCCGGCCCGATCACAATGACGGAGCGGCCGGAATAGTCCACCCGCTTGCCCAGCAGGTTTTGGCGAAAACGCCCGCTCTTGCCTTTGAGCATGTCGCTCAGCGACTTCAGCGCCCGATTGCCCGCTCCCGTTACGGCACGGCCATGGCGCCCATTATCAAACAATGCATCCACGGCCTCCTGCAGCATGCGTTTCTCGTTGCGGATGATCACCTCCGGGGTTTTGAGCTGCAGCAGGTTCTTCAACCGGTTATTGCGATTGATGACGCGGCGATAGAGGTCGTTGAGGTCGGAGGTCGCAAAACGCCCTCCTTCGAGGGGCACCAAGGGGCGCAAATCCGGCGGAATGACGGGCAGCACCGTGAGAATCATCCATTCCGGGCGGCTCTTGGAAGCCTGCAACCCCTGAAGCAGCTTGATGCGCTTAGCAATCTTCTTGCGGATTTGCTTGCTCTTGGTCTCGCCCATGGCCGCCTGGAGTTGGGTAATTTGCTTGCCCAGGTCCACCTTCGCCAGCGCCTCGCGCACGGCTTCCGCCCCCATCTTGGCGACGAACGCCTCCGCGCCATACGTCTCGATCGCCTCGTGGTATTCGTGTTCGCTCAGAAGCTGGTTTTGCTTGAGCGGCGTCGAACCCGGGTCAATGACCACGTAGTCTTCATAGTAAATCACCCGCTCGAGGTTGCGGGCGGTCATATCGAGCACCAGGCCAATCCGGGAAGGCATGCACTTGAAGAACCAGATATGGCAGACCGGCACCGCCAGCTCGATATGCCCCATGCGTTCGCGGCGCACGCGCGCGAGCGTTACCTCCACCCCGCAGCGATCACAAATCACGCCGCGGTGTTTGATGCGCTTGAACTTGCCGCACGAGCATTCCCAATCTTTGACCGGGCCGAAAATGCGCTCGCAAAACAGGCCGCCTTTTTCCGGCTTGAAGGTGCGATAATTGATGGTTTCGGGATTCTTGACTTCCCCTTTGGACCAGGACCGGATGGCGTCAGGCGAGGCTACGCTAATCGCCACGTGTTCAACCTGGTTGACCTTTTCCAAACCGAGCAATTCCCGGGCGCTTTCTTTGGTGCTAATCATACATTCGAAATGGCGGTGATGACTTGGGGTGGAAATACTTAAACGCGGTTCTAGACGGCGGTGAGAGCCCGAATGGGTTCGGACGCATGATCCAGCGGGTTGGAATAACCCACCTTCACATCGAGCCCCAGCGATTGCATTTCTTTCACGAGCACGTTGAAGGATTCCGGAATGCCTGCCTCCAGGCTGTTATCGCCTTTGACGATGTTTTCGTATATTCGCGTGCGGCCCTGGACGTCGTCCGACTTGACCGTCAACAGCTCCTGCAGGGTGTAAGCGGCGCCATAGGCTTCCATAGCCCAGACCTCCATTTCGCCAAAACGCTGGCCGCCGTACTGCGCCTTGCCGCCGAGCGGCTGCTGGGTCACCAGTGAATACGGGCCTACTGCCCGCGCATGTATCTTGTCGGCCACGAGGTGCCCGAGCTTCATCATGTAGATGTATCCCACCACAATCTCCTGGTCGAACGGGATGCCTGTGCGCCCGTCGAAAAGCCGGGCTTTGCCATGCTCCGGCAGCTTGGCCTGTTTCAGGTAACTGCGGATATCCTTTTCTTTTATCCCGTCGAACACCGGGGTGGCAAAATGCAGCCCGAGCAGCTTGGCCGCCCAGCCCAGGTGCGTTTCCAGCAATTGCCCGACATTCATGCGGGAGGGCACGCCGAGGGGGTTCAACACAATATCCACCGGCGTCCCATCGGCCAGGAACGGCATGTCCTCTTCCGACATGATCTTGGCGACGACCCCTTTATTGCCGTGGCGGCCGGCCATTTTATCCCCGACCGAAAGCTTGCGTTTCGAGGCAATATAGACTTTGACGGACTTTATGACCCCGCTATCCACGCCTTCGCCGGATTCAGCACGCTCAATTTCTTCATCGTACTGCATCTGCAGGTCGTCAAACTTCTTCTTAAAGCTGCCGATGATCTCATTGATCTTGTTGCGAATCGGCGAGGGGTCAATTTCGATACGATCATAAACCTGCGCCAGTTTGCGCAGCAGCGTTTTGGTGATTTTGCGATTGGCGGGAATAATGACTTCCCCGGTTTCGCTGTTGACAACGTCAAGCGGTATCTTCTCCCCCAGCAGAATATTGCTCAGGGCCTCGGTAAGTTGCTCGCGTAACTCCTCGGTCTTCCGCCGGTATTCCTCTTCGACTTCCCGGGCATGGCGCTTCTCTTCGTTAGCCGAAGTTTTGGCATCGCGGTCTGACTCCTTCTTGGCCGATACTTTTACGTCCATGACGATGCCATAGGTGCCCGAGGGAACCTTGAGCGAAGTATCTTTCACATCGGCGGCCTTTTCGCCGAAAATTGCCCGGAGCAGGCGTTCCTCCGGGGCCAACTCGGTTTCGCTTTTGGGCGTTATCTTCCCGACCAGAATATCTCCCGGTTTTACCTCTGCCCCAAGGCGAATCACCCCATCAGGGCCGAGATTTCGCAGGGCCTCTTCGCCCAGATTGGGAATGTCGCGCGTGATTTCTTCCGGCCCCAGCTTGGTATCACGCGCTCCCACCTCAAACTCATCTATATGAATCGAAGTGAAGATGTCTTCCTTGACGATGCGCTCGCTAACGAGAATGGCATCTTCAAAGTTGTATCCGTTCCACGGCATGAAGGCGACCAGCACGTTGCGCCCCAGAGCCAACTCGCCACCCTGAGTGCAGGGACCATCGGCTATGACCTGCCCTTTCTTAACGGTCTCTCCCTTTTTGACCAGAATCTTCTGATTAATACAGGTGGCGGCGTTGGAACGCATGAACTTGCGGACCGGGTAAACGAAAACACCCTTGTCCGGATCGTGCTTAATCTTCTTCTTGCCTTCGGGCAGTTTGCCGTTTTCGGTGATAATAATCTGCCCGCCGGGGACGGCGGCTACTTTGCCCGCCGCTTCAGCCACAATAACGGCCCGCGAATCCCGGGCGACGCGTTCTTCAAGCCCCGTCGCTACCAGCGGAGCTTCCGTGACCAGCAGGGGCACCGCTTGCCGCTGCATGTTGGACCCCATCAGCGCGCGATTCGCGTCGTCATGCTCCAAAAACGGAATCAAGCTGGCGGCAACGGAAACCAGTTGTTTGGGCGAGACATCCATGTAATCCACCCGGGAAGGTTCGGCATCAATAAAGTCTCCCTTGCCCCGGCAAACAACCCGGTCGGTCGTAAACTTTCCCTTGTCTTCAATGGGCGTATTCGCCTGCGCAATAACAAAGGACTCCTCGCGGTCCGCCGTAAGGTAGTCCAATTGATTGGTAACACGTCCCCCTTCGACTTTTCGATAGGGAGTCTCCAGAAACCCGAAGTCGTTGATGCGGGCAAATGTTGCCAGGGAAGCGATCAAACCGATGTTCGGCCCTTCCGGCGTCTCCACGGGACATATACGCCCGTAATGCGACGGGTGCACGTCGCGCACCTCAAACCCTGCCCGATCCCGCGAAAGCCCCCCGGGTCCAAGGGCGGACAGCCGCCGTTTGTGCGTCAACTCCGCCAGCGGGTTGATTTGATCCATGAACTGAGAAAGCTGGCTGCGGCCAAAGAAATCGCGGATGACCGCCGAGAGTGCTTTGGGATTGATGAGCTTCTGGGGCGACATGGCTTCCACCCCCTGATCAAACAGGGTCATCCGCTCTTTGACCAGGCGCTCCGTGCGGGCCAAACCCACCCGGCACTGGTTGGCGAGCAACTCCCCTACCGTGCGCACCCGCCGACTGCCCAGGTGATCAATGTCATCCAGGCTGCCCTCGCCCTTCTTCAGGCGCAAAAGGTATTTTGTCGCCGCCACAAGATCCGCCTTGGTAAGGATGCGTGAGTCCCCGCCTTTGATGCCCAGCTTCTGGTTAATCTTGTAGCGCCCCACGCGGCCCAAATCATAGCGCTTGGGATCGAAGAACAATCGTTTGATCAGGGCCCGGGCATTCGCTGTCGTGGGCGGGTCGCCCGGTCGCAGGCGGCGGTAAATGTCTTTAAGCCCCTCCTCCTCGTTCTTGGCGGGATCCTTTTTCATGCATTTGATGATAATCCCGTCGTCCTGAGTCGTATCCACGACCCTGATTTTGCTGACCCCCAGTTCGGCTATCTGCCTGACGACCGCTTTGGACAGCGGCTCAAAAGCACGCGCGATCACCAATCCTTCCGCTTGGTCAACCGCATCTTCAATCAGCACTTTGTTAGCCAGGTCGTCGCGCTTTTCGGCCTCCTTAACACTGAACTCCTCAATCTCGTAAAACAGCTTCAGGATCTCTTCGTCCGTGCCCCGATTCTTGTCCTGGTTGTCTTTGCCCCTGCCTTCGCCATCCAGGAAGGCCAGGGCGCGAAACAGGGTGGTCGTCAGGAACTTCCGCCGGCGTTTCTTGCGGTCCAGGTAAACGTAGAGCAAATCGCTGGTGTCAAACTGGGCTTCGTACCATGAGCCGCGGTCAGGGATGATGCGGAAAGAATGAAGGGTTTTTCCATTGGGATGCAGCGTCGCCTCAAAGGCCAGGCCGGGGGACCGGTGCAACTGGCTGACAATAACGCGCTCGGCGCCATTGATTACAAAGGTGCCCTGCGGAGTCATCAGGGGCAATTCCCCCATGAACACCTTCTCCTCTTTGACGGTTCTTTCCTCCTTGAGCTGGAAAGTGACGTACAGGGGCGCGCCATAGGTCAAGCCCTCCCGCAAACATTCCAGCCAGTCCACTTTGGGTTCTCCTATTTCATAGGAATGAAAATCCAGAACGCACTTTCCATCGTAGCTTTCGATGGGAAACACTTCCGTGAAAACGGCCTGCAGCCCCAGGTTTTCCCGCTTCGAGGGAGCGACACCGGCCTGGAGAAAATCCCGGTACGAGTTGGTCTGCAATTCGATCAGATTGGGCGGGGCGATTATTTCTTTGATCTTGCCGGAATTGATTCGTTGACTTGCTCGCGTTGACATTGGGCCCTTTAATAAATGGCGGGCGGCAGCGCCACGCCGTTGGTTACAGCTAAACAACACAAGGCAAGAACGCAGCGTTCACGCGCGAACTTGCCGAAACTCATACCGCCTGAGGCGGCCTGGCTGACAATCTGTCGGCTAATCTAAAACTTTCGTTATTCGGTCAAAACCAACCGGAGGGGGCGGCGGCGTCAAACCGCCGCCCCGACAAGGAACGACCGGTTACTTCAATTCAACCTTGGCGCCGGCATCTTCCAGCTTCTTCTTGGCGGCATCGGCCTCAGCCTTGCTGGCACCCTCCAGCACCGTCTTGGGCGCGCCCTCGACCAGGGCCTTGGCTTCCGCCAGCCCAAGACCGGCTTTAACCTCGCGCACCGCCTTGATCACCGAAATCTTCTTGTCCGCCGCCACTGCAGTCAAAATAACATCAAACTGCGTCTGGGCTTCCGCGGCTGGCGCTGCCGCCCCGGCTCCCGGAGCCGCGGCTGCGACCGCCACCGGCGCGGCGGCCGAAACGCCCCACTTGGTTTCAAGTTCCTTCACCAGATCGGCGATCTCGATCACCGTCGCATTACTCAACTCTTCTACGATTTTTGCTTTATCTAGAGCCATGGTTACCTTTCATCTCGTCTCGTCGTCCCCCGCCTTTCCGGGTGAATTAAGCGCATTGTCTATCCGCCGACGATTTACGTTTTGTTTGTTTGTTCCCACTCCCCGACGGCTTAAATCGGGGAAGTGAAATCTGTTTTACCGTCAATTCGCCGCCGGCTTGGCGGCCTCCGCCTGCTGATCCGCCCGGGCTTGCAGAATCCGCGCCATCTGCTCGGCGGGAGTGTTCAACAGCCTGACCAGGGTGGTGGCCGGGGCGTTAAACAAAGCAAGCAATTTGGCCCGCAGCACCTCCAGCGAGGGCAAATCCGCCAGCATCATGATCTCCGGCTGCTCAAGCCGCTGGTTGTTCAAATAGCCAAATTGCACCTTCAGGCGGTCCAGTTCCGTCCCAAAAGTTTTAACAACCTTGGCCGCGGTGGAAATATCGCGCTGCCCGGTTACCACAGCCAGTTGCCCGCTCAGGCTACCGTTTAAATCGCCCACACCGGCTTCCCGGGCGGCCTCACGGAACACGGAGTTCTTCACCACATGAATTTCCGCGCCAGCCGCACTCAGCCGTTTGCGCAGTTCGATCAACTGGACAACCTTAAGGCCCTTATAATTGACCACGATAAAGAACGGCGAAGCGTTCAACCGCGCCAGGTATTCTTTCGTCAGGTTTTGCTTTTCGGGACGCATATGCTTTTAAACTTGTTAAGCCCCCTGGGCGATAATACCACTCACACCGCGAATTCCTTCAGGTCCAGCCGCACGGGCGGACTCATGGTTCCCGAGAGCGTGCAGGTTTTAATATACGTGCCTTTGACGCTCTGCGGCCGGGCTTTGGCCACCGCATCAATGACCGCGCGCACATTCTCTTCAATCTGGGTCGCCGCAAACGCCAACTTCCCAACCGGCACATGGATATTGCCCGCCTTGTCAACTTTGAACTCCACGCGCCCCGCCTTGACCTCCTTGACCGCGCGCGCCGTGTCCTCCGTCACCGTCCCCGTCTTGGGGTTGGGCATGAGGCCGCGGGGGCCCAGCACCTTGCCCAGCTTGCGCACTTCGCCCATCGCTTCCGGCGTGGCCACGGCTACGTCAAAATCCGTCCACCCCTCCTGGCACTTCTTGAGCATATCCTCAAAGCCCACATATTCAGCGCCAGCACTTTTGGCCGCCTCAGCCGCCGGCCCGCTCTTGGCAAAAACCAGCACGCGGACGGTCTTGCCGCTGCCGTGCGGCAACGGCACCGTGCCACGGACCATCTGGTCGGATTGCTTGGGGTCAACCCCCAGGCAAAACGCCAGTTCCACGGTTTCATTAAACTTGGCTTTGGGAAACTTAGCCAGAACCTCAACCGCATCTTTCAGCGGGTAAGTCTTCCGGACATCCACTAATTCGAGTGCTTTGCGATAACGTTTACTTGGCATTTAGTCTGGTGCGGTGCAAACGAGCCTGCGCTCTCCCGCGGTTATTCAAATGAACAAATTTCTACTTTACTCAACCGACAACCTCAATCCCCATGCTGCGCGCCGTCCCGGCCACAACACGAAACGCCGCTTCTTCAGAGGTGGCATTCATATCCTTCAGCTTGATCTTCACGATATCCAGGACCTGCTTGCGCGTCACTTTGCCGACCTTTTCCTTGTTGGGTTCCTTGGAACCAGCGGTAATCCCCGCCGCTTTCTTGAGCAGAACCGCTGCCGGCGGCGACTTGGTGATAAACGTAAAGGACTTATCCTGATAAACCGTAATGACCACCGGAATAATCGTACCGGTCTGGTCCCGGGTCTTGGCATTATACTCTTTGCAGAAGGCCATGATATTGACCCCGTGCTGTCCCAGGGCCGGCCCGACCGGCGGCGCGGGATTGGCCTGCCCGGCCGGGATCTGCAACTTAATGACTCCAGTAATCTTCTTTGCCATAATCTTTATTTGGTCTGGCGGACATCGCGGAGCGCGCCCGCCAAGCGGTCAACCCGCCCGGCCGCACTCCGTTCTGGTATCACCCTTTTTCCACCTGCCAGTACTCCAGTTCGACGGGCGTGTTCCGCCCAAAAATGTTAACCGTCACTTTCAACTTGCCCCGTTCCGGCTCGATTTCCTCGATCAAGCCGCTGAAATTCAGGAAGGGCCCATTATTAATCTTCACCGTCTCCCCCACTTCAAAGCTGACCTTCGGCTTCTCATACTCCTCCGAAGCGGAGATCTGCTTTTTAATGGCCTCGACTTCCTCCGACGGGGTCGGGGCGGGCGGTTCGCCGCCTACAAAGCCGATAACTCCCGGCGTATCCTGGATAAAATACCACGGCTTCTCGACAATTTGCTTGTTTTCATCGAGCAGCACCATGTCCACAAACACATACCCCGGCCAGAGTTTGCGGGAGGAAACCGTCTTCTTCTGGTTCCGCACTTCCACCACTTTCTCCATGGGCACCAGCACCTCTTTTATGTAATCACCCATCTCCTCCGCCTTGAGGCGCTTCTCGATGCTCTCCTTGACCTTCTGCTCCTGGCCGGCGAGCGTATGGATGATAAACCACTGACTTCGCATGGCCTCAGAGCTTGAAGAACATGAACAGCCGGAAAAATACCTGGTCCACCAGCACGATGAACGTGCCCAGCAACACAATCGAAATGGTGATGACCACGGTTGACCCCTTAAGCTCCCCCCACGTCGGCCAGGTGCACTTGCGCAATTCCTCGCGCGTCTGCTGTACATAGTTGGTCAACTGCAATAAATACCCCTTCCGCCAGCAATACGCAAAGGCGGCTCCAATGATCACAGCCCATATCAGCAGCGTTATCATACAACGTTATTCAAAATCTTATCATGTCCTGGCGGAGAGGGAGGGATTCGAACCCCCGTCGGCGGTTAAGCCGAAGCGGTTTTCAAGACCGCCGCGATAGACCACTCTGCCACCTCTCCGGTTCTCATCACTTGGCAGGGCGGGAGGGACTCGAACCCCCAACCGACGGTTTTGGAGACCGCTACTCTACCAATTGAGCTACCGCCCTACGGCCACCAAGTGTTGTCTTGTTTCACCCGGGAACCATGGCAGCGGGGGCCTCGCCCCCCGCTTTTCCAATATTCTTCTCCGCCCGGCTACTCAATTACTTCCGACACCCGCCCCGCGCCAATGGTCCGGCCGCCCTCGCGAATCGCAAACCGCTGCAGCTTTTCCATGGCCACCGGCGCGATCACTTTCACTTCAACGGATACATTGTCACCCGGCATGACCATTTCCACCCCTTCCGGCAGGGACACCGTTCCGGTCACGTCCGTCGTCCGGAAGTAAAACTGCGGGCGATAATTGGTGAAGAACGGCGTGTGCCGTCCGCCTTCTTCCTTGGATAGCACGTACACCTCCGCCTTGAAGTGCGTATGCGGCGTGATGGACCCCGGCTTGGCCAGCACCATCCCCCGCTCCACCTCGTCCTTCTTCGTGCCGCGCAGCAGCACCCCAACGTTGTCACCGGCGGTCGCCGAATCCAGCAGCTTGCGGAACATTTCAATATCCGTCGCCACAGTCTTCCGGGTTGCCTTCAGCCCGACGATTTCAACATCGTCCATGCGCTTGAGTTGGCCGCGCTCCACCCGTCCGGTCACGACCGTGCCGCGACCTTCAATATTGAACACGTCTTCAATACACATCAGGAACGGCTTATCCACTTCCCGGGTCGGCAGCGGAATGAAGGCATCAATCGCTTCCATCAGTTCCTGGATGGACTTCTCGCCCTCTGGATCACCGGCCAGCGCCTTCTTGGAACTGCCGCGCACCACCGGGGTCTTGTCCCCGGGAAACTCATACTTGGTCAGCAGGTCGCGCACTTCCAACTCCACCAGATCCAGCAATTCGGGATCGTCCACCAGGTCCACCTTGTTCAGATAAACGACAATCGCCGGCACCCCCACCTGGCGCGCCAGCAGAACGTGCTCTTTGGTCTGGGGCATCGGGCCTTCCGCAGCATCCACCACCAGAATGGCCCCGTCCATCTGCGCCGCGCCGGTAATCATGTTCTTAATGAAATCGGCGTGCCCCGGGCAATCAATATGCGCGTAATGCCGGTTATCGCTCTGATACTCCACGTGCGAAACGGCAATCGTCACCGTCTTGGTTTCGTCGCGCACCGTGCCGCCTTTGGTGATATCCGCGTAGGAAATCGGGGTCGCCAGCCCTTTTTTGGACTGAGTTTGTACAATCGCCGCCGTTAACGTAGATTTACCATGGTCAATGTGCCCGATAGTTCCGACGTTGACGTGCGGTTTCGTTCGTTGAAATTGCTCTTTGGCCATTGTTGTCTCCTGATCTTATTGTTGACTCTGTCTATTTCTGTTATTACGCCGTTCGTCCTGGCGACTATACTTTTCTTGCAATGTTCTACTACTCGTCTTCTACTGGCTTGCGTCTCGCGACACAAAACTGGAGCCCATGATCAGGATTGAACTGATGACCTCGTCCTTACCAAGGACGCGCTCTACCAACTGAGCTACATGGGCAGCAACCAATTCAAATCAAATATTTCATCCCGATACCAAAAACGACAAAAACCCCACTGTCCCGCTTTCCCTTTCGAAAAAGGCCGGGATACCAAGGTTTTCGACATTTTAAGGCCCGATAACTGACACAGACTACGAAACCCTCAACCCCCTGTCAACGGGTTTCCAACTTTTTTTTCATTTTTATTTTCCGGGCATTTCCCCCTCCCCAATGGCCACTTTCACCGCCGGCCCCGGAGATCCCGCTAGCGCCCTCAAGCCTCCCCCAGCAACTCCAATATCTCCCGGGGCTTTTGAACCAGGGCCTGCGCCCCTTCGCGCTGCAATTCCGAGCGATCCCGAAATCCCCACAGCACCCCCACCGCAAACATCCCCGCCGACCGTGCCGTCTGCATATCCACGCCCGAATCCCCCACATAAAGACATTCCGCCGCCGTAACCCCCAGCCTCCGGGCGATCTCACGCGCACTGGCCGGGTCGGGTTTGCGCGGAAACGCCTCGCTCGCTCCCATAACCTCCGCAAAGTCCCGGCCGGGAAAAAATGCGCGCACGCACTGCCGGGTAAAAACATCCGGCTTGTTCGACAACACCGCCAGCTTGAGCCCGCGGGCCGCCAGCGCTTCAAGCAATCCGGCCACTCCGGCATACGGCTTCGTCTTGACATTCCAGTTCCGCGCGTATTCCTGCTGGTAAGCCTCGATACACGCTTGCACCATCGCCGGATCCGGATTTGGTTGAGGCACGGCCCGCGCGATCAGACGCGCCACACCCTCTCCGACAAACTCCCGATACCGCGAAATCGGATGCGCCGGGAAACCCCGGCTCACCAGAACCCGGTTGGCCGCATCGCCAATGTCCTCCAGCGTGTCGAGCAATGTCCCATCCAAATCGAAAATAACTGCGTGTATCGGTGAGGGAAGCCTCATATCTCAAATCAAACCCAATCCCGGCAAAACCAGGCGCGTTTGAACCGGCGCGTCATTCTGCGGCGCGGCGCTTCTTCTGGCCCCGGGTCGCGACTCCGTAGCCTTGGGCAATATCCCGGCGGCAACGCTGCTCCGTTACCTCGGGATCTTCGCCAATTTCCCTGACCAGCGCGGCGTGCAACTGCTCAACCCGCGCCTTTTGCTCCGGGTGCAATGCCAGGTTGCGGAACTCGCCCGGGTCGACCTGGAGATCGTAAAGCTCGCGTTGGGCCGGATGCCGCGCGTCCGGCGCCGCGTGATAAACATATTTATATTGACCCGCGCGGATCATGGCGTAGCCGGAAGCAACATGGTGCGCATAATACTCGCTCACTGCACGGTCTTTCCAGGGCGCTCCCCCGTTCGCCAACACCGGCGCCAGCGAGTTTCCGTTCCAATCCGCCGGCGTCCGGGCCCCGCCCAGGTCGGCAATCGTTTGCACCACATCCACCAGCGAGCAAACCCCGGCGCGGCGCTGGCCGCCGGGCCAACGCTCCGGCCAGGACACGATTAACGGCACTCGAGCCGCCGAATCATACACGCAATTCTTCCACCAAAGCCCGTGCTCGCCCATGTTTTCGCCGTGGTCCGCCGTATAAATCACCACCGTGTTGCTGGCTGCGGCGCTCGCCGCCAGAGCCTTCAGCACCTTCCCTACCTCCGCGTCCATCCACTCCGTCAGGCCGTAGTACAACTCGCGCCCTTTCCGCACCAGCTCCGGCGGCACGTTTTCATAATGAAACCCCACCCGCAGGTGCTGGTAGTTTAACGGCAAGCCGGCGAGAAACCCCTCCGGGATTTCCGGCAGCGGAACTTTTCCCCGATACTGCGCCCAATACGGCTCCGGCACGATCAACGGAAAATGCGGCGCCAGGTAGCCCACCAGCAGAAAAAACGGCTTGCCTCCCGGCTGGCGTTGCCGAAGAAACTCCCGGGCCCCGGCCGTCACCGCCTGGTCATGCTTCATGGGACCGGAGGCCTCCCCCGTGCGAAAATCCTGGAAACGATCCGAATACCCCGGCGCGGATTGCAACTCGTCCGCCGGCCGCCGCCGCCCCAGCCCCGTCATCTGCGACCGGTTCATGTTGCCGCCGGTCTCAGTAAAACCATAACGGCAAGCGGCGTCGTAATGCATCTTGCCGCAGAGAAACGTCTCGTAGCCCGCCGCCTGCAGCACCCGCGGCAACGAGGGCGAATCCGCCGGCGCCCGGCAGTGGTTGTTCCACGCCCCGATGCGCGAGATATATTTGCCCGTGGTAAAGGACTGCCGCGAAGGCACGCACAACGGCGAGTTGCAATAGCAGTTCTCAAACACCACCCCTCGCGCCGCCAGGCGATCCAGATTCGGCGTGCGCACAATCGGGTTGCCGTAGCACCTCAGCACGGATGCGTTGTGCTCATCGCTCATGATAACCAGAATGTTCGGCGGCTTCGGCCGCTCGGCGGGCGCGCCGCTGGCGCACTGGCCCGCCGCCAGCAGCAGCAGCACCCCCGTCCATCGCATCCCGCCGAACCACCGGCCCGCGAACTTGCAGCCGTCCCGGAATCCCGGCGCTGACCCATCCATCTTCATACCGCGCCAGCGTGCCAGCCCGCCCCGCCGACGGCAAGCTCCGCCGCCGCTCCCGGCCAGACGCCCGCAGCACCCTACATTAACGCCGTGCTGAAATAGCGCTCCGCGCGGTCGGGCAGGATGGTGGCGATATTCCCGCCAAGGCGCCGCGCCAGTTGCCGCGCCGCCCACACGTTCGCCCCGGAAGAAATTCCCACCAGCAACCCGTGATCGCGCCCCAGCCCGCGCGTCGTTTCTATCGCATCCTCATCGCTCACCTCAATCACCTCATCCACCAGCTTCACATCGAGCACGGCGGGAATAAAACCGTCGCCGATACCCTGAATCTGATGCAATCCCGGCTCATGACCAAGCAGGGCGGAGACATTCCGGGGCTCGACCGCCACAATGCGAACCTCCGGCTTGCGCTCGCGGAGAAACTGGCCGACGCCTTGCAGCGTCCCCCCGCTCCCCACGCCCGCCACAAACGCCGCAATATCGCCGTTCATCTGCCGCCACAATTCATGCGCCGTCTCCTCATAATGCACGCGCGGATTATCCGGGTTTTCAAACTGCTGCGGCACAAACACCCGCGCCTCCTCGGCCTGCATCCGCCGCACCTGCTCGACCGCCCCGCCAATCCCGGCCGCCGCGGGCGTGAGCACCAGCTCGCCCCCCAGGCTGCGAATCAGCTTCTTGCGCTCCTCGCTCATATTCTCCGGCATCACAATCCGGACTTGATACCCCTTGAGCCGCCCCACCAGCGCGATCCCGATGCCCGTGTTGCCGGAAGTTGGCTCGACAATGATGGAATCGGGCCGCAGCCGGCGATCGCGCTCCGCCCCCTCAATCATGGCCAGGGCAACGCGATCCTTGATACTCCCGCCCGGGTTCAGAAACTCCGCCTTGGCAAAGATAAACTCGCCGTTCAAACGCACCAACGGCGTGCGCCCAATCAAATCCAGAATATTATCAGTCAGCATGAAACCAGCGCGGATTCTTGGCCCTGCCCGCGCCGGGAGCAAGCCCGAACCCATCCCGGCGTCTGATCCTGCCGCCGTGAACACTCCACCTCAACCCGAACGGCAGCCGCCGAAAGCACCCGCCCCGCGACGGCCTTGGACAGCGGTCGCGCGGCACGGTCGAAAGCCAGCCCGAGGCGGCGTTATGCTTTTGACCGCCAACCAGCGTGCGGCAGAGCTTCTCGAAGGTGCCCCGGGTTGACGCGCCTTTGCCGAACCGTCCCACACTCAAAGCGCCCAAACATGCCGCCGCAGTTCCCGGGACGACAATCCCTTCACCCTCAAAACCTGCCCAACCCTCCATGGGCTTCCGTAAAAAGCCAAATCTTTTCCCCCTCATCCACGAAACTTAGGCCCGAGAACAAAAGACCCTGATGCGGCTCGCGAACACTTGCCATTTGACCTTTTCCGGCGTACCTGACAGCTTTTAGCGGTCGCTATGCCGTCGCCATTGAAAATCTCGGTCGTCACGCCCAGCTTTAACAGCATTCACACGATTCGCGCTACGATCGAGAGTGTCGCGCAGCAGGATTACCCTCACGTCGAGCACCTCGTAATGGATGGCGGCTCGACGGATGGCACCCTCGAAATCCTCAAAGCCTATCCCCGCCTCCTCTGGGTTTCGGAGAAGGACGAAGGCCATTATCACGCGATGGACAAAGGAACGCGCCAGGCTTCCGGAGACGTCGTCGCCATCCTCAACGCGGACGATTGCTACCGGCCCGGAGTGTTGCGGGAAGTCGCGGCGGCTTTTGAAGCGCATCCCGACTGGGATGCCTTGTTTGGCAACATCGTGTTCGTGGACGGCGAGGGCCGGGAGATTTTTCGGCGCGAGGAGGCGAAGTTTGACCCGCAGATCGTCCGCTTCGGGCACAACATGGTCAATCACCAGGCCCTGTTTCTCAAGCGAGCGGTTTATCTGCGGCTCGGCGGCTATCGCTACCGGGAGTTCAAGAACTGCTGCGACTACGAATATGTGATGCGGTTAATCCGCGCCGGTTGCCGCATCGGCCATATCCCCGTGTATATCGTCAATTACCGCTACCACGATCACGGCCAGTCCGCCGACTTGCGGGTGCGGGCCAACATGGCCCGGGAGTCCGCCATCATCCGCAAGGAATACGGCATGCCCGGCGGGGTTGTCGGCAAAGCCTTGCAGACCTACGCCCGGTTCAAACGCCAGCTCGAAAAGCTTTTTATCCTCGGGAAATGCGACCTGATTCCCGGCGGACGGCATCTCAAACGGCACCTCCGGGCCAAAACCTCATTCTCCTCCAATATCGGGGTGGATAAGCTTTAGGTAGGTCTCCTCCAGCAACTGCCGCTTGGCGTCCCACCCGAACCGGGCTTCCGCGCGCGCGCGCGCCGCCCGGGCCAGGCGGGTGCGCAAAGCCGGCTCCCGCTGCAGCCGGGCCAGCGCCGCCGCAAAGGCCCCAACCGCCGCCTCCGGCGTTGAGACCGGAACCTTTATTCCCGAAGTTTCATCCACCATCTCCCCCGGCCCGGCCCAGTCCAGGCAGATGACCGGCACCCCGCGCGCCATGGCTTCGAGCAGGGCCGAGCCGCCGCTGTCGCGCAAGGCCGGAAATACGAGCACGTCGGCCCGGGCATAAAAAGCGTCGAGCTGCGCGCGCGGCACTTTGCCGGCAAACCGGACATTGGCCGCCAGCCCCAGCTCCGCCGCCCGCCGTTTCCAGTGCGCCAGCGCCGGGCCGTCCCCGACTACCGTCAGCTCATAATCCCCCAGCCGCGCCTGCAGCAACGCCTCCAACACCAGCGGAATGGCGCGGGTGGGCACGCAATTACCCACGTAAAGCATCCGAAACGCGGCCCCCCCGGCGGCAGCTTCGGCGGGGGGGCAAACCCATTGCTGATCTTCGGGGCGCAAAGCATTCGGAGAAACAATCCGGCACTTGGCCTGGAAGCGGAGCGGCAGAAAGTCGAGCGTCGTGCGATTCGATATATAAAGCACGGAGGCCTGCCGCAGCGAACGCTGGATGGCAGGGGTCTGCAGCCAAAAGCGGTTCACCAGAGTCCGCCCCTTTTCGGTCCATCTTGCCGGCCCGAGGTAACGCCCAAATCCGGGCGGCACATGTTCGCCGCCGGCAATCGGTCCCCAAACCGATGGAATGCCCAGCCCCGCCGCCAGAAAGGGCACCCGGAAAGTGTGGAAGGTGGTCTGATGCACCAAGGAAAGCTTCTTTTCCCGGTTCAGCGCGCGGGCCAGCCGCGCCACCCGCTTCTGCCAGGCCAGCTTGCGCGACCAGCTCGCCCACCCCCGGTCGGCCAGCGACCGCAGCCACTCCGGCACGTCAATGAAATGCGGCGCGATGCCCGCCGCGCGGGAGCTTTCCTCCACGGCGGCACGCGCCTTGGGGGTGGTCACCAACTCCACCTCGTAACTGCGCGAGGCCTGTTCCGCCCACCCCCACCCCAGCCAATGCTCGCCGCTGCCACGGGGATCGCACGCATAGGCGATCATTAAAACCTTACCTGCGCGCGCTTTCGACTTCATGTGCGGCAGGCTGGCTTGCGATTTGCGTGATCCGGAAAGCCGCTTGAGTGAGAGCGCGTGTGGCCGCGAGACATTCAACGGCGAGCCCGGCTTCATCGAGGAATTCCGTAAATGCCTTCAGTTCGTGTTCGCGATCGAAGAACTCGTCAAAAATGAGGATCGTGCCCGGCCTCAGAAATGGGAGCATCTGCCGAAGAACAAATATGGTCGAACTGTAAAGATCGGCGTCCAGGTGCAGAACCAGACTGGCATGCGGTCGAAACGCCTGCACGTAATTCGGCAACGTATCCGAGAACCATCCCTTGAACAACCGGACGCGCGGGTCGTCAAATTTCGGCATGACGCCATCAAGATTGAGAACCTGCTTGCCGACATACAGGCCCCGGTTCTCCGGCAGGCCTTCGAAGCTGTCGAATCCGTGGAGGAAGGAATCCGGATGTTTCAGCAATTGGGTCCAGTAACGCAGCGTGGCGCCCTTGAATACGCCAAATTCCAGATAAGAAACCGGTTCCTTCACAAACCCCGCAACGTAGTCATAGAGCGGTTCCCGTCCGGCACACCGAACCGGCACCTTCAGCTTCCGATCGTAAAACCACCGCCCGACATTCAGGTAGTTCAGAACGCCGTTGGCGAAGTGAATTACCTCCGGCGGCACCAGGAAGCCACCCCGGCTGAGCCACTCCTTTAGCAGAGGAAACTTCATGGTGCGTCAACTGGTTCGGCCCCGAGTAATTTGCTCGGCTGAAGTTTTCCCATCCTGCATGGCATCTTCCATCCCGCCGTAGCCCCACCCGCCCCACCGGCCACAGGAAAGGATGCCCTGGTCTGCCAGGTAATCAAGAATGACTTGCCGGCTCCGCTCGTAGTTGTGATCGAAAATGACGTAGGCGAATGGGATCTCGCATAATTTCATGAACAGGACCTCATCCCGGCTCGAAAGCACCCGAGCCTTCCGCAGATCGGACAGCACGCGTTGCTTCAACTGCTCAGGCTGCTTGAGCAAATCGGCGGCCCCGCCCGACATCTCAACGTAATAGCTGCGGCAGTCCGGGGGCGCGGTCCCCGGATGCACTGCGGAATAAGAGCCAGTCCGGTAGAAAACATACTCGGGCTCCGGGAAATAAATCCAATGGTGATGACTGGCGGCATCCCCGGGACCGCGCACGCCCAGGTCAAAGTAACGAACCGTGGTCGAGCGAAGCTGGCGGGCGGCTTGTTGAACCTCTGCCGGCAGATCCAGCAGCAGCGAAAGGAACTGCGGGAGCGGCGCGGTGTTGAGCAGCCGCCGGTAAACCACCTGGCGGCCGTCGGACAGCGTGGCAACGCGGCGGCGGGGAGCCACCCGGGTCACGGCAACATTATAGACCGGCGGGACTTGGAGCCCCCGCGCAATCGCCCGCGGCAGGCCCCCAATGCCCCCTTCGCGAGGATAGACAAACCGGGCATTATAGCCCAGCGACTCGCGCGAAAAGCCCAGCGCGCCCTTGACGACATCTTCCAGCGAGGGCCGCGGGATAAACCGCTCGGCGTATTCCGGACGCAACTCTTCCAGCCGCACGCCCAGGAGTTTCTCGTTGTACGGCACCATGAAATGCCGGGCGATGCCCTCGCCAAAGTTCCGCACGATCCATTCCCGAAAGTCCCGCGGCGCGGCCGCCGCCGGGCTCAGGCCAAAATCTTCAGGGTGCCGGGCCTCGAGCAATCCGATCAGGCATTCCAGCACCACCTCCCGGGGCAGCCCGTAAGTATTGGCCTGAAACGGGTAAGGAGTGAACGTATCGCACAGGTGGATGACGGCTTTTCGTCCGTGCTCGACGAGTCCGTCAGGCAGAAGCTTCCGCACCAGCGCCTTCATATAATCGCTCCGCAGGTGCAACCAGTGCCCCGTGCTGTCGCATAGGAAGCCCGGATGACGCTCATGCGTGCGGGCCATGCCGCCCGGTTCGCCCTCGCGCTCCACGAGGAGATAATCCCCCGCCAGATGATACGCGCAGGAAAGGCCGGTCAGGCCCGCCCCGATGATCAGTGTTGCATGTGTTTCCACAAAACCCGGTTGTCCGATGAGTCGCTTGCCAATTAACGGCAGTTGATCCGCAGCCTACCTATCCCAAGCGCCCAGGAAAAGCTTTTATCGCAGCCGCCGCGCCGCGCCGGCTCATTCGAGCGGGCTGGCGAAGTGATATTCACCCGCGGCCACGTTCAGCACGACGCTCCCGTTCTCCCGCCCGGAAAGGCGCACGCCCGCGGCGCGGGCAATCGGCTGGCCTCCCTCCGTGATTTCCGCGCCCGCCCGGGCCGGCACGAAAACCGTCGCCACGGCGCCGACCGGAACCCGGATATGGAGCTTGAACTGGCCGCCTTCCCTTCGCCACTCGCTGACCACTTTCCCGCGCACGGAATCATAACTCGCGGCCACCCAGCGCAGGCCGCCCACCGGTTGCGGCCGGATGAGGATCCGATCAAAGCCCGCGGCGTCCGGCGCGGCATTGATGCCCGCCAGCACTTTGTAGAACCACTCGCTGACCGAGCCGAACATCGGGTGGTTGTGCGAATAGGTGTTGTCGCTGAACTCCCAATGCTCCCACAACGTCGTCGCGCCGTTCTCCAACATGTGGCCCCAGCCCGGAAAGGTGCGCTGATTCACCACCTGGAACGCGGTGTCCGCCCGCCCCAGGTCCGCCAGCGCGTGCAGCATGAACCGGGTGCCGAAGATGCCCGTGCTCAAGTGGCCGTGATGGGTTTCTTCAATGTCCCGCACCAGCACCGCCAGCGCGCGGTCCTTTTCTTCCGGCGGCACCAGCCCCAGGTGCAGCGCAAACGCCTGGCAGGCCTGCGTGGCCGTGTCATAACGTCCCGTGCCCGGCTGCAGGAATCGGCGGTTGAACGCGGCCTTGATCGTTTCCGCCAGCGCCGCCGCTTCCGCCGCTTCCGCGTCCTTTCCCAGCACCCGCGCGAGGCGGGCCAGCAACCGGGCATTGAGGTAGTAGAAGCCGGTGCCCGTCAGGGCGCGCGGCTTGGGCACGAGGCTTTCATGGTCGCTGATGCCATTGTCCAGGATGCCGTCCCGCGCCTGCGATTGCAGCAGCCCCAGCCACCGCCGCGCCGCCTCATAATTCTCCTCCAGCAACCGCCGGTCGCCATAATGCTGATAAAGCCCCCACAGGAGAAACGGGTGCGCGGTGCCCCAGCCCACCGGCCCCGAGCGTTCCCCCAGCCCCTCGTCGCTGATCCCCACGAAGGGCGCGGTCTCCGTGAACCCGCCATTCGGGCGCACCGCGTCGGCCAGATCCCGCACCGCCTTGGCATAAAAACGCCCCATATCAAAGTTGAACAGGGCCATCTCGCCGGACGCTACGATGTCGCCCCCGTAGCCGAACTTCTCGCGGTGCGGGCAATCGGATTGCACGCTGAACAGGTTGCTCAGCTCCGTCCAGAGCACCATCTCCTGGATCCGGTTGAACTGCTCGTTGGAGCAGGCGAACGAACCCACCGGCGCCACATCCGCGTTAAGCCGCAACCCGTCCAGCGATGCCAGCGTCGGCTGCCCCGGGTAGCCCGTCACCTCGACATAGCGGAACCCATGGAACGTAAACCGCGGCGTGTAGATTTCCCTCCCCTGCCCCTTGAGGATGTAGTCATCCATTTGCCAGGCCGTTTTGGGCGCGCCCTGCCCGTCGTAACGGTAGTCGCGGCCGCCGCCTTTAATCTGGCCGCAGACGGCGGTCATCCCGTTGAGGGTGCCGTCCGGGTAAAGCAGCTCTCCGTAGCGCAGTTTCACGCGCGTGCCCGCCGGCCCCTGAACGCGCAGCCGCGCCCAGCCCGCAAAGTTTTGCCCGAAATCAAAGATATGGACGCCCGGCTTCGGCTCGGTGAGTTTGACGGGCTGGAGCACGCGCGTCACGCGAATCGGCGGCGCATCCTGCGCCTGCAAGGGGCCCAGTTCGCCGCGGGCGGTTTGCGCCGGTTCCCAGTTCGAATCATCAAAGCCGGGTTGATCCCAGCCGGGCTGCTCCCGCCGCGCGTCATACACCTCGCCCAAGTACACGCTATTGCGCCGGATGGGGCCGGGGCCGGTCTTCCAACTGACATCCGTGCCCAGCGTTTGCGTGGTTCCGTCCGCCAGCTCGATCCTTAACTGCGCGATGACGCGCGGCTCGCCGATGGTCAGGTTCTCGCGGGGGTTGACATGCCCCCACAACCGCAGCGGCAGCGGGTTAAACCACCCGTTGCCCAGCATCACTCCCCAGGCGTTGCGCCCCCGCCGCAGGCAAGCCGTCACGTCGTAAGTCGAATAGAGCACGCGCTGCGAGTAGGTCGTCCAGCCGGGGTCGAGCACCTGGTCGCCCACCCGGCGCCCGTTGAGGCGCAACTCGTAGTAGCCCAGGCCGCTCACATAAATCCGGGCGCGGCGAATCTTCTTTTCGACCACAAACTCCTTGCGCAGCAGCGGCGCCGGATCGTCCGCGAACAACTGCGACTCCGCAAGCGGCGCGGGCCTCCGGCGCGTAATCCAGTCCGCCTGCCAATCCGCCGGCGCCAGCAAGCCCATCTCCCACCACGCCGTCTCACTGTACCTCGAGGCCCGCCCGTCGCGATCCCAGGCGCGCACTGTCCAATAGACCCGCTGGCCCGCGCGCAACGGGCGCCCGCCATAGACGACATGCACCGACTCACTCGAGGCCACCTTGCCGCTGTCCCACAAATCCGCCCTGCCCTCCGCCAGCAGCTTCGGGCGGGTGGCGGCCAGCACGCGATAAGCCGTTTGCCGCTGCCCGCGCTCCGACGCCTCCAATCGCCAGCTCAACCGCGGCTGAGGAGTATCAATCCCCAGCGGGTGGGCGCGGTACTCGCACCGCAAGCCTTGCGCATGAAATCCAGCCGCCCGCCCGGCCGGGGCCGAGACGGCAAGGGTGAGTAAAACCGTGAGCGTGAGCCAGGAACAGCGGTGCATCATAATTCTTTTAACTTCGCCTGGAGCGCCGGGTACGGGCGGCCAGGAATCAGGTGGGTTCCGTCTGAGAAACCTTCCGGACGGCCGGCAAGCTGCCGGACCATCCGCGCGCGCCATTGCCCGAGCAACGTGCGCCGGGAGGGCTCCCGGGCCAGGTCATGCTCCTCCCGCGGGTCCCGGGCCAGGTCAAATAACTGCTCGGAGCCGTCCAGCGGCCGCCAGATGTATTTGAACTGCCCATCCGTCAGGGCCTGGAAAGCCTGGAGCGGACTGTAGCAGGGCGCATGCTCGAAATGCAGGCACTCGCGAAGCCTTTGCGTCTCCCCGCGCAGGACGGGAGCCAGGTTCACTCCATCCATCGGCTGCGGGCAGCTCGCGCCGGCCAGGGCCAGCAACGTCGGCATCACATCCTCCAGGCAGACCGGCAGTTCGGAGCGCAGGCCTCGCTTAAAGCCCAGTTCCGGCGCCGCGGCCACGAGGAATGGGATGTTGGCCGACCCTTCATAAGGCTCGCATTTCCGGTAGAAGCCGTGGTCTCCGAGCATCTCGCCGTGGTCGGACGTGAACAGGATCACCCAGGGTCGCCGGGCCTTTTGGCTCCGCTTCTTAAATGCGGCCATCAGCGGCGCAATCTGGTCGTCCAAGTGTTGGATCAGGCCGAAGTAGCCCGCCTCCGCCGCCCGCAAAGCCTCGCCCTCCAGCAACACGCGATGCCCGGGTTTGTCGCCCGCCGGCGACAGAGCCGGCCAATCCACCCAATCGCCGCGAGCCGGGGCGGGCAGCTTTTGCCTCCAACAGGCATCAAAATACCGCTTGGGGGGAAAAAGCGGCGGGTGGGGCGCATAAAACGACGCCGTTAGAAAGATCGGCCTTTCGGGGGACAGCTCCTCCAGTATTTTGCGGGCCTGGCGAACCGTCCACGCCGTCGGATGCAAATCATCCGCCAGCGGCCACGGCGCGGCCTGCCAGCCATTGTAGGATAAGCCCTGCCTGGTCAGCAGGTTGCGAATCCCGCCGGTGGCGGGCGCCGCCCGCTTTAGAAACCGGTCGTAGGCATCGTCGTCCACATGAACCGAGCCGCGGATTTCCATCTGGTAGCCGTAGGATTCCTCAAGCGGCTTCTGGTGCATGTAACGCCCCACCAGAACGGTCTGGTAACCGGCGGCCGCAAGCCGTTGCGGCAGGGTGGGATAGGGAATGGGTCGGGCCGCGTAGCCTACCACCCCACGGGTGGCCGGGAAGAGACCCGTAAGCAATGCGGCACGCGCGGGGATGCAGGACGGGCAGGTCGAGTAGGCGCGACGAAACAACGCCCCCTCCGCCGCCAGCTTGTCCAGATGCGGCGTGCGGACCACCGGATGCCCCAAAAGCGACAGGCAATCTCCGCGCATCTGATCGGGCATGATGAAAAGAATGTCCGGCCTGGCCGGCGGCACCGGCGCAGCCCCGGCGCCAGGGCTAACCAACCCCGCCAGTAGCGCCAGCCCAAGGCAGAATCCACGCCCCGGCGGGATGATTACATTTCGTTTCACAAGCGCGCAGCGTAGCGAATCGGTTCGGCTGCGTCAGGCCAAAATTCGCCAACCCGGAAGCAAGACCAGAGCCTTTGGCTTTGTAGATCATGAGCCGGGGCGGTTAAGGCTGTGGGTTGGGCGGCGGTTAAGCCCTGCGGAGCGGCTGCCTGGTCGGGCCGCCCAAGGCTTTGGCCATTGGGAACAGCGGAGGTGAGATCGCCCTCCAAGGCGAGCAGGCTTTCCCGCAGGCAGTCCGGGCGGGCGCGCAAGTGTTTTTCTCAGCCGCCGGGCGAACGGCCCCCGAGCGCCGCGTGTGGGCACGCGGCCTACAGGAAATGGAAGCGCGCCGCGGCAAACCTCATGCCCTCTCGCAGCACCGCACTCCCGGCAGACCACAAGCCCTCACGCACCCTCCCGCCCCCTGTAGGCCGCGTGCCCACACGCGGCGCTTTGCACCCGCCCACCACCGCCAACCCCCAAAAATTGCCCTTGCGCGAAGCCCCCTCGCCCGCCAGCCTTCCCCAAGACCCTCGGAGTGGTGGTGGCTGGGACTTCCAGTCCAAGGAGTGGCAGGAATCCAAGCCGCTCTCCGGGGCAATAACGGAAAGGTAATTAACTATGAAAATGCTCACCTCTCCGCGCACGGGCAGTCTGGGCGCGGAAACCTACTACCAATCCCCCTTCGGCGTGTGCGCCCGGCGGCGCACCGTTCCCCGGGACCG
>JAAYVL010000047.1 GCA_012517205.1 Verrucomicrobiota bacterium
ACGGTGCGCCGCCGGGCGCACACGCCGAAGGGGGATTGGTAGTAGGTTTCCGCGCCCAGACTGCCCGTGCGCGGAGATGTGAGTACTTTCATAATGTCTGTCCTCTCTAATGGTTGTTTTAATTGCTGTTCTATTACGGCCCGAAGGCGATTCGGCTTCCCGCCACTCCTTGGGCTGGAAGTCCGCCCCGAGGTAATGCGGGAAGGCTGGCGGGCGGGGGGTCTTCGCGCAAGGGCAATTTTGGGGGATTGGTGGTGGCAGGCGTGGGCAAAGCGCCGCGTGGGGGCACGCGGCCTACAGGGGGCGGGAGGGTGCGGGGGGGACTGTGGGTTGTCGGGAGTGCGGTGCTGCGAGAGGGCATGAGGTCTGCCGCGGCGCGCGGCGAGCCAGCGGCCGCCCACAATCCGGATTGAATCCCGCGGCCTTTCCGGGCATGCTGCCCGCGTGAATCATCTGGCCCAGGCCCGGAAGGTGTTCGACCTCGAGCTGGCGGCGCTGCAAGCCGTCCGCGCGCAGCTTGACGAGGCATTCACCAAAGCCGTCGAGCTCATCCTCGCGACCTTGCGCGCGCACGGCAAGATCATCGTGGTCGGCATCGGCAAATCCGGCCATATCGGCCACAAGATTTCCGCCACCCTCACCAGCACCGGTTCCACCAGCGTCGTTCTCAACAGCGTGGACGCGCTGCATGGCGACCTGGGCATTGTCAACGACGGGGACGTTGTCCTGGCGCTCAGCTACTCGGGCGAGTCCGAGGAGTTGCTGAACCTGCTGCCGGCGCTGAAGCGGTTCCCGGTGAAGATTATCGCCCTGACCGGGGCGCCCAAATCCGCGCTGGCGCGGCATAGCGATCTGGTGCTCAAGACGCGGGTGCCCACCGAAGCCTGCCCGTTCAATCTCGCGCCCACCGCCAGCACCACGGCCATGCTCGTCATGGGCGACGCGCTGGCGATCGCCGTCCTGCAGGCCCGCGGCTTCAAACGGCAGGACTTCGCGCGGTTCCATCCCGGCGGCGCGATTGGCCGCACGATGCTGCTGCGCGTGGGCAGCATCATGCGGAGCGGCCCGCGCAATGCCGTGGCCGGCGAAAACCTTACGGTCAAAGACGCCCTGTTGATCATGACGCGGGCGCGCTCCGGCTGCCTCAGCGTGGTCAACGCCCGCGGCCGACTGACGGGGGTGTTCACCGACGGCGATTTCCGCCGCCACATGACCGCGGATGCCGGCCTCCTGGCCCGCCCGCTCCGGAGCGTCATGACGCGCCGCCCGATTTGCATTCGCGAGGACGCGCTGGCGGTCGAGGCGCTCAAGGTCTTCCACGAGCGGAACATTGACGATCTGATCGTGGTGAACGCCAGGCGCGAGCCGGTGGGCCTGGTGGATTCGCAGGATTTGCCGAAGCTCAAATTAATGTAATCCCGCGCGGCGGCCCGCCCGCGGGCGCGCCGCGCCGCAACCCCATGAAATCCCGATTATGCCAAACATCCTTCCGCCCCTCGCGGCGGCCCTGCTGCTGATGGCCGCCCCCGCTGTTGCCCAGGTCGTGACCTCGCCCGCCCCGGCGCCCGCGCAAACCGCCCACCAGTTCCAGTACACCAAAACGATCCACGCCACCGTTGATTACCTGCTGTATCTGCCCCGGGGCTACGACGCCCAGGCGGACCGGCGCTGGCCCCTGATCCTGTTTCTGCACGGCGCGGGCGAGCGCGGCACGAATATCTGGAAAGTCGCCACCCACGGCCCGCTCAAGCACGTGACGGCCGGGTCGGATTTCCCGTTCATCGTCGTTTCGCCGCAATGCCCCGAACAGCAGACGTGGTCGCGCGACCTGGTGCTGGCGTTGCTGGACGAGGTGATGGCCCGGCAGGCGGTGGATCCGCGCCGGGTTTATCTCACCGGCCTGAGCATGGGCGGCTATGGCACCTGGGATTTGGGGCTGGCCTTCCCGGAACGGTTTGCCGCCATCGTGCCCATTTGCGGCGGCGGCCAGATGATCGGCGTGATCCTGGGCAGCCGGGATAAAGGCCCGGCGCTCAAATCCCTGGGCGTGTGGGCCTTCCACGGCGCCCGGGATAACGTGGTGCCCCTTGAGGAATCCCAGCGCATGGTGGACGCCCTGAAAAAGGCCGGGGTGGCCGAGGTGAAGTTCACCATCTATCCCGAAGCCCAGCATAACTCCTGGACGGAGGCTTATCGGGATCCGGCGCTTTATGCGTGGCTGCTCACGCATGAACGGCGGTAGGGGGCGGCGCCCGGCCGCCGGGCGGGAGGCTTACTCCAGCCCGCTGGCGGCGCGCGCCCGCTGCAAAACCTTCCGCGCGACGCTGCGCGCCCGGGCCGCTCCGTCCGCGAGCACCTGCTGGACATAGCCCGGGTCGGCGGCCAGTTCCGCCCGTTTGGCGCGGGCGGAGGCAAAGTGGTTCCAATAGTGCTCGAACAGCGCCTTCTTCAGGTCGCCATAGCCCAGCCCGCCCGCGCGCAGCCGGTCCTCGTACTCCCGGGCCGCCGCCGCCGGGGCGACCAGTTTCAGGATTTGAATCGCCAGGTTCTGGTCGGCATCCGGTTTGGGCTCCTGCGGCGTGCGGCTGTCCATCTTGATGCCCATCACTTTCTTGCGGAGCGCCTTTTCGTCGCCGAAAATCTCGATGGTGTTGCCATAGCTCTTGCTCATTTTTTCCCCGTCCAGCCCCGGCACCTTCGCCGTCTCGGCGCGAATCTGCGGCTCGGGGATGACAAATGTTTCCCCGTATAACTCGTTGAACTTGATGGCGATGTCGCGCGTGACCTCGACGTGCTGCTTCTGGTCCTGGCCCACGGGGACGATGTTCGAGTCGTAGATCAGGATATCCGCCGCCATCAGCACCGGGTAGGCGAACAGGCCGAAGTTGAAGGAAATGCCCTTGGCGACCTTGTCCTTGTAGGAATGGCAGCGCTCCAGCAGGCCCATCGGCGTGACTGTTCCCAGAATCCACGTCAGCTCGGTCACCTCCGGCACGTCCGATTGCCGGAAGAACACGGTCTTTTTCGGGTCAAGCCCGCAGGCGAGGAAATCCAGCGCCACGTCGAGGGAGTTGCGGCGGCGCTCGGCCGGGTCCGTCAGCGCCGTCATGGAATGGTAATCCGCAATGAAATAGAACGCCTGCCCCCGCTCCTGCAGCTCGAGCGCGGGTTTCATCATCCCAAAGTAATTGCCCAAATGCAGTGTGCCCGAAGGCTGTATGCCCGATAAAATACGCATCCCCGCAGCTTAAACCGGGACTTGCCGGCCGGGAAAGAAGGAAAAAAGCGCGCCCGCGCGCGCGCGGCGTCAACCCGGGTCCACCGGGTAGCCCTCCTCGCGGAAGCGCTGGAGCTTGTAGAGGAGGGCGCGGCGGCTGATGCCCAGGGCTTTGGCGGTCTCGGTGCGGTTGAAATCGTGCTGGCGCAGCGCCTGCATGATGGCCGCCCGCTCGATCTCCGCCAGGCCGCGGACGTCCTGGCTCCCGGCGGGCGGCGCCGCCTCCGCGCCCGCGCGGACCTTGGCGGGCAGGTGCTCCGGCAGGATAAATTCGCCCAGGGACAACAACGCCGCGCGCTCCATTGCGTTGCGCAGCTCGCGGACGTTGCCGGGCCAGGCGTAGCGCGCCAGGCACTCGGCGACGCCGGGCGCCCACCGCGCCTTGCCCCCGGCGAACTCCGCGATAAAGGCCGCGGCCAGCGGCAGGATGTCCTCGGGCCGCTCGCGCAGGGGGGGGATGTTTAACTCGACCACGTTGAGCCGGTAGAAGAGGTCTTCGCGGAAACGCCCGGCCTTGACTTCCTCTTCCAGGTTGCGGTTGGTGGCGGCGAGGATGCGGGCGTTGGTGCGCAGTTCGGCGTTGGAGCCGACGCGGGTGAAGCGCCCCTCCTGGGTGACGCGCAGCAGCTTGGCCTGCAGCGGCGGGGACATGTCGGCCACTTCATCCAGGAACAGCGTGCCCTCATTGGCCACCTCGAAGCGGCCGATCCGCCGGGCGCCCGCCCCGGTGAACGCCCCTTTCTCATGCCCGAACAATTCGCTCTCCAGCAGGTTCTCCGGGATGGCCGCGCAGTTGACCTTGACCAGCGGGCCGGCCGCGCGGGGGCTCCAGGCATGAATGACATCGGCCAGCACCTCCTTGCCCACGCCGCTCTCGCCCGTAATCAGGATGCGGCTGTCCGAGGCGGCGATCAGCGCCGCGTCATGGAACACCGCCTGCATGAGCGGGCTCCGGGCCACCACCCGCGCCGGCAGGGGCGGGTCCGCGCTGAACTTCCGCGGCGCGGGCCGGGCCAGGCCCGTCGCCTGCTGGACCGTGGCCAGCAACTCGTCCAGGTCAATCGGTTTGGCCAGGTAATTCAGCGCGCCGTCGCGCATGGCACCGACCGCCTCGCGAATATCGGCATAAGCGGTGACGAGCAGGACGGGCAGGACGGCATGTTCCTGGCGCGCGCGCCGCAGGGTTTCCAGGCCCGAAAGCCCCGGCATGCGGACATCGGAGATCATCATGCTGATGCCCCCCGCCCGCAGGACTTGCAGCGCTTCCTCGCCCGAGCTGACCGGGATCGTCGCAAAGCCCTGGCTGCGCAGAAACGAATCCAGCAGGCTGCGCTGCCCCGGGTCATCATCCACGATCAGAATGCGCGGGCCTTTCACGTTGTTTGCGCGCGGTTTAATGGGACGCGCCCTGGCACGGCGGCGGCGCCCTCCCGGCGGCGGTCGTCAGCCCCGCCCCAGCACCTGCCGCAGGGCGGCCAGGATGAGGTCCACGTTGCGCACCGTGGCGCCGTGGCCCATCAGGCCGATCCGCCAGGCCCGGCCGGCCATTGGGCCCAGCCCGGCGCCAATCTCGATGTTATATTCCTCCAGCAGACGGCGTCGGACGGCGGCATCGTCCGCGCCCGCCGGGATGTGAATGCAATTCAGGGTATAAAGAGAATGTTTGGGCACGTAACTGAGGCCCAGGGCCTCCAGTCCCCGGCGCAGGCGCTGGTGCATCTGTTGGTGGCGCGCGTAGCGGCTTTCCAGCCCTTCCTCCATGACGATCAGCAGCGCCTCGCGCAGCGCGTAGGTCATGTTGATGGGCGCGGTGTGATGATAGAAGCGGCTGGGGCCGCCCCCCACGTAGTATTTCCGCAACTGGGAGACGTCCAGATACCAGGATTGCACCCGGGTTTTGCGCGCGTCCATGCGCGCGAGCGCGCGCTCGCCAAACGTCACCGGCGCCAGTCCCGGCGGGCAGTTCAGGCATTTCTGCGACCCGCTGTAGCAAGCGTCTATGCCCCACTCGTCCACGCGCAAATCATGACCGCCGAGGCTGGTCACCGCGTCCACCGCCAGCAATGCGCCGCGGGCGTGAACCAGGTCGGCAATGCCGTCCAGCGGTTGATGGGCGCCGGTGCTGGTTTCGGCATGAACGAGGCCAAGCAACCGGGCGCGCGGGTGCCGCTCGAAGGCCGCGCCAATCTGCTCCAGGGTAAACACGTCGCCCCAGCCGGCTTCCAGGGCATGGACGGTTGCGCCGCAGCCCTCCATGATCTCTTTCATCCGGGTGCCAAAAACGCCGTTGACGCCGACGATGACCTCGTCGCCCGGCTCAATCAAGTTCACGGCGAGGCACTCCATGCCGGCCATACCCGTGCCGGTAACCGGGAAGGTAAGCTGATTTTGGGTGCGAAAAACCTGCCGCAGCAGCTCGCAGGTCTCGTCCATGATGGCGATATACTGCGGGTCCAGGTGGCCCAGGGTCGGCGCCCCCAGCGCGCGCAAAACACGAAGGGGCACGGGACTGGGGCCCGGCCCCAGGAGAAGACGTTCGGCGGGGTAGAGTGGAGCCTGTGACGTTCGGGTCTGTTGCATACCCTTGGTTAGTGGCAGCACCGCGCCAAAGCAAGCCGATTTATCTGCCTGAGGGGGAAAGGCCCGGGACATCGTGACCGCGGGCTTTTCCCGGCACGCAATAAGCGACCGTTGCCGCTGCCGCCGCGATGCGGATGCCAGCCGTAGCGAGTCGGATTCCCTCCCATCCAATCCCGTGTCATCCCAGCAAGTGACCCCTTGAACCCCCCGGAAAAAGTGGTTCCCGCGACAGAGCGTGAAGCTCCATGAAACAAGGTTGCCGGCAAACGGAAAGCCGGCACCGCCGGTGTGGGGCGGGCATCGGCCGGATGCTGCCGGGCGCGCGGGGAGGGGTTCCCGCTTCAGCCGGATTTTCGTGCGGTAAGGCCGCGGAACCAGCCCAGGCGGCGGCCGGTCAGCGCGAGGAGCGTGTCGGCTGCCAGCCCGCCCAGCCAGTAAGGAAAGCGGCGGCGCACCACCCGGTCGTTGTTGGTGATAAAACGCTCCATGCGAATATCCGTCAGGCCCAGCGGCGCGAGCATCCGGCGCAGTTCCCGGTCTGTGAAGCCCTGGGTGCCCGGGCTTTCGACATGGTTCGCCAGCACCCAGCGCAGGCTTTTCCAGGGGCGGCCTTTGAGCAACGCATGCTTCACCCACATCTTCCACGCGTAGAGGCCGCGGCGGTTATAGAGCATGACCTTGATTTCCCCGCCCGGGCGCACCACGCGCACCAATTCGGCCAGCGCTTTCCGCGTATCCGGCGTATGGTGCAGCACGCCCCACGAATAGCCCAGGTCAAACGTGTTCGAGGGGAAGGGCAGGTTCTCGGCATCGGCCACCTGCAGGCTCTCCGGCGGCGGCAGACCATACACCGCGATGCGATGGCGGACGTTGGCCAGCGCCTCTTCGGTCAGGTCTATCCCCGACACCCGCGCCCCGGCCCGCAGCCACTGGATGAAATCCGTGCCCGCGCCAAACCCCACTTCCAGCACCCGCTGGCCGTGATAGCGGGTGAACTGGGCAAAGGAATGAATAAACGGCTGATCCCCGTAGCGCCACTGCTCGATCTGCTCAAAATACGCGCGGCTGAACTTTTCGGCCTGCGCCTGGTCGGTATCACAGCTTTCCCGGTTCCAGAAGCTTCGGACCTGCTCTTTCAAGGGGTCGGCGGCGGGCTGGGAGGATGCCGCCGCCGCCGCCGGGCGCGCGGCGCCGGCCGGAGCGTCAGCCATATTCCGGGTTGAGTCCATATCAGCGGTCTGCGCGGGGCATCCTAACCATCGCCTTTCCGCCGGGCAACCAGTTTTGCCCCGCTCTTCCAGGAGCCGCCGCCGCCACGAGCGCGGAGCAGCGTCCCGGCGCCGGCTCCAGCCGCGGCCGTTGCGACCCGGAGTTGAGATTGCGGGCAGGCGGATAATGCTGGTACACTGCCGCCGCATCGCAACATGACACACTCCGTTATGGCTGAAGCGCCGAAGATTTCGGTCGTCACCCCATGCCTGAACAGCGTGGGCACGATCGGCGCGACGATCCAAAGTGTCCTGGACCAGGATTACACGAACTGGGAGCATATTGTCGTGGATGGCGGTTCGACTGACGGAACGGTGGCGGTGCTGCAGCAGTATCCGCGCCTGAACTGGGTATCCGAAAAGGATGAGGGGCATTATCACGCCATGAACAAGGGCCTGGACCGGGCGACGGGCGACGCGGTGGTGATTCTCAACGCGGATGACTGCTTTCGGGCCGGCGCCCTGCGAAAAGTCGCCACCGCCTTCCAGCAGCATCCGGATTGGGATGCCCTTTTCGGGGACGTGGTGTTTGTGGACGGCCAGGGTCGCGAGATCTACCGGCGCGAAGAGGCCGTTTATGACTTCAAGGTTCTGCTCTACGGGGTGGACTACATCTGCCACCAGACGCTCTTTGTGCGGCGCGCGACTTATGCCCGGCTGGGAGGGTATCGGCATAAAGATTTCCGGAACGCCACCGATTATGAGTTCAAGCTCCGCCTTGGCCATGCCGGCTGCCGGGTGGGGCACGTGCCGGCCTTGCTGGTGGACTATCGTTACCACACCCAGGGCCAGTCCGCCGATCGGCGCATTATTCGCAATATGATCCAGGAAGCCGCCGTGATCCGCCGGGAATACGGCCACCCCGGCGGCTGGCGCAGCGCCCCCCTGCGAATCCTTTTCAAAGCCAAGCGCCAACTGCAAAAACTCTGGTTCCGCCGCAAGTGCGACCTCATTCCCGGCACCTGGCGGCTTAAGCCCCACCTGCAGGCCGAAACCCAGTTCTCCTCCAACGCCGGCCTGGACAAACTCTAGCCCGGGCAGCCCCGGTCGGCGGGACCAGCGCATGGGCCCCGGGCCTGCGGACGGGGTCGCCAGGGCATCGGCGGGCTGCGGCGGGCCGTGCGCGCGCCGCCACCCTTCAAGGTGCGTCAGCGGGTTTCGCGGGCAAGGGCCGGCGCCTCCGCGGCGGCGCTGTTCCCGGCGGCAGCCGGGGCGCTGGGCGGGCGCAAATCCAGCTCGCGGCCTTTCCAGTTGCCAATGCCGATGTGGTTCAGCCGGCCCAGGGCATAGCGGTAGGACCAGCCGTAAAACGGATTATGCGTGGGCCAGAAGGAGATGAAATCCACCCCGGCGGCCCGGGCTAGTTCGATGGCCCGCTCGATGGTGCGGGGGTGGTCATTCCAGTTAAACAGCAGGTATTTCCATTCCAGCAGCGGCTGGGAAAGGCCGCGCGCGTTGCGGTATTCCACCAGCGCTTTCATGTTGGCGTAAGCCTTCTGGAAACTGCCGCGCCGCTCATACTTCACCAGCATCTCGTCGTTCACACCGGCGATCGAGAAATAGATGCGGCTGGCGTGCAGCGCTGCCGCCCGCCGGGCGTCGGTATTCAGCACGATCCCATTGGTCGAAATCCAAATGTTGCAATCCGGGTTCTTGCGCCGCAGCACCTCCAGCTCCGGCCCGATGTTCGGCGAGAGAAACGGCTCGCCCAGGTTCAGGTAGCACAGGGTTTGAATACCCAGCTCGTGGACCAGGTCCGCCATGCGCGACAGCCGGTTCAAATCCATCTGCGGCGTCGTGCGAATGCGCGCCGCCGATTGCCGGTCGCAGCCGATGCAGTCCAGGTTGCAGCGCACCGTGTTTTCCAGCATCAACCCC
>JAAYVL010000151.1 GCA_012517205.1 Verrucomicrobiota bacterium
CGTTGCCGGCCCGGCGTTTCCCGGGCATGGGAGTCCGGGTTCCGGCGCGGCCCTCATTCCGGGGGGCATGGGCGCCCCCGGCGGCGGCATTGGCGCCTCCGGCCTGAGCGAGAACACCACCGCATAATCCTCCAGCGTATATTCGATGGGATAATCCGCAACCAAGACAATCTCATCCAGCAGGTCTTTCAGCGTAATGTTCCGCCGGGGCAGGTTGAACCGGATGATCGTTCGGCCTGCGTCAACCGCTACGCGGGCGCCGGGAGGCGGCAACCCGGGGCCGAGGGCCGTTTCGAGTCGCGCGGCAATGGGCTTGAAGGTCGGCTTAATCAGAAAGTTGACCCCCAGTTTGTCCGGATCGTGCTTGAGCGCCGCTTCCTGCAGTATCCGCAGCACTTCGCTTAGGGGTTGGCCATCAAACTTGATTTCACTGAGCAGTATCTGTTTAAGCCGGGCCTCCAGTTTGGCGCCTCGTGCCGCTGGCCCCGCGCCTTTGCCGGCCGGACCGGAGCGCTCGCGGGAAACCCGCGCGGGTGGCGGCAGGGCGGGGGCGGGAGGAACTCCGGCGGGCCGTGTTTCCACCTCCCGGACCGCCACGGAAGCGGGAACGCCCGGTGCGGCCTTCAACGCCGATTCCGGAACGGCGGCTGGTTTAGCTGGTTCGGCCCCGGCTGGAGAGGCGGCGGGATCGTGAAACGCCGCCAGCAATGCCAGGGCGGCCAGTGACCGTTTCCAGTTTAGGGGTATTATTTTCATACTGTCTCCTTGTGTGAATGCCCGGGGGGCAGCCAGACGGTGCGATAAATTACGATGGCCGACCGGGCCATCGGCCCAAAATACTTTAAGATGCCTGGCCACGCGCTGCTGCGGCAACCCGTGCGCCTCCTTCTTCCGCAGCCGGGCAGCCACTGTCGTATCGGCCAATTCGCGCTCGCCGCCGGGGCGGCGTGAACTTCGGCCACGGTTGCTTCACCGCGGTCGCACAGCTCTTTCAGAATGCGGAGCTGCAAATCGCCCAGCCGATGTATTCGCGGCTTGCGCATGGCATTGTTTCCGTTACCAAGGCAACCCTAACAGGATATCATCACCAGTCAATAGGAATAGTCGCCCTTCGGCCTCCCCCTTGGCTGAGGCAAAAACCGCTCGCCGTTCGTGCTCAAGCGGGGCCAAGCCCCTCCCGCCTGAACGCGCCTGGATTCAAGAGCGGCGGAAGCGGCGCCAGGGTTCCTCACGGAGCCGGGCTGGATTGCGTTGGGGAAGGCGTCTCGGGGCGGGCTTGGAGTGGCCGCCCCATTTGCGGCGTTAAATCTCGCGGCCACGCCTCCCCGGCCTTGCAGAGGCGCCTCCAACGGGAAATTATTTGCCGGTATTTTCCCTAATTATTTTCTTGCATAATTTAAACGGGGGACTATAAAGGAGAAAAATATAACCCGCCTAATGATTCTGCTGTGCTTGGGCACTGGCAGTTTAGTTGGGCAACAACCAAACAAGAACTCTATGAAATTAACGAGCCCCTTCCCCCTGCGACCAACCATTCGTGGTTTGGTATTGGCGCTGGCGGTCACCGCACTGTCCAGCTTTGTTGCGCGAGCCGTTCCCTACGCCTCGCAGGTCACCAAGACCGGTGACCATGTGACGTTCATCCTGAATCACGCGGCGCAGAGCCTGGTCATTCTGACCAATGGCGCGCCGATGGCGCATTCGATTGATGCCAGCACGCCGGGCGAGAAGAGTTTTGATATGCCGGGCGCAACCACCTTTTCGATTATCGTGTCCAACAATGTTGCCAAGGCATGGACGCAGTATGTGGCCGACGGCCCTGACCGGAATTTCTATACCCCCACCGGGATCTCCGTTGAAAAGAATCCCGCGAGCACGAACTTCGGCCGGGTGTTCATCTCCAATGCCACGACCGCGACGACTGCCGCTGGCCGGAATACTCCGGAAGGGATTTGGGTGCTGCGGGCGGACGGTGCGGCTTTTTCCGGGCCGTTCACTGCCGGGGTGACCTGGGGCGGCACGCTCGGCCCCTGCAGGAGCACCATCGGGCCGGACGGCCGCCTTTACGTCGCCGATCTCTCGAATGACCTCTGCTATGAACTGAGTCCGGATTTGTTGTCGGCCGTGCAGTTGATTGACGCGAACAACAGGACGACCGATCAATACGTAAACAGCATTTACGTGACGGGTACGCAGGCGGGGGGCGACCGGAGCATTTATCTGGTGAATGGCAATTACAACGACGTTGCCCGCAAGGGACTGATCCGTTATGACTTGGGAGCCAATGCCACGGCGACAGCGAATGATAAAGGCACCCGGGTAGTCTCGGCGGCCCCTCTAGATAACTACTATGGCAAGGATGTGGCCCGGGACTCGGCTGGCTATTGGTACCTGAGCTCTTATCGTTCGGCCACCAATCAGGCGGCCCCGATCGTAAAGTTTGACAGTGCCTTCAATGTCATCTGGTCGGCTTCCAAGGCTTACGCGGGCAGTCCGGACGGCATAGACATCTTTGAAAAGGGCGGATTGGTGGCGTATGTGGCTTACGATGACGGGCGAGTTTATATTTTTGACATGGACACCGGGGCCTTCAAGGAAAGCTTTGCGGGAGGCGCTCGCGGGCGGGAACTGGCCTTTGACGCCGCCGGCAATCTGATCACCGTGGACAGCACCCGCGAGTATGCGCGATTCTGGTCACCGGGGGGCCAATCGGTGGCGATTACGAGCTATGACGGCTCCAGCCTCTCGTTCTATCTCTGGCCGCCGACGGTGTCGGCCACGGCGACGGTAGCCAGCACCGTCGAGGGGGGCGCGCCGGGCGTGTTCACGCTCACGCGCGAGGGGGAGTTGAGTGCGCCGCTGACGGTGAATTATACGTTGTCGGGCACGGCGGTCAACGGGGTGGACTACACGAACCTGACCGGTTCCGTGGTATTCCCCGCCAGCGTGGCCACGGCGCAGTTGTATGTGCAGGCGGTGGGCGATGCGGAATCTGAGCCGACCGAAACCGTCATTCTGACGCTGACCCCCAGCAACGACTACAAGGTGCGGGGCACCCCCATGGTGCAGATTGTGGACACCAATACCCCGATGCTTACGCTTACCGTCAGCCCCTCAATTTACGAGCGGGTTGCGGATGACTACGGCACCGTCACTATTTCCCGGAGCCGTGGCAACACGAACGAGGTTACCTTCCTCCAGGATTCCTCGGTCTTCACCTTCGCCGGCACCGCGGTGAAGGATACGGATTACACGGTGGTTGATTACTTTGACTTCCCGGTTGTTTTTGAGGCCGGCGAGCGCACTAAGACCGTCAGACTTATCGCTCCGCAGGACAACACTCTTTTGGATGGTCCGCGCACCGTAGTGGTGGGATTGCCCGGCGGCATGGATTACATGGGCCGGGAGTGGCTGGGCGCAACCAATCTGGCCACCACGACAATTATTGACGATGAAGACCCGGCAGAGACGGTTCTCTGGTCCGATAACTTCAACGTGGACTCCTCGGCCAACTACACGGTCCAGTTTGGCTCGCAACAATCCCTGCAGGATTATACCAGCACCTTTGCCTATGATTATAGTGCTGACGCGGTGCCACCGGCACCGCATTCCAACGGCGATACCCTTGGGCTGCGGTTGAACGTGAACAAGAACAATTATCTGAATGCCGCGGGACTGAATCTTTACCCTGCCGGGCAGACTTTCAGTGGCAATTACGCGCTGCGGTTTGATATGTATTTGTTCTGCGGCACTTCGGCTACCACCGAGTTTGCCATCTTTGGGCTTAATCACTCGGGCACCAAGACCAACTGGATGCGGCTTAATAACTTTGGTTATACCAACTCGAGTTATGATGGGCTCTGGACCGCAGTGGCGTCTGACGGTGCGGAGGATTATCGGTTGCTCACGGCGCCTGCCACTACGACGGGCGTGATTCGCCCGACGTATCGGGCTACCGCGGCGGTGAGTGGCTTCCAGCAAGTTTTCAAGAAACCGCCGTTTAACATTGCCGGTTGTCCGGCCAACGGGGCTCAGTCCGAATCGCCAGTGTGGGCGGATGTCGAGTTATCGCAAGTGGGGAACCTGGTGACGCTGCGCATCAATCACACCACGATTCTGCAGTATAGCAACGCCGTTGCGGAAACCAGTGGCAATATCATGCTTGGGTATAACGATGCTTATGACAGTTTTGGGAACTCGCCCGGCGTGATCTACGATAACGTCCGGGTGGTTCGGCTTGATCCGCCGACCATTGTCACGCAACCGGTCAGCCAGGTTGTGCCCACTGGTGGGACGGCCAGCTTTAACGTTGCGGCCACCGGTTCGACGACGGGGTTCACCTATTATCAATGGCGCTTCAACGGGGTAGCCATTCCGGGGGCGACCACTTCTGCCCTGACGTTGAATAATGCTCAGTTGGCTGATTATGGCGCCTACACGGTGGTGGTTTCCGATGGCGCGTATTCAGTCACCAGCCAGGTGGCCAACTTGGTGGTCCTGCCGTCCGGCGTCGCGCTGGGCAATGGCACCGGCCTCAAGGCCGGCTACTGGACTGCGCATACCAACACCAGTCCCTTCACGGGCAATCCGACGCTGGTGCGCACCGATCCGAACGTCAACTTCAACTGGGTCGCTGTCTCACCTGATGCCGCCATTACGGCTGACTACTTCACCGCCCGCTGGGTGGGGCAGGTTCAGGCTTTGAGTTCCGGCACCGACACTTATACCTTCACGACCCTGTCCGATGACGGGGTGCGGTTATGGGTGGACGGCCAGTTGGTCGTGGACAGTTGGATTCCGCAAGGCGCGACGGTTCCGCGTACCGGCACCATTGATTTGACCGGCACCAACAAGTACGACCTCGTTCTGGAGTACTTTGAGGCAGCCGGCAATGCCTCTGTCCGGCTCTATTGGTCGAACCCCGCCACAGTGGGTTATTCCATCGTGCCGCAGTCTCAGTTGTATCCGGCGGACGGGGTGCAACCAGCGATCAGTCTGACGGCTCCAAACAATGGGGACAGTTATATGGCTCCGGCGACGATCAACCTTGCGGCGGATCTTACGGCGGTCAACAAGAACGTGATTCAGTATGTTTCGTTCTATAACGGGCCGACGTTGATTGGCAGTGTTACCAACGCGCCCTACCAGTATACCTGGTCTGGGGTTCCGAGTGGCACTTACAATCTGACGGCCGCCGTGGTTTATAACGCCAACTGGCGGGAGTTCGCAGCGCAGACCAATACCGTGACGGTAATTGCGTTGACCGGGCCGACGATTACCGGCATTTCGGGCAACAGTCTGAATTACTCTGGCGGAGCGGGAGCGCAATTTGTTCTCCTGAAGGCGGACGACGTGACCACTCCGCTGGCGAATTGGACGCGGGTAGCGACCAATACCACCCCCAGCGGCTCCTTCACCATCCCGGTGGGTTCGGAGGCGCGGGCGTTCTATACCATCAAGAGCGAATAAGGGTTGGAGATTGATTCACGGGCCGGGTCTGGCGACCCGGCCCTTTTTGTTGTACGGAATGCCGGCGGTTACCGCCCGGTTACGTGGGTCAAGCCCAGGTTTCCAACCGGGAAATCGGTGGAGAGGCATCTTGCCTGTTTTGCCTATCGGCAACTTGCCTGCGAGCAAGGTAATTTACCCACTCAGGCACCGCTTTTTTGCCAGCGCCCCCAGGGTAAAGGGAAACAGGCTGTTCTGCAAAAAGCACGAGGCTTTTACCAGGGATGCTTTCCCGTGTTTGAGAGGCAGTGAATCTTTACGAAAGACGGGATCGTTGGTGCGACAAATCTTACGGCGCGTATACGGAACGAGCGCAATAACTCCGCTTGCGAGACTGTATTTTGTTTTACCCGCGAAGCGTTGATTTCCACAAATCAGTGACCACCGCTGGCACCCACGCCGTGAAGCGCTTTGGCGCGGCTCAGCTTGGGCCAGCCATAACCGTAGAGAGCGATGAACACAAAGCAAATCAGCGGGACGATGAATCCGCGCGACATGTTGTAATGATCGGCGACTGCACCCATGAGTTTGGGGAGCAGGGCGCCGCCGACGATGCCCATGACGATGTAAGCCGAAGCCGACTTGGCCCGTGCCCCCAACCCGAAGATGCCGAGGGCGAAGATAGTGGGAAAAGTAATGGACATGAAGAAATAGCACAGGAAGACGCATACCACCGATAGCCAGCCCAGCTTCAGAAAGATCAGGAAACAGAGGATGGCATTGATCATACTGTAGAGCCCCAGCATCTTGTGGGCGGAAACCTTCCGCAGCATGGCGGCTCCTGTGACCCGCCCGAGAAGGAAGCAGAAGAACCCTACGGACGCCAGTTTGGCCGCAAATTGGTTGCTCACGCCGAAAATACCGTCCTGAAAGGCCAGTTCCTGCGGATAGGCATCGGTCAGCAATAACCGGTTGAGCCGCGGCAGACTGCGCGGCGGAGCATCCGGCGCGAGCAGTTGGGCGGTCTTGGGTTGCAGCGTGACTCCGGCAAATCGCTCCGGGGCGTAGATATTGGTCTTGAGAATGAGACTGTTGAGGTCCTGCATGATGGCTACGCGCGCCGTTGTGGTACTGACGCCGCCTTCCTGAAAGCGGCCTAGGGTTTGCCGGGTTGCCTCGGAGAGGTTGGCGGTGAGAAAAGCCGACACTGGGTCAGCCTGAGCTGTAAGTTTGGCCGCCAGGGTTGACACGTCTTTGAAATCGGCGCCTGCGAAAGCCGTCCGCACCTCGACCCATTTGCCGGTGCTTTCCTTAAGCCAGGAAGCTGGCAGTGAGGGGGGTTCGGAAGTCATATAGTTGATAAGGAAACTAAAAATGCCACACTGGGCGGCAACATAGAAGAACTGGGCCAGGGTGGCGCCGGAAAAGTGTTCGCGCGCCCAGACACTATGCCCCGAGAGGCGTTTGGTAACCCCGATCAGCCAGATCGCCGCAGCGGCCAAAGCCAGGCCGGCGGCAGCAACCAACACGATGAGCACCGAGTTTTGGTCATTTACGATCATGCCGGGCGGATGCGGAATGGCCGAGGCCAGCCCTACCAGTTTGGGGCCGAAATGGAGGCCTTCAAAGGTCAGCCAAAAGATGAAGATGAAGACGCCAATGAGCGCCGCGACATTCCCCAGCAGCAGAACATACGACAGCCCGCGGTTTACCTCCCGGGCCGCTGGGGTGGCAGGCGTTGCGGCATGGTTGTCTTTATCGTCCTGGCGATACTCGTCCTCAGCTTTGATATCCGGGACCGGGGCAAAAAAGAAGATGATGGCCAGGATGAGAACTCCCACAGCGACTCCTGCGTAGGGGATCCAGAGTGTTTGAGAACCAGTGCTCCGCCCGGCGGCGTCTGTGCCGTAGAAGAACAGGCTGCCGGCGATGGGGCCGAAAATCCAGCCGACACCATTGCAGGATTGGGCGGTATTGATCCGCGTGGCGGCGTAGCGTGGGGGCCCCAGCACGGTGGTGTAGGGGTTGGCAACGGTTTCCAGAAAGGTCAGCCCGGACGCCACCACGCACACGCCGAGGAGGAAAGCCCAGAACGCGGCGATCTTCGACGCGGGAATAAACCAGAAGCCTCCCACGGCCACCAACAGCAACCCGGCGATGATGCCGCCTTTATAGCCCAGGCGGGTTGCCAGCCAGCCAGCGGGGATGGACATGAGAAAATAGCCCATCCAGTGGGCAAACTGCACCCAGGCAGATTGGGACAGGCTCAAATGCAATTCCTCCTGAAAATGTTTGTCCATTACATCTATCATCCCATTGCAGAAGCCCCACAGGAGGAAGAGCGAACTAACGAGACAGAAAGTGAACAGAACATTCCGGCCATCCGGCAGGATGAACATGCCTTGGTTATTGCGTTTCATGGGAGTGGACTGATTTGTTAAAGACCAGGAGCCAGTGCGGCCAGTGCCTTGGTTTCGTGTAGCTTGGCAGGTGGCTGGGATTGCGGAACGCTTTTTCCCTGTTCATCACCGGGTTTTGAGCGCCGTCTTGATGTCAGCAATCGAGACGCCCAACACGCGCCGCGCCACAGCATCAAGCGCCGCTTCCGGTCCGCGCAAATGAATGGTGCGGTGAACATGCGAAAGGCTTTTGCCGGGAGCCAACGCGGCGGCTGGGGAGGAAGATTCGAGTTCGAAGAAAGGGCCCATCGGTTTGGCTCCCGGAGCGGGTGGCCCGTCGTTGTAGCAATTGGCGGCATCGCCGGCGTAGGGGTTATCCTGGAGTTTCCAAAGCGAATTGACATAATCAGTCGCGCCAGAGGGCAGCGTATATTGGGCGATAGTCAGCACCTTGTTATCCGCGTCATAACTGCCCGACACGCCCCGGGCACGCTTGGGGTTGATGCCGATTTTGCTGCGATACTTGCCATCCGCACTGAAGAAGATCACATCGTCCCGGACAACGAGGCGTTCCGGAGGAATCTGGCCGAAATAATCGGAAGTGACCTTCACCCCGAGTTCAGACTCCGGCCCGCGCTTGATCGGGACCACAATGGTAGCCGAAGGCGAGGGGGTAAACATCCCCAGAATCCAGATGGAAAGCAGGCCGGTATTCTTTTGCCACGCATGCTTGCCGCGATTGGTGATCTTATTATCTGATTCATAGGCAACGACGCTAACTTCCGCAGCAGGCGGCACTCCCAACTTTTGCCAGGCGGCCTTCGTATTGAGTAGACGGACTTCCCGATTCACCGCTACCTCGAACCGGGCACCGGAATAATTGGTGAGCATGAACTCGGAAGCAAACACCGCCTTGGTTCGGGAATGGCGCAGGGTCTTGAATGGCAACGTGTCGAAAGCAGCCGGCGTAAACCAGTTCTCGAACTCAAACTTCACTCCCTTAGCGAAGAATATTGAGAATTGTCCGCCTTCGGGGCCCATCCAAAAACGGTCCTCCCCGCCAAAAGCATTCATGTGCGGCAATAGCTTGCCTGAAGCGATCAATTCGCGGTTGATCCAGCCAAAACTAAGACCTGCGTCTGCACCGGCCGTGCTGGTCATAACGCGGCCTTGCCAGGCGGACACCACGGCCACTTTGGCGAGGCCTTTCGCATCGCTGAGTTCGATAACCTCGGTATGGCGCTTCAGAAAGGCGGCATCGTCGCCATAACTGGCTGCGCCGGCGTGGTGAGGGATGGTTCCGGTTGTGGTCATAACTACAATCGTAGCAAAAGTCAGATTGCGCAACATGAGCCAAGCCTATGTACTGGCGCCCGGCGGTGTCAAGCAGGGCGCAGGGGGCAGGCAAAATCGTTACGCATTGGCAACGGGGTTGCTTCGGCTCTTATCCCCCCCTGCGAGAATAGAAATAAGGCCGTGGCGCCACCGATTCAAGGGAGAATGGTTGCGTGCCATTCGTCGGTGCCGCGAAACCATTTCCAGAGATACAACTTTCGGGGAACCCATTCCGCGTGGCCATCGCAAAACACGACATTGCCACCGGCAGTGCCGTGATTGTCTCCGACATCCGGGTAATCCTCATTTTGGCGCGAGGGGTCTGAGGCCAATCGGTCGTCCGCATCATAGATGATCCAGATATCCGCAGGGCCCCCGCTTTGGCCGTTGAAGTTATATTCGGGGAATCCGCCCGCGGCATTGTTGAGGCGGTAGGTATAACTGGCCACGGCAGTTTGGGTTTTCCGGATCATCGCACCGCCGACGCCGGACGACTGGCGTGCATTAATCCACCCGGCAACTTCATAACTGTGCCCAATGGTTCCCGCTTTCCCCTCGGCGTTATTAACAAGGTCGGGCAGGTATTTCGTGCCGCCATGCAGGCGTTCCTGATAACTGTTTACCCCCGAGTCGTTGGGGGTGTAGGGACTGGGAGTAGTGGCCGTGACCTCCCGCGCATTGGTGAAGCGAATATTGTTTTTAGTCGTGGGGCAAATAAAGGACTTAATAGTCGCAAGGTATAGAGGGAACAGCCAGTTCAGGTCGTCGTCGGTCCAGTTGGCGGTGCCGCTTAGAGCGCGTTTGTCGTCGTCATCCGCATAGATCTGGCTGCCGAGACCCATCTGCTTGCTGTTGTTAAGGCAGGCGGTGCGCCGGGCGCGATTCTGCGCCTGGCCGAGAGCTGGCAAGAGCAAGGCGGCCAGGATTGCGATGATGGCTATGACGACCAATAATTCAATCAAGGTGAATCCTAAACGCGCTGCGCCGCCTCTCTTTGAGCCATACGAGTTCATTTGATTTAGCAGGAGCTATTGAAAACCTGCTGCTTTGTTGAATAACACACCCGTGAAAGATCTGCAACCTAACTTGGCCCTGGATCACGAAGCTGGCAACCTTGATATCCGGCAGGCCATCCATAGAATCAGCATTTGAAACATGCCTGATTCCGAATTTGCCCTGCGCCTGAGGCTCTTTAGCGGCGAAATGCTGCTGCTAGGGGTGGCAGTGCTGCTTGCGCTTGTTTTCCTTGGCGCGGTGGTCTTTGATCTCATTAAACGTCGTCGCCGGAAACGGCGTCGGTCGTTCGCATCGAGAGAACGCCGAGGGCTATTGCGTGGGGTTTTCAATCGCATGCGGACTTTGCGAAACGAATTAAGGAAAGTGCTTCGCCGACGTTCCCGACAAACTAAACGGCATCGGAGCAAACACCGTTCGTCCCCACGGGTATAGTTCTCATCTCCAAAGGGATCCTTCGTTTTCCCAATCATCGCCTGGGCGCATCGCTTCCACTGTCATGCTTCGCCCATCCAGAGTAATCAGCCGCGTACAACTTCTGGAACTACGGCTTGCAAAAACGTAAAAACGAAGGCAAATCCAGTTTGGATAACGGATTTTGCGCTATCCAAGCGGAGGCTATCGGTTTAAAAAGGGCGTATGCCTGTGCTGGTTAAGGGCGGTGAAATCATCACCGCTACGGAACGCTACGCTGCGGACATTTGGTGCGCGGGCGAGACAATTACACGCATCGCGCCGAATATCCAGCCGCCTCCGGGAGCGGAAGTTATTGACGCGGCGGCTAAGTATGTGTTTCCGGGCTTTGTTGATCCGCATGTGCATATCTATCTGCCGTGCCTGGGAACCTTGGCGAAGGATAGCCACGCGACCGCCAGCCAGGCGGCGCTTGTTGGCGGCACGACGACTCTGATAGAAGTGCTGGGGCCGGATCGGTCCCAGGATCCGCAGGAAGGGTTTGAACTGTGGCTGGATAAAGCGCAAGGTCACTGCGCCTGCGACTTTACTTTTCACATGACGGTATCCCGCTATGACGGCCGGGTGGAAAAACAACTGCGGGAAATAGTCCGGCACGGGCTTAGCAGTTTTAAGGTATATCTCGCCTACAAGGACGCATTCGGGCTCAGCGACCGGGAGCTATACCTGACGTTGCGATTGGCCCGGGAACTGGGGGTCATCACGGCCGCCCACTGTGAAAATGCCGAACTGGTCGCGGAATTGCAGTCCCAACAGCTGGCTGAAGGCAAGACTGGGCCGGAGTGGCACCACGAAAGTCGGCCGCCGGTTATTGAAGCGGAAGGAGTGCATCATTTGCTGACATTTGCAAAGTTACTTGGGGCTCATGTTTACATCGTTCATCTGAGCTGCGCGGAAGCTTTGCGCGAGGTTGCGGTGGGGAAAGCGAGCGGAGCCAAAGTCTGGGCTGAAACGCTGATCCAATATTTACTATTGGATAAGAGCTATGCCGAGCGCCCGAATTTTGAAGGGGCGAAGTACGTAATGTCGCCACCGCTCCGCGAGCGCCGTCATCAGGAAATCCTGTGGGGCGCCCTGCGTGAAAACGAAATCAACACGCTGGCAAGTGATCATGCCCCGTTCGACTTCGCCACGCAGAAACGGTTGGGGGTGAATGATTTCACGCAAATACCTAACGGACTCCCTGCCATCGAAGATCGGGTGAATATGCTCCACACTTATGGGGTGAAGCCGGGCTGGTTGGATTTACACCGTTTCGTGGAGGTGGCGAGCACGCAGGCGGCCAAACTCTTCGGCCTTTACCCGCGCAAAGGCGCGATTCGGCCCGGCAGCGATGCCGATCTAGTGATTTACGATCCCACCTATCGCGGAACGATTTCAGCCGGGAGGCAAGTTATGAATGTGGATTATAATCCATTTGAAGGCATGGGGATTGAAGGCCGTCCTCAGGCTGTGATTCTGCGAGGCCAGGTCGTAGCCCGCGAAGGCAGGTTTATCGGGCAGCCGGGGCGGGGCTGATTTCTTCAACGCGAACCCAATCACCATTGATCTTGATTTTCCAGCGCTTCCGCCTCCAGTAAAGGTGAAGTAAAGAGTAATGCAAGCCCCTTCACCAACTATCGAAATCGTTCAGCCGAAGCGGTTTACCGCGGCGGCGGTGATGATCATTAGTGCCTACGGGGTGCTTCTGCTGCTGCCGCTGTTCTTTGCTATTCTCCTGGTTAGCTTGCTTAAGTTCGGCCTGCTTACCATCTTGATTCCGCTGCTGGTGGTCGCGGTTACGGTTAGCCTGCTTCCCTTTGGCCTGGGAAACACCTATGCCACCCGCCTGGTTAAGTCGCTTCCTGCCGAAGAGAGCAGGGGAGAGGAAGCGTTTATTGTCCAGCTTACCCTGTCGCCAAGAATCAGATCCGGCATCCGGGCCATTTTGGATGATGCAGACGACCTTGGCTGCCTGCGTCTTGCCAGTGATGCGCTGATTTTTCAAGGCGACTCAGTCCGGTTAGTCGTGCCGTATGACCATATTGCCGAGGTTCAACCCCGCAACATTGGTTTGCGAGGTCTCTTTGTTTATGGCCGGCGGATCAAAGTTTCGGTCTCGAACTGGCCGGAGATAGATGAAATGGAATTTGCCGAGCGTTCGTCTTGCAACCTGCCCGCTTCGAAAAGGATTACCCGCCGTTTGTATGAGTTGCTTTCGGCCCAAGTCTCGTCCGCCACAACCCACGTCGCCGCTCGCGCTCCGGAATCGGGACATCGCTGAACGCCGCGCCACCGCCAAAGCCAAGGTCGGAGCAACATAGCCTTCTTGCGCGGAGCGGCTGAGGCCTCGCTCGCGCTCCGCCGGGCTATAGGTCAGCGGTGAGTGAATTGCTGGAACTTCTGCTTCCGATGTATTCGGTTTTAATTCGTGCCAGACGGCCGCTCCGTTTCCTCTATTCTTTTCGCCTCTATTCTTTTCGCTTGTCGAGGTTTTGCGTTTGGGTGAAGATAGATCCTGCTGAACTTGGTAGTTCTAGCGCGCGGTCTGATGTTAATGTGCAGCGACATTCACGTTTGACGATGCCCACGACTTCGCCAATGGAAGCCGAGACGACACTGGCGCCGTCGCCAGAGCCCGCGAAGCGCACCCTCCTTTTCGTGGACGACGAGGATCCCGTGCGCGAGTCATTGCGGGTCATCTTTAAGGACGATTACCAGATCATCATGGCCGGGGACGGCGTGACAGCAATCGAGTTGGTGCAGAAAAACAAGGTGGATGTGGCCATCCTGGATATCAAAATGGCCGCGATGTCCGGCCTCGAGGTGTTGGAGCGTCTGAAGTACGTTGACCCGCATATCGAGGTGATCATGCTGACGGCTTTTGAAACCACCGATCTCATGCGGCAGGCGCTGCGTCTGCGGGCCAGCGATTATATCACCAAGCCGTTTGATGTTCCGACCATTCGCGCCGCAGTGGCCAACGCCATGCAGCGTCGCGCCTTGCAGGGCGAAATCCGTTCTAATGCCGATAAACTGCAGCAACTCCTGCAAGAGTTTCAGCACCAAAAGGTCGAGGAGCAAATCGCGCGGACGCGCGGCGACATTTACGCCAGCATCATCCACGATATTAACGGGCCGCTCACGGTTATTTCCGGATTCACCCAACTCCTGAACCAGCGCCTTGGCAATGCGTCACAATTGGAACTGGAGGACCTCGGATTCATCAAAGACCGGCTTAAAGTCATCACCCGCCAAGTGACAAACTGCGTCGAAATCTCCCGCCGCTACCTCAGTTTTCTGCGGCGGCAATCCGCGGAAACACCCCGGGTGGGAGTCAATCAATTGCTTGTCGATCTTGGCCATTTGGTCCGTGTGCATCCCAGCCTCCAAAACAACCAGTTCATTTTACACCCGCTGGCCGAAGACATCGCCGTAGGGATGAATGGGACTGATTTCATCCAAATTCTGCTCAATCTGGTGGTCAATGCTTTCCAGTGCTCTCCCCAGACGCATACGGTGGAAATCGAAGGCTGCACGCTGAGCGAACCGATTGATTTTGTGACGTTCAAGGATGGCCCCCAGGAGCGGCTGCTCAATGTGGAGAACTTTGAGGGCACTCCGCCGGTTTTGAAAATTTCCGTCCGCGACAACGGGCCGGGAATTCCGCCTGAGGCCTTGCCCAAAATTTTCCAAGCCTATTATTCAACCAAAGGCACGCAACAAGGCACCGGCCTGGGGTTGAACATCGTTTTGCGCCTTATTAAGGAGGCTAGAGGCGCCCTGCATGTTCACACTCAGATCGGACAGGGAACCTGCTTCACCGTGTTCTTGCCGGCCTGTCCTCTGGCCACCGTTTAAACCGCCGCCAACGCTTAACCGCGTTATTCTTCGCTACGGGCAGGGTCACCCTATTAAGGGCCACAGCACAAAACGTCCTCCGTATTGACATCCCGCTTTCCGCTAATATGATTAGCTGCAAATGGGCGGGTGTAGCTCAATGGTAGAGCTCCAGCCTTCCAAGCTGGCTACGTGGGTTCGATTCCCATCACCCGCTCCAATGAATCGCCAAGGCCTCTCAAGTGGCGGCCTGCTTAGGCCCGGGAAGCTTGTTCCATTCGGCGGAGTTTTGTCCCTGCGGATTTGGATTGAGAACGGCTCATTTCCGGGTGTTTATAGGAAAAAAGGAGGTAAAAGATTCGACTCCAGCGGCCTGCGCTGGGCAGGGGAGAACTGGCCTGTTAACGGGGGCGGATTGCTGACTTGGCATGGATGCCGGTTGGGAACGGGAGAACGACTCTGGAAGCGCGCTAAATCTTCGATAAGCTACAACGCTGAAGCGTCCAAGCCGCCGCAAGAAGCCAAGCAACTGCTGAGGCCGATTTATAGGCAGATTTGCGAGGCAGGCAAAGCGCCTGCTAAGGCTGCTGGCAGGAACTCCACGCCGAGGATCGAGAGGCCAGCATGCGCTATCGGCGCAACAAAAAGAACTCCAGCAGCCATTGTTTATTAAGCAAGAGAACAGTAATGCCTCACGGAGTGGGCTGTCTCTCAAAAGCGGGCTGGATTGCTTGGCTGCGAGCGGTGTTATCTCAGGAAACGCATAGTTGTCCCAACGGCGCACGTAGTACAATGCCCGGGAAAGGCATTCCATAATTGGGCCTGGGCGGGGAAGCCCGTGCAGTGAGACGGCCCCAGGAAGCGGATTCCCAGCCGACGGAAAGCGGCAAGGGTGTTTTCCATGCGTTCGTGGCTGGCCGCAGCCAGGTGCATGCCGCCGAGCAAAGCCTGGATGGGTCTGCCGTTGGTGAGGCGGCGAATATATTCAAGGGTGTTGATCACGCCTGAGTGCGCGCATCCCAGGAGCACCACTAGACCGTTGGCGGTATCAAAGAAAAGCGCCTGATCATCCGGCAAAGTGTCGGGCTGGGTGGCCGCAGAATCCAGATAGAAGGGGCCGCCGGTATCTTCAAAAGGGGTTTGGCGGGGAATCTCACCGCTGACGAAGATGCCTTCCATGATTTCCACAGGTTTTGGGGTCCAAACGACTTCTTCAGGTGCAGATTCGATCTCTTTGGCGGTTGAAGCATCCATGCCGATTGCGCGGGTAGAACCGTCCGGGTTGCGGGCGAACTTCGGCGCAAGGGCGGCGCGGTGAAGAAATAGCCGCGCCCGGCGCGCCGTTTGTCGGGCGGTGCGCAATCCCCCGGAATGGTCGTTATGGCCGTGACTTAGAACGATGGCTTCCGTTTCTGCCAAATTGATATGGAGTTGCCGGGCGTTGCGCAGGAACAAGTCGCTTTGGCCAGTATCAAAGAGGAGGCTGCGTGATCCGGCCTGGAGGTGGAAAGAAAGACCGTGTTCAGCCTGCAGGCCGCGGGCGTGGACGCTATTCTCGACGAGGGTGGTAATGGTAATCGTCTCTTTCATGGTTTCGCTGCGGTGGTCAAAGCAATCGCGTTAAGGATATCGGGTCAGGCAGGTTCCAACAAGTATATGTGATCAAACGGAAGGTGAATGGCCCGGGCCCTTTGATATCGGCGCTTACGTTTTTGTAGATAAAGAGGAAAAGATTCTGCTAAGCCCAAAGCCGCTTTTCGGGTTCAGGGGCTCGGGTGAAAGCGTCTATCAATCCAATGCGGTTGGTTGACCTTGGGGACGTGGTTGGCCGGCGCAAGATTGCCGAAATCGCCCGCCTTGCCACTATCTTGACGCAACGCCAACGCCATCGTTTGAGATTGCTGCGAAAAAAGGGTGCTCCAAGCTTTTATAAGGTGCCGGACTATGTCGTGTCTTATCAAGCGCTCACGCGCATGAACCCCGAAACCTTTGCCGCATAGCAAGACACCCCCTCTGGAACGCTGAACCGCCACCCAACCCGCAGCCGCAACCTCCTCGGCTCAAGATCTACACAACCAAAGTCCCTGAGCAGGTTCCCGAACCAATCCCGTCAATCATTCGCCCTGTGCGCATAGCCCGAGGCTAAATCTCCAACCAACCTCACTCCAATTGGGCGAATACGCCGCCCGCGATGAGCGCAACGCAAGCAGTCGCCTTGCAGCAACCTCCGCCCGGGTAGGGAAATGTCCCCGCCAACCGTGGCTCCAGTCCGCCGAAAAACCAGGGCGCGCGACAACACCCGGCCTCCCGTTCCGGGGTTGCCGAACGCTCGCGTCCTCTCCCTCCCGCCTTGGAACGTCCTTTTACATCATCCGCAAGTCGTCCATCCCTCCCTTCCGGCTCAGGCCCGCGCCCAAACCCGCCCCACCCGCCCCAGCCAGCCCAACGCTCCCATTAGGCTGTGTACAACGGGGGTACAAAGGAGGCTCAAAGGGGACTCATGCTTATTTTCTATGTACTCCTGCCGGGCTTCCGATGTACTCCCGTTGTACATGGCTTGGAAGGACGGAGAAGGAACGGTCTTGTGGGCGGCGGTGGAGGCCGGGGCAGTGGTGGGCTTCGATTTCTTAACCTTTGCCGTTTCAGCCGCTTGCTGAGATTTCAACATCGGCGGCGGCGGAACGATGGCGTTGTGAACCCGACTCTGGCCTTTCCAGCCGTTCCGGGTCTGAACCACGGCGATAAACACCTTCTGACCCGAGGCGGGTCGTCCAAACCGGGCGGCGTAGAGGTCTGTGATGTCGCTTTGCCCGTTTTGGCTCGGGCCCAGCAGGCCCAGGTAATAGACCCGACGGGGTTTCATCCGACCCGCACTGCAGGGTGGCTGCCCAAAGACCATAATGTCTTCATGGGTGGCTCCGACATTCAGCCGCAGCCGAACTCCGTCTTCGGCGTCATTGACGATCTCCAGCCCGGTGACCGGGTTGGGGCCGAAGACCACCGGGGCGGGCGGTTCCTCCACCGGCGCCAGACCCAGCCCCCGCAGGGTGCTGTTGATCTGGACGCAAAACTGTTGCCCACTTAAGTGCGAATACTGCCCC
>JAAYVL010000080.1 GCA_012517205.1 Verrucomicrobiota bacterium
GGCCCCGGGGCGCAATGGCGGCGGTGTACTCATAAAGTTTGGGCGACCACGCAACTTCGCCCACCGTCACAATCACCATGCTTGCCAGCGCCATCAGATAGTGCGCCCGGGCGATGTCAGCGCCATACCACTGCCACGGCAGCGCCAGCGGAAACAAGGAAAGCGCCGACACCATCGCGCCATAAACGAGCATGCTGAACACGTTGAACTTGTTGGCGATGGGGATGAAGAGGATCAGCCCGATCACAATGCCGATGGGATTGATGGCATTGAGCGTGCCGATGGCCGCGTCCGGGCCGATCGTTCGCAGCCAATACTTCGGCATGAGCAGATACAAATACGCATAAACGGCGCGCACGCCCAGGATCAGCCCGATCAGCACCAGCAACCGCCAGAGCGTTGGTTCCCGCACCACCTCGCGAATTGCCTGCAGCGGCGGCTTGCGCTCGACCCGGGCTTCCCGTTCCTTCGCTTCCGGCGGCTCGTCCGGCCCCACGAGTTGATCTTCGCGCCGGATAATCGTCACCCCCACCCCCAGGCACAGCGCCGCCAGCACCACGCCCATCGTGAAGATGTGGGCGTTGGGCAAATGCAGCAGCTTGCGCACGATGTCAATGCTGAAGCCGGCTGCCGCCGCGCCGATGTTCATGAACAGGTACCAGAGGTTGAATCCCGCGCTGCGCGAGCGCCGGGTCGTGAACCGCCGGCAAGCGGATTGAAACACGGTTTGAATCGCCGCCATGAAGGGGGCCATCAACAGCAGCAGTACGCTGGCGATCAGCCCCCGGTGCGGCAGGCCCGGGGCCAGCCCCACCCCCAGCACGCCCAGCCGCAACACCAGCATCGCCGCCATCGAAAGGATCAGGGAACGCCGGATCCCCAGCCAGTCCGTGTACATCCCCGAAACAAACAACATCAGCGACGTCGCCGAGGTGAAGACCGCCGTGGAATAGCCCGCCCACCGGTCGTTCAGCCCCAGGTCTTCCGACAAAAACACCGTCGCGATGGTCAGCAGCGCAAAGTAAAAGGTGCAGTCCAGGAAATTCACCACCTGGATGCCCCAATACTCTTTGCGGGTTTCTTTCAGCACGCCAAAATCCCGAAAGTAAGCGACCATCAGCTCCCCGGCGGATTTGGCGCCCGCGGGCGACGGCGAAGTTGGCTGGCTCATATTTATTGTTCTATAGCACGCTCAGGGCGTCATAGCACCGTCCGGATCAAGCCATACAGGCCCACGCTCAACGCGGCCAGCGAATCGCCCGCGATCAGGCCGCCGCCGATCAGCGACATGGTGCTCATATCCGGCGGCAACGATCCGGCGGCCGCCGGGGGACGGCGCAAAGCCCGCCGCGCCTGCGCGTAATCAAACACCGAAGACCCCACGCCGCCCGCCGTCCACCACAACACCGTGGGCAACTCGACAAACCCGCCGAACGCCGAGGCGTAAGGGCTGGGCAGCAGCACCGCGTCCAGCAGGAAATTGCCCGCGCGCGCGCGGGCGGAGGTTTTCAGCGCCCGTTGATAGGCCGGGACGCGCTTGATCAATTTGCGCGCGATCTCGATCGCCAGGCCGAGCAGCACGCCCAGCCGCAGCGCCCGCATCACCTGCGGCTGGGAGGTGGTGATGCCGTTGAGCGCGCCGACCAGCTTGTAGGTCATGGCTGATTGCCACTGTTGCGCGCCCCCGGTATGCGGATGGGTGAACTGGTCCACGCGCAGCACCGGATACGAGTGCATAAAGACTTTCGCCAGCACCACCGCCAGCGCCGCGCCCATTACGATGCCGATAACCTGATAACGAAACTGCGTTACGCGGTTCGTCCCCAGCCGCCAGCCGGTCGAGCGATCCTGTTGCATATCGCCCCCTTCGGTGCAGGCAATCAGCAGAATGGCCGCGCAAAGCAGGCCCACCCCGGGATCGCGCAGCCCCAGCGCCGCCAGGATGAATACCGTCAGCACAAACGCGCTGGAAATCGGGTTCCAATCCGAGATTCCCAGCGAAATGCCGTTCACCAGCACAAACAGAAAACTCAGTCCCACGGCGACGGCCAGGAAGAACACCGGTTGGCGCAGCACCTGGCTGCCGAAGAAAACCGTCGCCGCGCCCCAGAACCCCACCCACAGCACCAGCCGAAACAGGTTGACCCGCTTCCAATCCGCCGCCGGCCCCTCCACCGGGCCGCTTTTCAGCCGGAACCGCCGCGCCGCCTGGATCAGAATCAGCGCCACGTCCAGGACCGCCGCTCCGAGGATGGTTCCCAGCGCGATGATGAAGCCAATTTTGCGGAACGGCTCCCCGGGTTCGAGCCAGCCGAGGCTTACCAGGCGCGGCGTTTGCCACTTGCCGATCAGGGCCACCACCAAAGCCGGCACCGCGATCCGCGCTCCCACAATCAACCCCGCCCCGAATGTCGAAGGCGAAAGGCTTAACCGGGTCAGCGCCGCGATGCTGGACGGCGACATTCCCAGCCCCGCCAGCGCCGGCAACTTGAGCGCGAACAATCCGCCCGCATAGCCCGTCAGCATTCCGCCGCCCAGCTTCGCCACCGACCGCTTTAACAGGTTCGGGTCCGTCAGCGCCCGCAGAATGTTGGCCACCGCGAAGCCGGACGGGTAGGCCAGTTGCATCCGGTCCACCAGCACCGGCGTATAGAGCATTCCAACCCCGACGCCGAACATCCCGATGGACATGAAATACAGCGCCAGCTTCCACGCCGGCGGTTCGGGCAACCCCAGCCATACCATCGCCTGCGCCAGCACCGCCATGCCGCTCATGCCCGCCACCGACGCCGCCATCGTCTGCATATAATTCGCCCCGTGCCGCCCTTCCGGCCCGTAAGGCAGGGTCACGGTGCTGCCCAGGATGCCCGCCAGCACCTGGCCGCCAATGAAGAAGCCGATTGAAAAGTTCATGAACGCCGCGGAAATCCCGCCCAGCGGCCCCAGGATTAAAATCGCCACCGCCGCCAGCAACAGGTGGTAGGCCGGCGAACCGATCCGCGGGAGCATTCGCCCCCTGCCGGCACGAGTTGTTGGATAATCAGCCATCGCGCGACGAATGCGCCGGAAGATAGGCAAGCCCGCGCCGCAGGGAAAGCAAAACACCATGCCCCATAACCTGGGGCGTCTCCCCGCTTTTAACGGCAGCGCAAAGCCTGGAGGCATACGGCGGCAGTTCGGCGCCGGAAAAGCGGGGGGCGGCGTTGGCCGCGGGACTAGGCCGCCCGGTCGCGGCGCGGAAACCGCGGCGCACCGCCAACTCATAGCGAACCGTGGCAGCACCGGAAAACCGCAGGCGGGAGGATGTCAAGGCCGTCAGCGGCGTCGTGGGAGGACTTGCGACTGGCCTTGAGTGCGGCGCGGTCGTATCCGGATCCTCGCCCTGCGCCGGGTACCTTCGCGCACGCGCCCAGGCGGATGCGGACCTGGACATATCCCGCGCTGGGGATTACGGGGAGGCTGGCTTCCGCTGGTTGCTGATATTCGTTTGCCCATCCGCCTGCGCCTTTTGTCCTTTGGCGACAAGCGGTTCGGGGCCGCCTTTATTCCGACATCCGCTTCTGGCGGCTCTTAATATCATCTATTAATGCCCGCAACTGGTCGTCGGGCGCGCCCATTTTCAGGCATGTCTCCGCCACCCGCAGCGCGTCGTCAAACCGCTCCATTTGCATCAGGAATTGGGCATACCGAAGCATCCCTTCCGGGTTGTAGGGACAAAGGGCGAAGGCCTGGCGGAAAGCGAAATCCGCCTCCTGGCTCAGGCGTTGCCGTTCGGCTTCCGATTGGGGATGATATTCCGCCGGGCAGACATCGAGGTCGGGATTCAACCGCCAGGCGTAAATGCCGCCGATGGAACTTCGCAGTTTCGAGAATATCTTCCCGGCGTAATCGTTTTGAATGAAAAGCGGGTCGCCGGAGAATCCCTGGCGATCCTTCCGCACATAAATCCGGTCAACAAAGTCGGTGATTTCGCGCACCGTCGTCTTTTCGTTAAGCCAATCCCCCAACATGCCGGCGACCAGCTTGCTCCAGTATTCGTGATCCCGGGCGAGCACGTCCTCCGGCAACTGCGCCAGTGGCTGGCGGTTGAGCTTCAGGATCAGCCCGTGTGGCACCAGGTGCGGATACGTCCAATCCAGCGGAAAACTTTCCTCGAGATAGAACTCCCGCTCCGGATTCCGGTCAAAGATAACCTTGGCGAGCAGGCCGTTGATGCACATGACGGCGACCTTGCCACCCACCCGCACTTGATGGTTGCCCACCTGCTCGACCTTTTCCCCCGGCTTGAGCCGGTTCTCTTTCAGCCGCTGCTGTGCGTCGGTCAGGTATTCCTGGAAGCATTTCTGCGCGTCGGCATAGTCCGGCAGGTGGATTTTGCTTCCATACATGGCGCGCAAATAGTCCAGATAGGTTCCATCGGCCAGGGCGTTCTGAGTCAGCGTGAAGAACGGATTGCCCTCCGCGTGGGACTGACAGAAGGCTGTCGGCACACCGCGGCCCGGGTCGGTGCCGCCAAAATAGATGCTGCCCGCCGGGATGGAGCTAATAATGCCGTCGGCCAGGAGCGCTGTATATTTGGGGGTGCAGTTGGCGATGTGATCGTAGGCCAGTTTAATCTCCATCACAGGCTGCCGGTAAACGGTCCGGGAAACTTCGAGGGGGGGATTGGTTCCCCGTTGGTGTTGCTGGTATGGCAGTATGATATGCTCAACCTGGTTGGTCATGGCCCGCCAATCTTCCCGGCGGGCGGCCGCGAAGAAGCGCCGAATTTCCGGAGGAATCCGCTCGCCCACCGCGGTGGACAGTTCCCGCACCTGCTGCTCCTTGACCCGGATAAAAGATTGCAGCCGGTCAAACTGCTCCCGGCGGAGAGCCGCGTCCTCCCCGGGACTGCGGGTGGCGGCGGGACTGCGCCCGCTCACCGACAAGGCGATCGTGCTCATGAGAATAGCTATCCCCAGGGCGGTGGCGGGCCGCAGCCCGCGCGCACGCGAGGCGTCCACGATCGCCGCCACCCGCCCGCGCAGTTGGGACGAGCGCGCCATGGCAATGCCGGTTAACCGCGGCTGCCACTGGAAACGACGGGCGATCGCTACCAGGTGCGCGGCATAATCCGAAGCTCGATACCCGCTGCGCAGCACCCAGTCGTCACTGGCCCGCTCGCGTTCAATACTCATTCTCCGCGCGGCCACCCAAACCAGAGGATTAAGCCAGTAGAGAGCGCAAACAACCCGTGTAATGACCTGCGTCAGGCAATCCCAGCGTTTGGCATGGGCCAGTTCGTGCAACAGCACAACCCGCCGTCGCCCGGCCGGCCACTCGGCCGCCTCCGCCGGCAGCAGCACGACCGGCCGCCACCAACCCCACGTTACCGGCATCAAATTGTCTCTGGCCAGCAACAGCCGCACGGGCCGCCGCAATCGCAGCCGTTCCCCAACTTCTTTCAAAAGGAGCGCCCAGTCGGCATCCCCGGCCCCGCGCTCCTCCTCCCCCGCGGGCGGAGGCGTGTTTTTCGCCGCCTCATTTCGCGGCAAACGATTCTGGGAGACGGCGGTGCGCGTTTCGCTCAAAAGGGGAGTGGCGCTGCGCGCCAGGCGGCGCAACTGAAGCTGCCCTGCCAGCACGGAAGCCAACCCCCAGACCGCTCCCGGCAGCCAGACTATAACGGCCAGCGCCAGCCACGCAGTCCGGAACTGCGCGGTGACCGGTTCGGTGGCCCGCCGTCCGGTTCCGTTGGCCGCGGTGGCCGCTGTGGTTTCCGGCGGCGGCGGCTTGGGGGCGTTGACCCGTTCATTATCCGGCCCCAGCGTCAGCGTAAGTGAAAACTGGTTGCCGGAGTTCAAATCAGTGGCAACCCCCCAAAGCGGCTTTTGCCAGACGGGCGGCGCCATGGCCAGCAGCATCAGGCAGGGCAAACTGGCGACCGCCAGAAACCAAATCCAATGCCGGGTCGCCGCCGCCGCCCGCCGCAACAGCAGGCACAAACCGCCCGCCGCGGCCAGCACTGCGACGCTCTGCAGCCCGACGCCAAAGAACCACGGGACGAATCCCAGGCGCAGCAGGTTGCTCGCGATAGTTTCAAGCAACTTGTTCATATTAGTTTCAAGCAATGGGTTCATATCAACGGCCCTCCTTGCGAGCCTGGTTTATCATTTGGCGCAATTTGTTCAACTCCGCATCCGTCAGCCGGGTGTCCGCCGTTTCCAGCAGCGCTGCCACCGCCTGCGTCACCGACCCCTGAAAGAACGTCGCGACCACCCGCTGCAACGCCGAACGCCGTGCGGTCGCCCGCGAGGCGCGCGGCAAATACACATAGCTGGCGCCCGCGCGGTGATGCCGGACGTGTCCCTTCTTTTCCAAAATGCGCAGCAGTGCGCGGACGGCCGAATAACCGGGGGCGGCGGGCAGGGCGGCCTGCACTTCGGCGGCGGTGGCGCGCCCGTGGCGATGCAAAACATCCATGATCTGGCGCTCGCGGCGGCTGAGATGCGTTTCGATAGGCATGACAAATGTGCTAAAAATTTAACACTTCCCGGAAGGCAGTCAAGTCGAAAGTGCTAAAATTTTAACACTCCGGCTCCCCCCGCCGGGAGCCGAAGCCGGCCCCCGCGAAGGCCCGACCCGGCGGCGGCGCCGCAACGCCGGAGTCCGGCGGCCGGATCGCGGTGGCGGGGGAATGATTGGCCGCGGATGCGGAGCAAAACCGGGCAGCAACCGGAGGAGAGGAAAGCGGCTATGCGCGCAGACCGTTCTTCCTCTCGTGCTTTGTTCCAGGGGAAAACAATCCTCCCGCCGGTTCCTTGCCCCGGGCGCGACCTTGTCCCCGGGAGGGAACGGGCTTCACGGTTTTTGCGCGATTGAGGGCGGGCCGGAGGCCGGGGTTGCGTCGGCCGGCGCGGGGCGGCTAAAGCGGAAATAGAGCCAGTTGCCGAGGGGAATGACCACCGCCGCGGTCACCAGGCCCGCCAGCACATCCACCACGTAATGGTAGCGGCAATACACCGTCGAAAGGCAAAGCAGCACCGCCACCC
>JAAYVL010000064.1 GCA_012517205.1 Verrucomicrobiota bacterium
AGCTGCTGTCCGTGGCCCCGGCAATATCCGCCCCGTTGAAGCGCCACTGGTAAGACAGCGGAATGCCACCCGTAGCCACGACATTAAACGCGGCCGTCTCTCCCAACACCACCGTCTGGCCTTGCGGCTGGGTCGTGATGGTAGGCGGCGTTTCAGGAGCCTGAGTTGTAGCGCTAGCCTCGGCTGAGACCGCAGAAGCGCCCAGATAATTCGTAGCCCACACGATGTAGTAGTAGGTGGTGGCGGGAATCAGCCCGATATTGGTGTAGCTCGTGGTGTTGAATGGCAAAACGGCAAGGTTCGTGTAAGGTCCGCCCGCCACTGTGCTGCCGGCAACCACATACGCAGTCTCGTTGGTGGCATTATCAGTCCATGCCAGCTTGATTTGGCTGCCGTCAATCGCCATGGCGCTCAGGCCGGTCGGAGCGGCCGGTACGGAGGCTGGCGGCACAAAGACCAGCTTGATGCCATCCACCGCAGCCACCGCCCCGGGCTCCGCAATGCCGTCCGTGATGCGGACGGAGCCGGCGGTGCCGGCGGCAAAGTTGAACGTGCCCAACAAACTCCAGGTTCCCGGATTGGTCGTCTGGTTGGCATAAACGGTGGAGGTCCCGCCGCTGTGGGTGATAATGTGCGGCACGCTGGCCGAGGCCGTTGCCAAGTACGGATGCCACTGGTACACTTTATAGTCGCCGGGCACGATAATATTGGGGGTAAATTGCACATAGGCGCTGCCGTCACCCTGCGCTTTGGTTAAATAATTCGTGCCAAAGGAGTTGGTATCGGTGTTGCTGCCGTTGCCGTAGAAAACGCCGTTATAAAAGGTCCGGGTTGGGGTCCAACTCCCCACTACCGTCGCATTCGGATCATCAATGACAATATTATTCACGATGCCCGCAAACGAGCCGATCGTGCTGACCTTGATGTTGGCCCACTGCGCGGCTCCATGCAGGTCAGCCCGCCAGAAGTTGCCGCCCTTGTAGCCCCCGACGGTTTGCGGCGTGGGATCGGCGTTCAGGTAATCCACAAACTCCATGACATACTCCGGGCGAATCTCGGACACGCCACTATTGGGCGGGTTGGGACCATAGACATGGTTGACCGGCGCCAACGGCTTAATGGCGTTAGTCCAATAGATGGTCTGGCCATTAATGACCGAAGACTTGCCGATGAGCGACTTCTGCCAGTTATACCAGTTTACATCGGTCCAATTGATGGCTCCGCTGGGGCGACTCCTTACCCCGGTCCAGCCATGGGGATAGATCTGGGGCATGACCGCGTCGGACCAATAGCCGAATTCCTTGTACGGAAAGGAGGAATGATAGCTGATAATCGGAAACGGCGCGTGCGCCAGAAACTTGGTGGGCCAGTTGGAGCGCACCGCCGAGCATAGCTGCCAGGCCAGGGCGGGACCATTCGTCCCAATCCAGGGCTGATTGCTCTCCCACTCCGATTCGGCATCCCACACAAAACCGTCAGCGCCCTGGTTAAAAACGTAATCCGAAATGGCTATCTCGCCCGGAACATTCTGGCCCGAGGATCGGTTGTAACCAAAGATCAGAAGCCCGTGGGCATGGGCGATGTCCACCAGTCTGCGATTGAACTGCGGGAAGCTGTAGCTCCCATTGAAAAGTTCGTCGCCAGTGGCGGCTTTGATGATGATATAGCGCACCCCCACACTCTTGTAGAAAAGCATCAGGCTGTTTTCATTGGTCACACTCAGGACATTGCCGCCCAGGCGATTGGTCGCCTGGCTCATGAAGTAGATCCAATCACCTTTCCCCAGATTCCACGGGTCAATCCCGCCATCGCGGATTTGGCCCGCCACGGGCTGGGTAAAAAGTCCAAGGGTTAGCAGCGCAACCACTGAAAACAAGACTGGGCACGATGTACAACGCATGCCTAATTCTCCTATAACCCGGGCCCAATTTCAACCTTATTTAGGGTCCCCTTTTGCGCGTTTGCCGGGCGCCAGAAGAATGCCGATTCCAGCCAGGCCGCCCTTCCGCCTTGGAGGTTCCCGCCGGGCGGCTATGGCGTCAGTTGCACCCGGTAGAACCGCGACGTCAGGTTGGTCGTGGAATCGAAGATCTGAAAACTGTTGCCCGCAACAGTCAGATTGGTGAACTCCACCCACTCCAGCAGGTTGCTGCTCGCCTCGGCAATATAATGCCCCGGCGCGCCGTTGATCTGCAACCGAATCTGGCCGCCAGGCAGCCGATGGATCCCCTCAATCCGAGGCGGGAGCGGTTGCGTAATGGCAAGGATGGCATCCGCGCTGTTCGCGGTTCCGGCGAGATTAGTCACCACGACCGAATATCGGCCGGCATCCTGAAGCTGGACGTTGGCGAGGACGCACGTCGAGGAAGTGGCGCCCGGAAGGGGATTCCCATTGAAGCGCCATTGGTAGTTCAGCGGCGCCTGGCCCGCCGCCACTACCGCAAAACTCGCAGTGCCCCCCACATGTTGGGTCTGGCTTGCCGGTTGCGTGACAATCACCGGCGCCACTTGCAATACCGCCGGGCTGCTCACCGTCGGCCCGGCCCCGTTGGCAACCACCACCGTATAGCTGCCCGCATCAGCCCCCTGCGCGCTGGCGACCGTCAGTGAGGAGGTGGTCGCCCCGGCGAGATTCTCTCCGTTCAGCCGCCATTGGTAGCTCAAGACCGTGTTGCCCGCCACCACGCTGAATGTTGCGCTGCCGCCCGCCGTCACCGTTTGCCCCGCCGGCGGCGTCACTATAACCGGGGGATCCCAATACTCCACCTGCACATCGTCTATCCAAGCCTCACCCTCCGTGCTGCCCATGGCCGCCGACCCGATTAGCACCGAATCAATCATCGCTTCGGTCGCCCCCGTAATCGTCCGCCCCAAAAGACCGTCCACATAAAAGTTAATCGTCGTTCCGTCCGCTAACCGCTCGACCTCAAACTTATGCCAACCCGTAGAACGATTGGGCGCCCCGGGGGCATTCAGGTTGAACCAGCCAACCTGGGTTCCCGAAGACACCCGCCCCTGGTACTTGTTCGCGTCCCATAACTCGCCGCTCAGCGTCACACTATTGTATTTGCCCGCCGCGAAAAGCTGCTGCATCCCGCTGCCGTCCGTGTAGCCCGCCCCCGTATGCGCGCGCACTTCAGCATAAACCCGGGTTTGCTCCGCGTCGTAGATCCACCACGTCGCCCGCATCCGCCCCGCCACTTTCACTCCCCAGTTGTGATACATCTTGTCCGACGAATGGCTCACCCGCGCGCTGCAACCTCCGCCCGGCGTGTGGTTCTGCGCATGGGAGCCGTCCAGTTCCGTCGCCGGACTGGCCGCCACCATCCATCCGCTCAAATCGCACGCCTCAAAATCATCCTGAAAAACGATTGCCTCGGTCAGCGTCAACGACGCCTCCCAACTGGCCGCGCGCCCATACGCATTGCTCACCACCACCGAATACAGCCCCGCGTCCGCCGCTTGTATATGGCTCCAGCTATAACTGCTGCCCGTCGCCCCCGCGATGCCCGTCCCGTTAAACCGCCATTGATAGTGAAGTTCCGGACTGCCGCTGGCCGTCACGCTAAACGTGGCGCTGCCGCCGGGAGGGCATGTCAGACTCTGGGGTTGCCCGGTGATAACGGGCGGGTAGCCCTCCGCCGAAACCATCAATACGGCGTCCGCGCTCGTCACCGTCCCGGCCATATTGGTGATGACCACCGAGTAGTTGCCGGCATCGGCTAATTGCGCGCTGGCCAGTGTATAGCTGGCAGCCGTAGCCCCTGCGATCGCTCCGCCATTTTTGCGCCACTGGTAGTAGAGCGGGGCCGTGCCAGTCGCCGTCACGGAGAAAACTGCCGTCTCCCCGACAACCACCGCCTGGCTCTGCGGCGGCACCGCTATGTCGGGCGGCACGTTGACCACCAGCATGGCCGCGGCGCTGGTCACCCTGCCCGCCATGTTGGTTACCACCACTGTGTAGGTGCCGGCATCCGCCGGTTGCGCCGCCGCGCGCGTATAACTGCTGCCGGTGGCGCCCGCCAGATCTACGCTATTAAAACGCCACTGGTAACTCAGCGGCGAAGTGCCAACCGCGCTCACGGCAAAGGTAGCCGTGGCCCCCTGCTTCACGGTTTGGTTTTGGGGCTGGGCGATAATCGAAGGCGCCTGGTTTACCGTGAGCACCGCCGCCGCGCTGGTGATGCTGCCGACCATGTTTGTCACCTGCACGGTATAGCTTCCAGCGTCTCCGGGCTGCACATTCACGCGCGTATAACTGCTGCCGGTGGCGCCGCTGATATTCGCGCCATTCTTCTGCCATTGATAAACAAGCGGCGCCGTGCCAGAGGCGATGACGGTAAAGGTGGCGTTGCTGCCCGGGTTCACTGCCAGGCTCTGCGGCTGCCCGCTGATCACCGGCGGCACATTTACGATTAACTGGGCATTCACGCTGGGAGCCGACCCCGCGACGTTGCTTACCACGACCGAGTAACTGCCGGCATCAGCGGCCAGAACATTGGCCAGCGCATAAACGCTGGTCGTGGCGCCGGCAATCGCATTCCCATCCTTGTGCCACTGATACGCCAGCGGCAGGGTGCCCGTCGCCGTCACTGAAAACACTGCCGCGCTCCCGGCGGAAACGGTCTGGCTCTGCGGTTGCACGGCGATGCCGGGCGGCACGTTCACCGTCAGCAGCGCGTTCGAACTAAGGACGCTGCCCACCGCATTCGTAATGAGCACGGAATAAGCGCCGGCATGAGCCGGCAGCGCCGCGCCCCGCGTATAACTGGCGCCCGTCGCGCCCGCTAAGTTGGTGCCATTGAAGCGCCATTGGTAGCTGAGCGGCGCGGTGCCCACCGCGCTCACCATAAAGGTGGCACTGCTGCCCTGGGTCACGGCGACATCCTCGGGCTGCGCAGTGATGAACGGCGCCATGGTGAGCGCGAGCCAGGCATTGGAACTGATTACGCTTCCCGCCATGTTCGCTACGCGCACCGAGTAAGCGCCAACGTCCGCCGGTTGCACCCCGTTGCGCGTATAACTGCTGCCGGTGGCGCCCGCCAGATCCACGTTATTGAAGCGCCATTGATAACTGAGCGGCGGCGTGCCCGCCGCGCTGACGGTAAACACCGCCGTGCCGCCCGGGTTCACCGTCTGATCCTGGGGCTGAGTGGTAATCCAGGGCGCCAGGTTCACCGTGAGCACCGCCACCGCGCTGGTGATGCTGCCGGCCACGTTGACCACCAGCACCGAATAATCGCCCGCATCGCCGGCCTGCACCCCGGCGCAGGTGTACGCGCTGCTGTTGGCCCCCGGGATATTGACTTCGTTGCGCCGCCATTGGTAGCTGAGCGGGGCCGTCCCGCTGGCCGTGACGGAAAACAGGGCGGTGCCTCCCTGGTTCACCGTCTGGCTCTGGGGCTGGGCGCTGATTGTCGGCGGCACGTTCACCGTCAACACCGCGTTTCCGCTGGTGACGTGCCCCCCGGCATTGGTCACCACCACCGAGTAGTTACCGGCATCGCCCGGTTGAACATTGTGGCGCGTATAACTGCTGCCCGAGGCACCGCTGATATTCACGCTATTCCGCCGCCACTGGTAGCTGAGCGGTGCGGTGCCGGTGGCGCTGACGGTGAACGTGGCGGTGCCGCCGGCGGTCACCTCCTGATCCTGCGGCTGCGTGGTAATGGTCGGCGCCACCACGGGCGGGGCATAAACCAGCTTGATGGCATCGGCCATGACATTCAACTCCCCCGTAAACCCGTCGGTGATTTGAATATAGCCCGCCGTGCCGGCGGCAAAATTCCAGGTGCCCAGCAAATTAAATTTGCCGCCGTTTAGCGCCTGGTTGACATACACGGTCTGCGTGCCGCCATGGTAGTGTATGACGTGGGGCGCATTGGTGGCGCGGTTGCTTCCCGCCGGATGCCATTCATACACCTGGTAATTGCCTGCCTTGACGATGGTCGGGACGAAATTCACATATCCCCCCTTGGCGCTCAGATACGTTTTGTAATAGTAGTTGGTGCGGTACTTATCGCTCGAGGAGGTGGCCGTCAGCCAGGAACCGCTCACCGCTACCGTCGGCTCGCCATTATCTATAATGATGTCGTTGACCGTGCCGGAAGGATTGGTCGGAAAGGTGAAGTCCCCGGAGACCCTTTGTTGATTAAACGCGTTCCTGGATTTGACCCGGTAATGGTAGGTCGTCGCGGCGCTGAGCCCGCTGAGCGTTAAACGATGGTTAACCCCGCAAAAACCACCCGCGACCGATTGGCCATAGGCCGTGGTAGTTCCGTACTCCACGAGACTGTCCGAGTTCTGATCCGTGGTCCAGGAAATCGTCGCGCTCGAATCCGAAATGTTCCCCGCTCCAATCGCCGAGAGCGTCGGGGCGGCGGAGTAGGCGCCCCCGATGCTGTTGGCCCCGATCGCATTCCAAATATCGGTGGTGTGCAGCGCCGCGCGCCAATAACTAACGCCCCGGTAGCCCCCCACCGTTACCGGGTTGGCATCGCTTTTCAGGGCGTTGACAAACTGGGTGATCTGGGCGCCGGTGGTATTCCAACCCTGCGCGATCGGGGCCAGCGGCTTGATCGAGTCGCGCCAGGTGCCCGTCAGGGAATTCTGCCAGTTGCGCCATTCGTCATCCATCCAGGTGACCATGTAGGTTGGGGTCACCCCCAGTTCAACCCAGTAGCACTGCGGCATGACCGCGTCGCAATAATAGCCAAACTCCTTATAGGGAAACGAGCGGTGGACGCTGATAATCGGCATGGGCGCATGGGCCAGAAACTTATTGGGCCAACTGGCGCGAATGCTCGAACAAAGATTCATCGCCACCGTGCCGTTATTGGGCACACTTTCCCATTCAATCTCCGCGTCAATCACGAACCCATCCGCCCCGAGATTAAACACGTAATCCGCCACCCCTTTTTCCCCCGCGATATCCGTCCCGTAGGAACGGGTATAGCCAAATATCTTAAGCCCGGCATTGTGAGCCGCCGTGACCGCGGCGCTGTTGAACTGGACGCTGCCATAGGGGGCATACAAACTGCCGCCTTCGCCCGCCTTGATGATCACATACGACACGCCCTTGCTCTTTTCATAAGACATCAAGCCCGCCAAACCGCCATGCTGCGAGGAAGCGTCGCTCAGGATGTATATCCAGTCCCCCTTGCCGAGATTCCACGGGTCAATGTTCCCATCCCGAATTTGGGCTTCGACGCGCGGAACCGCGCAACACAACGCCAGCAGGGCTGCCGCCGGCCATGCAAACGACCATGAGTGCCAACGCATATTCGGCCATGCTAAGCTTCCCGCCAACTCCGTCAAGCCTGCTCTTCTCCAACGTCGCGTGCGGTCGAACTGCCCAACTGAATCGTTCCGGTTAGCCCGCGCCCGGAGTTTAGGCAGGGCTCCACTTGGGAGCAGAGGAACCTTTGTCGCCCGAAATAGCCTTCCGCCGATCTCCGCAGTTCCAATCCAACCCCAAGACCGGGGCCAAAAGGTGCGCGGCACTAATAGCCCCACACCCGCGCCGGAACCGGCGCGAGTGCAAGGTCGCGTCCTGGCTGCGTTCCCGTTGCCTGAGCGGCCTTCTTTTAAGCGCCCTCGGTCACGGGATCAACAGGACCCGGTAGAAGCGTTGCGGTTCGCTGGCAGACGGCTGCAGGCACTGGAACTGGTTGCTGGTGGTGGTGAAGTTGGTTAATTCCACCCAATTCACCAGGTTGCTGCTCGCCTCGATGGCGTAATGGCCTGGCGAGCCGCTGACCAGCAGCCGAACCGGGCCGCCGGGCGTCACGCTGATCCAATCAATCCGAGGCGCGACCGGCTCGATGACCGTCAGCGTCGCCACATCGCTCATAACCGATCCGGCCAGGTTGGACACCTCGACCGAATAGCCGCCCGCATCTCCCGGCTGCGCATTGACCACCGTGTAGCTGGAGTCCGTCGCCCCGGAAATGGGCGTGTTGTTAAACCGCCACTGGTAGCTCGGAGCCGGGGTGCCGGAGGCGACGACCGTAAAGGTCGCATTCCCACCTTGATTCACATTCTGGTTCTGCGGCTGCGCCGTAATGGCCGGGGCAACATTAACTGGCGTCACCGTCAGGACCGCGCCGGAACTGGTGACGCTGCCGACAGCATTGTTAACGACCACGGAGTAGGTGCCCGCGTCGCCGGGCTGCGCATTGCTCAGCGCATAAACACTGCTGGTGGCACCCGCTATATCCACGCCATTGAACTGCCACTGATAACCGAGCGGCGCCGTCCCCGCCGCCTGCGCGGTGAAGGTGGCTGGCGTGCCCGCATCCACAGTCTGGCTCTGCGGCTGGGCCAGGATGACCGGCAGCGAATCCTGAATGGCCGAATAAACCCAGCGCACCGCGTCGGCGGCGACGCGCCGGGAACCCTCGCCCGTATTATTGGAAATGCGCACAAACCCGCTCGTGCCCGCCGCGAACGGCTTGGCGGTGGCGATCAGTTGCCACGACCCCATCCCGCTTTGCTGGCTGACGATAACATTCGTGGTCCCGCCATCATAGGACACCAGATACGGCACCGCCGCCGAACGCCTCGACGACGTAAGGGTGGGATACCAGACATACACGTCATAATTCCCGGCGACGGTCACCGTCGGGGTAAACGTGCCCGTTGCCGTGGCGTTGCCGCTCACCGTCGCGGCATAGCGATAGTTCGTCTCGAAATCATCGCTTGCGGTGGCGGTAGTCCAGGTCCCCGTAAAGGTCGCATTCGTATTGTCCACAACCAAATCAGGCACCGTCGAAGTAAAGTTGCCGGTGATATTCAGGTTGGGAACAACCGTGACGGTGAGCGGATTGACGGTGCCGCTGGCGTCGCCCGACCACCCGCTGAAATTCCAGCCCAGGACCGGCGCGGCAATCAGCGAAATCGCCGTGTTCGGTTCGTAGCCGGCCAGGTCCGGATTCTGGTAAACCGTTCCGCCCCCGGCAGCGTGGGCGGTGAAGGTGATATTCGTCACCCGGACAAACCGCACCGCGTCCGCCAAAACCACGTGCCCGGAAGAGCCGGTATCATTGGAGAGTTGCACGTACCCGTTGGTTCCCGCGGCAAACGGAAGCGCCGTGCCCAAAGTCACCCACTGCCCCCCGCTGGTTTGCTGGTTGATGGCCACGTTGAGGCTGCCGCCGTCATAGACCACTGACCACGGCGCGTTGGGCGCCCGGTTGCCGCCCTGCGGGTACCAGATGAACACGTCATAGTAGCCCGCCGCGCAAATGTAGGGGCGATAAATAACGTTGGATTGCCCGCCCGCCGCGGTGCTCGCAAACCGATAATCATCACCGTACCTGCCGGCGGCCGAGTTGCCAGTTTGCCATTCGCCCACGTACGTCACCGCCGCGTTGGTGTTATCGAGAATGATGTCCAGGCAGTCGCTGCCGGAGAAAAGGGCCGTGATTGCCTTGTTGGCGGTCATGGTGACCATCAGCGGATTGTTCGTGCCGGTGGCATCGCCCGACCAGCCCAGAAACTCGGAGCCGAGGCCCGCCGTGGCCGTCAGCGTCACCACGGCATTGGGCGCATAGCTGCCCTGGTCGGGGGCTTTGCTGACCGTGCCACCGGGCGTGGCGCTGACCGTGAGCGAGAAATGCACCGCCAGCACCGCGTCGGCGCTGATCGTGGAGCCCATGATGTTAACGACCTCCACCGAATAAGCGCCCGCGTCTCCCGTCTGCGCGTTGGCCACGGTATATGCCGTGCCGGTGGCGCCGGCGATCGGCGCGCCATTGAACCGCCACTGGTAGCTCAGCGGGGCCTTGTTGGTCGCCGTCACGGTGAAGATGGCGCTCTGCCCCGCGATCACCGTCTGGCTTTGCGGTTGCGCGGTAATCGCAGGCAGGGGGATGTTCGTGTCCACCACCAGCGTGGCTGCGGCGCTGAGCACGCTGCCGTAGAGATTGGTGACCCGCACCGAATAATCACCCGCGTCTCCCGCTTGCAGATTGGCCCGCGTGTAAGTGCTGTCCGTCGCCCCGCCAATGTCCACCCCGTTAAACCGCCATTGGTAGGACAGCGGCGCGCTGCCGGTGGCCCATACGTCAAACGAAGCCGTCCCGCCCAGGAGAACCGTCTGCCCCTGCGGTTGCGTGACTATGGCCGGCGGCGTCGGCGGCACAATGACCGTCAGCACGGCATTGTCGCTCGTGACCGCGCCGGCCAGGTTGGTGACCACCACCGAATAGTTGCCCGCATCCACCAACTGGACATTGGCGCAGGTATAACTCGAGGCGGTCGCGCCGCCAATCGGCGCGCCATTAAACCGCCACTGGTAGTCGAACGGCGCGGTGCCCGAAACCGCCACCGAGAAGGTGGCGCTCTGCCCCTGGTTCACCGCCTGGCTCACGGGCTGAGCCGTGATGGCGGGCGGAATCCGAACCGTCAAAAGCGCATTGGAACTGGCCACCGTGCCATAGGCATTGGAAACCACGACCGAATAAAGACCGGCATCCACCGCCTGCGCGTTGGCGCGGGTATAGCTCGAGGCGGTCGCGCCGGAAATAGCAGCGCCATCCTGCCGCCACTGGTAGTAAAGCGGAGTGCTGCCACTGGCGCCCACGGTGAACGTGGCCGCAGCTCCCTGGTTGACGCTTTGGCTGATCGGCTGCGTGGTGATCGTCGGCGGGATGTTTCCGCCGAGAACCAGGTCCAACTCATACATATTGCCGGTAACCTGCCCCACCGCGATGGTCGTGCTCCCGGTCGCCGTCGGATGCCCCGCCAGACTGGCGGTGACGGTATAGGTCCCCACCGGCAAATCTATAAAGGCATAAAATCCCGTCCCATCGTTCGTCTGCACCCGGCTGACCGGGCCCGACAGGCTCACCTGGGCGCCGTCGGCCCAGGCCCCCGAACCATGAATCGTCACAGTCCCCATTATATGAGCCTTGGTGGGCGAGGTCTTCCAGGGCATCTCCGGAATGTCATCCCAGGTCGGCGTCACCCCGGTCACCAGCGCATTCGTGAAACCCGCCCAGGAACCCCCGGCATACGGCACCGCGTAGGAATAGCCGCTGAACCCCTCGGCATAGTTCCCCGCCGGCGACGCATCGCGCGTCATCTGCAACTCGTAAATGGCATCCGCCAGCGAATTCAGGTAGATGCCCGGGCCGACCACCAACTGCCGGTTAAACTTGCGGTCCTTCTCAAAGTTCATCCACTTCGTGTAGTCCGCAGGCAGGCTGGCCCAGTTGTAGTAGGTCATCGGCACGGCCAGGTCCATGATCCCCTCTTCCATCCAGCTATCCCAGTCGGAGTACACATCGTAGTAGGGGCGCGTGGCCTGAAACGCCGCCCGTGTCGAGGTCGCCGGCGAAGGATTCCACGTCACAAAGGAGCCAGACTGTTTGACCGAGGGCCGCGTCTTCTGAATGCGGGCATACATCTGCCGCACAAAGGCGGTGCACTGGTCGCGCCGCCATTGCTTGAACTGCTCGCTTGCGGAGGAGGGATCGCCGCTCAGCCCATAGCGCGCGTTATACCGGGCCACGCTGGTGGGATTAAAGCCCTCCGTATTGGCCTCAAACCGGATATAATCATAGTGAATGCCGTCAATGCGCCCATCCGTGCCATCCGGACCGGCGGTCGTCTCAAAATTAACCAGGTCCATATGCGCGTTAACCAGGTATTCAAGGCACTTGGGATGCCCGGGATCAAATGCGCCGTCGCCATTTTCCGCCCCCGTAGTCGAACCCAGGCGCGTGGGCCAGTAATTATCAAACGTCGTCAGGCTGCCAGTCGGCGTGTCGCGATGCTGCGAATAAACCACCCCTTTGGCCGTCTTGAAAACCACCGACCAGCAATGCACTTCAATCCGCTTCTTGCCGCCGGTGGTGTCATGCGCCGCTTTGATAATCGCCTCCAGTGCATTGTAATTGGCCGGAGATAGATTGGACATATACGGCTCGCCCACGCCGGACGGGTAGCAAACGTCCGCCCGCTTGCGCACCTGGATAATAACACCATTGCAATTAACGTCGCGAATCCGCCCCCGGGCGGGCGTGCCCGGAACCCCCAGCAACGCGTCCACCTGGCTCTGGTTATAAAAACCATCGTGAAACGCATCCAGCCAGAACATCCGATACTCCGACGCCCGGGCCGTCCCTCCGGCCAGGCCGCCCAGCAGCGCAACCAATAACGCCGCGCCCAGCCAGGCCCGGCTCGAATGGCGCGGACGAAGGAGACTTCCCTTGCCGGCAGACACGAAAAAGAGATGCTTGGAGCCCGATGCAGTATTTGACATAAGTAGTTTTGTCGTTAAGCCGCTGCTTTGGCCGCCGATGCCCCCTCACTGTGAAACCCGGGTTGCGGGCCGCGGGACCATTCCCGCAAGGCACATCCGAAGACCAGAATTACAAGCAGCACATACGTAAGGCGCATTATTGCTAATCCCCCCACTAGAATCAAGCATAAAATAACCCCCAAAGCGGGCCGCCTTCGCTGCCCGGGCCTTGCCGGAGAAGCGAACGGAAAAACTGGAACTGAGCGGGCAAGGGGATAACGTCGGAAACCCGTCGGCACAGGGGTTGACTCCATCGGAGAACACAAGAGAACCTCAAACCGCGGCCTGACCGCGCCGCCGACCAGCCTCGCTGGGCGCCAGCGTCGGAAACAATGCGGGCCGCCAGACCCAGTTCCGCTCTGCACTCACCCGCCACCACCAATCCCAAAAAATTGCCCTTGCGCGAAAACCCTCCGCCCGCCAGCCTTCCCACAAACCCTCGGGGTGGTGGTGGCTGGAACTTCCAGTCCAAGGAGTGGCGGGAAGCCGAGTCGCTCTCCGAGGCGATAACAGAAAGGTAATTAATTATGAAAATACTCACATCTCCGCGCACGGGCAGCCTGGGCGCGGAAACTTATTATCAGTCCCCTTTCGGCGTGTGCGCCCGGCGGCGCACCGTCCCCCGGGACCGACCCTCGGAGCGCAAGGCGGCCGCACGGTCGTATTTCGGGATCTCCTCGCGGGAGTGGGGACTCAAGCTCAGCGAAGCGCAGCGCGAGCGCTGGAACGCCGCGGCGCTGCACGTTCCCAGCCGGCCCTGGATGGGGCAGTATTCGCACTTAAGTGGGCAGCAGTTCTGCGTTCAGATCAACAGCACCCTGCGGGGGCTGGGTCTGGCGCCGGTGGAGGAACCGCCCGCCCCGGTGGTCTTCGGCCCCAATCCCGTCACCGGGCTGGAGATCGTCAATGACGCC
>JAAYVL010000122.1 GCA_012517205.1 Verrucomicrobiota bacterium
TCGGAAGCCCGGCAGGAGCACATGGAAAATAAGCATGAGACCCCTTTGAGCCTCCTTTGTACCCCCGTTGTACACGGCCTAATGGGAGCGTTAGGCTGGCTGGGGCGGGTGGGGCGGGTTTGGGCGCGGGCCTGAGCCGGAATGGAGGGATGGACGACTTGCGGACGATGTAAAACGAGGTTCCAAGGCGGGAGGGAGAGGACGCGAACGTTCGGCACAGCCGGGACGTGCGGCTGGGTGTTGTCGCGCGCCGTGGTTTTGGGCAGGATGGGGTCACGGTTGGCGGGGATATTCCCTCCTCTCGGGCGGAGGCTGTCGAAAGGCGGTTGCTTACTTTGTTCTCATTGCAGGCGGCGTATTCGCTCTGTTGGGGCGAGGTTGGTTGAAGATTTAGCCCCGGGCTATTCGCGCAGGAGGAGTGATTGACGAGATTGGTTCGGGAACCTATCTCGGCAATTATGCTGGCTTTGGGCTTGTAATAACTGTTTTCACCGGGCTTGTTCACTATGGCCATCGCCTATCCCGCACGCTCACCTCCCTCCTCGCAACCGCGCTATCCCAGGCATCATTGGGTTTCTGCTGCTTTCAAGTTGGCGCATGTTCGTGCCTTCGGTATTTGAGGTGATCGGAGGGGTTATTTCTTCAGGGGCTGAAACACATTCCCGACGCAGATACCGGTTGCCCTTGGCTTGCATTGGCTGAGGGAGCGGCTATGCTGTTGGAAGTCTTGAATCAGCATGGCCAGTTTTGTTCTTCCTTGAAGCTGCGCATTAGCGCCGGATTGTGGCTGCTTTGCGCCACGTCGGTTTTGGCGGCACTTCCCGCACTGGTGCCCCGGCCGCAGGTTCTTCAGACCAACGCCGGGGTCTTTACCCTTTGCCCGCCCCAGGCAATCCCCGGACTTCCGACCCTGGCTCCCACAACGATCCACGCGGACGAAGTCGGGCGCCCCAGCGGGGAATACCTGGCGATGCAGTTGTTCAAGTCCACCGGATACCGCTTCCAGGTTGAGAGCAATTCCGGCGCGGCGGCGGTGTCCCAGGCGATTTTGCTGACCACCAATGGCGCCCTGGGGAGCCTTGGCGGTGAAGGCTATGAACTGACCGTTGCCACCAATGCGATCGTGATCCGCGCGCCAGCGGCGGCGGGGCTTTTTTATGGCGCACAAACGCTGCTGCAAGCCCTGCCCCCGGAAATCTACGGCGCGCGTCCGGTTTCCGGCGTGCCCTGGACGGTGCCTTGCCTGTATATCAAGGACTGGCCGCGCTTTCCGTGGCGGGGATTCATGCTGGACAGCGTGCGGCATTTTTTCACCAAGGACGAGGTGAAAGTGGTGCTCGACTCGATGGCGCTGCATAAGTTGAACGTGCTTCACTGGCATCTCGACGATGATTCGGGCTGGCGGCTCGAAATCCGGAAATGGCCGTTGCTGACCCAGGTGGGCGCCTGGCGCACGGATATGATGTGGAACCTGAACCCCCGCGCCAGCCAGTGCTGGGACGGCACCAACTACGGCGGCTTTTATACCCAGGCGGAGGCGCGGGAAATCGTGGAATACGCCGCCCAACGGCATATTACGGTGGTGCCGGAGATTGAAATGCCGGGCCATTCTTCAGCGGCCCTGGCGGCATATCCGCAGTTCGCCTGCGGCTGTCCGACCTGCTACAACGGCCCCTACAGCCTGAATGTCACCAGCTATGTCGGCGGGGTATTCTGCATCGCGCGCCCGGAAACGATGGATTTCCTGAAGGATGTGCTCACCGAGGTCATGGAAGTGTTTCCCAGCCCGTACATTCATATCGGCGGGGACGAGGTGAGATTCACCAACTGGCAGAATCATAACCTGGACCGGGCCTTGACCAACAGCCTGGGCATCGCTGATATGCAAAAGTACCAGGGCCACTTTACGCAGCAGATTGCCAACTGGATCAAGAGCCAGGGGCGCACCATGATCGGGTGGAGCGAAATCATGAATGGCGGCTTGGTGACCAATGCGGCGGTAATGGATTGGCTTAATACCCGCGCGGTGCAGACGGCGACCAACCGGCAATACGTCGTCATGGCTCCCAGCGCGACTCTTTATATCAACAAATGGGAGACGGGTGACCAGAACGGCGGCGGAGTGGTTTTCTCCAATGAACCGCCCGCCCAGTCGGGGTTTGTGCCACTGGCCAGCGTTTATGCGTATGAGCCTATCCCCACGAACCTCCCGCCCGCTTACACGAACTACATCCTTGGCGCCGAAGGCCCCTGCTGGTCGGAATGGATCCCCTCGCTGCTGAACCTGCAGTTCCGGATGTTTCCGCGCCTCTCGGCGATTGCCGAAGTGAATTGGACCGCCCCCGCACTGAAGAATTGGATGGACTTCACCAATCGCCTGGTCGTTCACAAGCAAAGACTCACCCACATGGGCATCAACTACAATCCCAGCGCCACGCCCCCGCAGTTGGGCGCGTGGACTCCCTCCCTGACGCCCGCCAACTACGCCACGCTGACCTGGGATATCACGGCCAGCGTGAGCGCGCCGGGGGAGATAAACGTCAGCTTTTGCTGGAAGTCGGGGAAGCATGGCCTGTACATCGCATGGGCCGCGCTGCTGGAAAACGAGGTGGAGATAGACCGGGACACGCACGCGGGATATACCGGCTACACTCCGGTCAAGCCAAGCTATGTGTTGCGGCTGCCGGCGTATCGTCCGGGAGCGACCTATCGGCTGGCGGCTTCGGTCAAGGGGCGCGACGGGACCGATTCGCACGGCATTGTGTACCGAACCAATTGGAACTGAGCGATGAAGCCTTCCTGGATCAAAATAGTTGCCGCCGCTGCGCTGCTGCTGGCGGGCGCGCGGGCGCAGGCGTTGTCCATCCGCACGCTGGCGGGCGGCGTGACGCCGGGCGCCCTCAACGGCTTCGGCAGCCATGCCCGCTTTAATTATCCCGGCGGAGTCGCCGTGGACGGCGCCGGCAATGTCTATGTCGCGGATACGTTAAACAGTATTATCCGCCGGATTGCGGCGGACGGCGGCGTCAGCACGCTCGCCGGCCTGGCCGGCGAATATGGGAGTTCGGACGGGGCCGAGGCCGCCGCGCGGTTTTATGGCCCGCAGGCTATCGCTGCCGATGGAGCGGGGCAGCTTTACCTGGCCGATACCGTCAACAGTACCATCCGCAAGGTGACCCCGGCGGGCGAGGTCAGCACCCTGGCTGGGGTGCCCGGCGATTTCAACAGTTTTGACGGCGCGGGCGCTGCGGCCCAGTTCCACCATCCCGAAGGCGTGGCCGTAGATGCCGGCGGCAATCTTTACGTGGCGGACACGTGGAATCATACCATTCGGAAAATAACTCCCGCCGGCCTGGTCAGCACGCTGGCCGGCCTGGCCGGGTATTGCGGGAGCGCGGATGGCACCAACAGCAAGGCCCGGTTCAATCGCCCGACCGGGCTGGCGGTGGATGGGGTAACCAATCTTTTTGTGGCCGACACCTTCAATCATACTCTGCGCCAAATCTCGCCTGCGGGAAAGGTGACCACCGTGGCCGGTTTGCCCGGGGTTTGGGGCAGTGCCGATGGCGCCAATAGTGCCGCCCGGTTTTACCTGCCCCAGGGAATTGCGATTACCACCGACGGCGATCTTCTCGTGGCAGATTCGGGCAACCAGACCTTGCGGAAGGTTTCGCCCGTCGGGACGAACTGGGTGGTCAGCACGGTGGCGGGATTGCCCGGCCTGGCTGGAAGCGTTAACGGCTCCGACGGCCATGCCCGGTTTTGCTTTCCTGCCGGTTTGGCGCTCGACAACGCGGGCTGCCTGTATGTAGCGGACGCAGCCAATCACCTGATTCGCACCACCCGAGTGGTCCCGCCCACGCTGCAGTTTGCTGCCCTGGAGGGTCAAATGGTGCTTTGCTGGCCCACCTCAGCCGAGGGGTTCGTGTTGGAGCAATCTCCGACGGTTGACGCGCTGGCAGCCTGGTCGCCCGCGACCAACGGCATCGCGATTCTCGGAGACAGTTTTATTTGCACCAACAGCCCTGGCGCGGCCGCTTTTTACCGGCTGCGCTTTCCGTAAAAGCCGCCGTGGTTGATGGGGCTAGTGGTATATTGCCAGCCGGACAGATTGGGGGGCAAAGGGTTCGATATGGAAGGTGTTGACCCCCGGATGCAGGTGCGAGCCGATTTCCAGGCGCGACGGGCGCCCAATGAACCCGCCCGCGTTTTTGCCGTTCACGGTCACTCTGGCGGCGGTCTCTGGCGAGATGCGGTCAAGCTCCAGGTAAATCCGGGTGCTGGTTAGGTCGGACGCGGAGAGTTCGCAGCGGCCAAGGAAGGGATCAGCCTGAACCGGGCTGACGGTGATCCGGCCGCCGAGCATTCCCCAGATGCCGTCGCCGAAAGGAACGAGTTCCCGCGCCGCCGGCCAGGCCCGGTCGTCGAAGCCGGATTCGGTCCACTGCGCGGCTTTTTCCCGGGAAACCTTCCAGGATAGGTCTATGCGCTCAGTCAGCACCGAACCGGAGGTCAACTCGACGGTGAGTCGTCCCAGCAAGCCGGCGGGGTTGGGTTTGTCGCCGGCGTTGACTGCGACGATGGCAAGCTGGTTCGGGCCGGAGGACAGGAAACGGCTTACGTCCAGTTCCACTGGGTTGCGCCAGCCCTCGGCGCTGTTGTCGCCCTGGCCGGCTTCCTTGCCGTTGATAAAGAGCGTGAAACGGTTGTCCGCAGTGCCGACGAAAACGGCTTTGCGGATGCTGGCCCCGGCGGGGAGATTGAACTGCTTGCGGAAATAGCGCGGCCCGGGCGGGGCATGGTGAGCCGCGTCGGTTTCCGGATACCAGACCCAGGGGCAGCCGCGCAGCGCCAGTGCCGCGGGATTGTCAAGGGATGGCAAGGGGGTTGGCGCGGCGGGAGCCGGATCGCGCGCCACGGCGATGGTTCGGGGGGGCGCCGTGCTGCCGGATTCCGGGCGCGGCGGCAAGGCGCGCGGCTTTGGCTGAAAGACGAGCAGGACGCTTTCATTGGGTTCCAACGTCAGGCTCAGTTCGACCTGCTTACCCGTGCGAGAGTAGGGCAGGGCGGTGATCTCGTTGCGCATGGCGTCCCAGCATTCAGGCGTGCCATCGGCGGTGATGCGGCAGCGGAAGGTGCGGGGTGCGCCTTCATGATTCTGGTTGGCGATGAAGAACACGTCGCGGCCGGCCTTGACCCGGTGCAGCACGTGGAGCCAATGATCGGTCTTGCCTTCGAGCACCTCCAGGGTGGGGCGGATGCCGGCATCCCCGGCCAGCACTTGCTGGAGTTGTTCGGGCGTGGGCTGCGCCGGCAGCAAGTAGGAGCGGCCGCCGGCAGGGCTGGTTTTGCAGACTGCCAGGCCGGGCGTGGGCTGTCCCCAGAGGGCCTCGCGCAGCCGCGTTATGTCCGCTGCCGTTTTGCCGGGCGTGGCGGATTTAGCCGGCAGAAAGCCGTAACCCAGCACGACGCCGCCACGGTCGAAGAATTGTTTGGCCTTGGTCAGCGTGGCGCAGGGGATAACTTCCACCGGCGGCACGATGAGCACGCGGTAGCGTTCCTGGCGCAGTTGGAGTGTGGCCCGGCGGATTCGGGTATCGTTTTCAAATACCGCATACGGCAGCCAGTCGCAGTCGTAGCGGGCGTCCTGGAGGCTTTCGCTGATCTGGTCGGGCAAAATGTGCTGGCCGCAGTGCGCGCTTTGGCCGAGGTAAAGCAGCGCCACCGGGCAGACGTGGCGGCCGCCGGTGAGCATCAGGCTCAATCGGCTGGTGTAGTCGGCGAACACGCGGTAAAGCGGCCAACGCGGTTCAAAGCCGCCGTTGTAAAAATAGGGAGGACAATCGGTGTCCCGCGGGGCGCGCGGGTTGAACGAGTGCGGGATGAGGAAGTTGACGCCCGAGACCTGCATGTGGTCGGTCCACCATTTCATCTCCGGGTAGGTGAGGGTCTGGCCGCGCGCGCCGAAGATTTCCACCATGGCCACGTCGTCCGGTTTGCCGTAGGCATGGCTGATCGAGCTGGCCAGCTTGGGGGTTTGCCAGCAGGGCGCGTCGCGCGCCTCGCGCCGCCCCATGACGAACTGGTCGAACACGGCATCTATGCCGCCCATGTCGCCGTGGCCTTGCAGGCGCATCATGTCTCCGGCGCAGTAATCGGGATGCTGGTAAAGCCGGGAATGTTCCATAAAGTGGCCGGTGGACTTTACGCCATGCTGCCGGCACCACCGGGCGATGCCGCCATACATGGTGCGGCCCCAGGCCTCCGCCAGGGCGTCCAGGTATTGGTAGCGCGCCGCGATTTGCGCCTCGCCCGCCAGTTCCGATTTGTAGGCGGCGTAGGCCAGCTTCCAATCCACGCCCCACTCAGCCAGCACGCGGTTGAGTTCGGTGCCCCAGTCGCCGGGAGTTTCGGGTTCATCATAAAAGAAGCCCCGAATGGTCTTCCCAAAATCGGCTCCGTAGCGCTCGAAGTGAGGCTGGTAAACGGTTTGCAGATACCAATCCACGCAATCCCGGCTCGCGCCGTCCACCGTGAGTTGCCGGCCGCCGACCTGCAGGAGGCCGGGGGCCTGGGTATGGGTGAATTTGAGGATGCGCCATTTGCCGCCGGGAACCGGCCAGCGAAGCGTGCCCGCATGAATGTGAGGAGCGAGATCCACCAGCGAGTCGGCGTCTATCTTGCCTTCGACGTCCAGCCGCCCGGCCAGAGTGGCAATATACCGTTCGCCGCCGTGTCCCTCCGCCTCGAAAAGCCGGGGCCCTTCCACCTCGACCGCCGCCGCTGCCAGCCGTTTGGCCGCGTAGCGCGGCGGCACTTTGCCGGCCACCGCCTGGCTCGGCCACCATTTTTCGTCAAAGATCCAGAGCTGGAGATTGTGCTGTTTGGCGGCGCGCAGGCAGATGTCCAGATCCCGCCACCAACCGGCGCCGAGCCAGTCGTTGTGCGGTCGCGATTCGGTGGTAAAGCAGCCATTGCCGCCCTCGGCCACCTTGCCGACGTACAGTTCCAGCCGCTCCTTGCTTTCATCACCGTGCAGCCAGAACAGCGGTCCGGTAAGCCGCCGGGCTTCAGCGGGCAACTCCCGGAATTGCTTTTCCAAGGCCGCCAGGCTCGAACCGGTTGCGGCGACCGCCGCCAGAGACCAAGCCAGCGCACAGAACGCCGCGGCGGCAATGCAAACGGAGGAGAAAAGAGGCTTCGGCGTTTTCATGATTCGTTGCAACGCCCTACATGACTCCAGACAATGGCCCGCGGATCAATGCCAAACTTTACGCTCCAAAGAGCGGTGAGGAAAACCAACCCGTATATGCGCGCAGCGCGCACCGCTACAGCAAAACCGGCAGGCGTTTGATGGCCTGCCGGTTGAAGCTTCCCGGGGCGGTCGCGCCGCGCCGGTTATTGCGATTCCTCTTGCTTCGCTTCGTCGGCGGCGTCGAAGGCGTGCTGGAGGGCAACGAGATCTTCGCCGGGCTTCAAGGCGTCCAGGATGGCCTGCTCGGCCTTGAGCTGTTCAGTGGAGTAGTTGGCGGCCTTGATGGACAAGCCGATGCGCCGGTCGCTGCGATCAATCTTGATGACGCGGGCGGTGATTTCCTGGCCGACCTTGAGGACGTTTTTGATTTTATCAATGCGCTCCTCGCTGATCTGGGAAATATGCACCAGGCCGTCAATATCATGCTGCAGGCCGACGAAAGCGCCAAAGCTGGCCAGCTTGGTGACGTTGCCGGTGACGAGGTCGCCGACCTTGTAAATCTGGTCAATGCCTTCCCAGGGATCCGCAGCCAGTTGCTTCATGCCCACCGCGATGCGCTGGTTGGCCTTGTCCACTTCGAGCACCACCGCTTCGACTTCGTCGCCCTTCTTGACCATTTCCGAAGGATGATTGATTTTGCGGGTCCAGGACATGTCGGAGACGTGAATCATGCCGTCTATCCCTTCCTCCAGCTCGATGAAGGCGCCATAGCTGGTCAGGTTGCGAATCTTGCCTTTGACCCGGGTGCCGGCCGGATACTTCTCCTGCGCCTGGTCCCACGGGTTGGCTTCGAGCTGGCGCAGGCCGAGGGAAATCTTCTGCTCCTCGCGGTTGATGCCGAGCACCACCGCCTCGATCTCCTGATCCGTTTTGAGCATGTCCGAGGGGCGGGCCACCCGCTTGGTCCAGGAGAACTCGGTGATATGAACGAGGCCTTCGACGCCAGGTTCGACTTCCACAAAGGCGCCGTAGGGAACCAGGCTGACCACCCGGCCTTTGACCTTGGCGCCCACCGGATACTTCTCTTCGATGGTATCCCACGGGTTGGTGAGTTTCTGTTTGAGGCCGAGGCTGATGCGCTCTCTTTCCCGGTTAATGTCGAGCACCACGACGTCAATATCCTGGCCGACCTTGAGCATCTCCGAGGGATGGCCAATGCGTCCCCAGCTCATGTCGGTAATATGCAGCAGGCCGTCAATGCCATTAAGATCAATGAAGGCGCCAAAGTCGGTGAGGTTCTTGACTGTGCCCTTGCGAATGTCGCCCGGGGTCATTTCGGTCAGCAGCTTCTGGCGGCGCTCGGCGCGCTCCTGCTCGATGAGTTCGCGGCGGGACAGGACGATGTTCTGGCGCTCCTGGTTGATCTTGACGACTTTGAACTGGTACGTGTTGCCGACGTATTGGGCGAGGTTGCGAGAAACCACGACGTCAATATGGGAGGACGGCAGAAAAGCCTCGACGCCGATATTGACGAGCAGGCCGCCCTTGACGACAGCCTTGACCTTGCCGGCGATGGTTCCGCCCTCGTTGCAAATGGTGAGGATGCGCTCCCAATTCTGCTTGAACTCGGCCTTCTCCTTGGAGAGAACGACCATGCCTTCCTTGTCTTCGAGCTTCTCGATCAGGACATCAATCTGGTCTCCGACTTTGACGGCCTTAAGGTCTTCGAACTCGCTGGCCGGGATGACGCCTTCACTCTTGTAGCCGATGTCCACCAACGCTTCTTTGGCGCCGATTTCGATGATGGTTCCTTTAACAATATTCCCCGCCGCAAAGGGCGGTTTGCCCGCTTGCCGCAGGGCTTCTTCCATAGTCAGCATAATTTAGCAACTAACTTTCTTCGATGAATCTAAGGGAGGCAGGGTCAGCGCGAGGCCTTCCAAGACTCCATTGCCTAACGGACCCGTCGTTGCTGTGGCAACGGAGGTTGAGGGTTAGGTTTTTCGTTAACTTCTCTTTCTCAGCCGCAAAGGACATCCGCACACACGGTGTCCAGGCAATGACCAGACTAGCAGATCGCTGTTCGGATGCAAGCGGAAATATCAGGCATTTTCGCCTTGCCAAACGCGCCTTCGGAGCGCTAAATACCGCCCCAATTCAGATAAACGCTATGCATGTGCAACTCGCCTGGCCGGATTACTTTATTCTGCTCGCTTATACAGGATTTGTCATCGGCATCGGTTTTGCCCTCCGGAAATACCTGAAAAGCTCGTCGGACTTCCTCACCTCGGGCCGTTCGATTCCGACGTGGGTGACCGGGCTGGCGTTTATTTCGGCCAATCTCGGGGCGCTGGAACTGGTGGGCATGGCAGCCAGCGGGGCCAAGTACGGCATCGCCACCAGCCATTTCTACTGGGTGGGAGCCATCCCGGCAATGGTGTTTCTGGCGATCTTCATGATGCCCTTCTATTACGGCTCGAAGGCGCGCTCCGTGCCGGAATATCTGAAAATGCGCTTCGATGAGCGGGTGCGGGCGCTCAACTCGATTGCCTTCGCGGTAATGACCGTGTTTGCGTCGGGCATCTCGATGAATGCGCTGGCCAAGCTGCTCAACCAACTGCTCGGCTGGAATTACCACGTGGCGCTGTGGATTTGCTCGGGCGTGGTGCTGGTGTATGTCCTTAAAGGCGGTCTGACCTCGGCGATCTACACCGAAGTGCTTCAGTTCTTCATGATCGTGCTCGGGTTTGCGCCCGTGGTGTACCTGGGGCTTAAGGACGTGGGCGGCTGGGGCGCCATGAACCAGGCCCTGCAAGGGGTGGCGGTCGATCCCGCGGCGTTGCACCTCAAAGAGGCGGGCACCACCTACGCCGGCAATGCCTGGTCCAGCGCCTGGCAGCCGCTGCTGGCCGGCCCCGCGCACAACCCGATGGGCGTGGATTGGTTCGCGATGGTGTTTGGCCTCGGCTTTGTCCTGTCGTTCGGCTATTGGTGCACCAACTTCCTTGTCGTGCAGCGCGCGATGGCGGCCCGCAACATGACCGCCGCCCGCAACACCCCGTTGGTTGCCGCCGTACCCAAAATGCTTTTTCCCGCGCTGGTAATCGTGCCCGGAATGATTGCCGTGGCGCTGACTTCGATGCCCGGCAAAAACTATCGCATCCCCCCGCCGATCATTGGCGACGAGGTTTATACCCGGGCGGCGGAGGTCGTCAAAACCGCCGGCGCCTTGGAAGCTCCCGCTGCCTTCGAGGCCGTGCGCGAGGCCATGGGCAAGAAGATGGACCCGGCTAAAGTCGCCGCGCTGATCCAGGACGCCGGCCACCTGAGTGAGGGGCAGATTAAGGATGGCCTCTATGAGGCGGTCGCCGAGTACGACTACGACGGCGTGATTCTATCCCTGGTAAAGAAGTACTGTCCGACCGGCCTGCTGGGGCTGGCGCTGACCGCGCTGCTGGCCTCGTTCATGTCGGGCATGGCCGGCAATGTCACCGCCTTTAACACCGTCTGGACCTACGATCTTTACCAGGCCTACATCGCCCCGAAAAAGAGCGACCAGCATTATTTCTGGATGGGGCAGGCGGCGACCGTGGTTGGCATTTTGGTCAGCATCGGGGCGGCGTATTTTGCCTCGATGTACAATAATGCCATGGATATCATTCAGCTCGTGTTCGGCTTTGTGAACGCCCCGCTGTTTGCCACCTTCCTGTTGGGCATGTTTTGGGCGCGCTGTACGGGCACCGGCGCCTTCCTGGGCCTGTTTGGCGGCATCGGCGGTTCCGCCCTCTTTCATGCCTGCACCACGGCGGTCAGCAACCTGGATGCATCGGGCCGCGTGGTCAACGGGATGAAAGGCGGCTACCTGGGCGTGGTCCAGAGCTTCCCGAGCGAAATGGCTCAAAACTTCTGGCTGGCTGGTTTTGCCTTTGTCGTGTGTTTCACGCTCACGCTCGTTATCTCGCTGGTGACCCGCCGCACCAAGACCAACGAAGAGTTGAAGGGACTGGTCTATTCCCTCACGCCCAAGATCAAGGACGAAGGCGCGCCCTGGTATTTGCGCCCGGCGGTAGTGGGCACCGCCCTGATCGTCGGTTGCGTCATTCTCAACATCATCTTCTGGTAAACGAAAGGAACACGTTATGGGACTGGATATTCGCTGGCCGATTGGCCTCATGTTCTCGCTGGTCGGGCTGCTCCTGACCCTTTTCGGACTCTGCACCCGGGGCGATGCCGAGATGTATCAGCGGTCGCTCGATATCAACATCAACCTGATCTGGGGCATCATCCTGCTCTTGTTCGGCGCTTTTATGATCATCATGGCCCTGCGCAAAAAGCCCGATCCCGACGCCCTGAAGTCGAAGTAGCCATTCATGCTCGCCGCCCCGTACGCATTCCGGATGCCCCGGACGGAGCGTCGGCCTTCGGGGCTGCCCTTCGAATCCCGTTTTCCGCAAACGGGCAGGAATGGCCGCGCGCTCCCCGGCCCGTGCGCGAGCCGCGGTCGCCCGGAGGAATGTGAATGAAAGCGACGGTTGTCCGAACCGCCTTCGGCAAGCTCCCTTCCGGGCGCGCCGTGGACCTGTTTACGCTGACCAATACACGCGGCCTCGTCGCCAAAATCACGAACTACGGGACCATTCTCACCGAATTGCACGTGCCCGACCGCCACGGTCGCCGGGCCGATGTCGTATGCGGGTTTGACCATCTCGAATCGTATCTCAAGGGCCATCCCTACTTCGGCTGCACCGTCGGCCGCGTAGCCAACCGCATTGCCGGGGGCAAGTTTATGCTCGATGGTCGGGCCTATTCCCTGGCGGTCAACAATGGCCCGAACGCGCTGCACGGAGGCCTTCAGGGGTTCGACAAGGTGCTGTGGAAAGCCACGCCGCTGCGCGGGGCCACGGTGCGTTTCGATTACACCAGCGCGGATGGCGAGGAGGGTTATCCCGGCCGGCTCGCGGTTCGCGTCATAATGAAGCTGACCGAGGACAACGAGTTTCTCATTGATTACACGGCCACCACCACCCGGCCTACCCCGCTCAATCTCACCAACCATTCTTATTTCAACCTGGCCGGCCGGGGCGACATCAAGGCCCACCAGTTGATGATCGCCGCGGATTTCTATACGCCCAAAAGCCCGGCCGACGTGCCGACCGGCGAGATCCGTCCGGTCAAAGGAACGCCGCTTGATTTCACCCGGCTCACGGCCATCGGCGCGCGGTTTGCGCGCCTTGGCGGTCGGCCGCAAGGCTACGACCACAACTTCGTACTGCGGGGCGACCCCGCCAACTCAGGCCAGCCCGCCTTTGGCGCCCGCGTGGTTGAGCCCCGTTCCGGCCGCGTAATGGAGGTGTTCACCACCGAACCGGGCTTGCAGCTTTACACGGCGAACTGGCTGGACGGTTCGCTCATTGGAAAGGGCGGCTTTTCTTACTCGCGGCACTGCGGGCTTTGCCTCGAAGCCCAGCATTTCCCCAATGCGATCAACATCCCCCATTTCCCCAGCACCGTTTTGCGCCCCGGACAGACCTATCACCAGCTCACTCTCCACCGTTTTTCGACTGCTTAACGCGCTTGCGCGCCATCGTTCATCCCTATGACCCTTAACGAACTTGCCCGGCAAATCGCCCTGGACTTCAAACAAACCTGCAACCGCGAGCCACAATGGATCGTCGCCGCCCCCGGGCGCGTGAATGTCATCGGCGAACACACCGACTACAACGACGGCTTTGTCCTTCCGATGGCCATTGACCGCTACACGCTCATCGCGGCGGCGCCGAACGGCACAACCCAAATCACGCTCCGTAGCTCCGCCGGCCAGGGCCAGGCGCGTGTGGATCTGACCTCGCCGCTCCAGCCGGGCACGAAAGGCGATTGGGCCAACTATCCCCTCGGCGTCATCGCCGGTTTTCTCGCGCGGGGCCTTCGTCCGCCCGGTTTTGACGCTTTGATCCACTCCACCGTGCCGTTGGGCGGCGGGCTTTCCAGCAGCGCGGCCCTGGAAGTGGCCACCGCCACGCTGCTCGAAGTGATCACCGGGCAGAAGCTGGACCCGGTGGAAAAAGCCCTGCTTTGCCAGAAGGCGGAACATGATTACGCCGGGGTGCCCTGCGGCATCATGGACCAGTTCATTTCAGTCATGGGCAAGGAAAATCACTTGCTGCTGCTGGATTGCCGTTCCCGCCGGCCGGAGCTGGTGCCCATGAGCGATTCCTCCGTTGCCCTCCTCATCGTCAACACGAACGTCAAGCATGAACTGACGGGCGGCGGCTACGCTCAACGCCGCGCCCAGTGCGAGCAAGCCGCCCAAATTCTGGGCGTGCCTTCCCTGCGTGACGCCTCCGAAGACCTGCTCCAGGCGGCGCGCAGCCGGATGGATGACGTCGTTTTCCGCCGCGCTCGCCATGTCATTGGCGAAATCCAGCGGACCGTCCAGGCCGCTGCGGAGGTGCGCGCGTCGAACTGGCCGGTGGTGGGGCAACTGATGTACGCCAGCCATGCGTCCCTGCGCGATGACTACGAAGTGAGTTGCGCCGAATTGGATGTGGTGGTGGACATTGGGCGGGCGATTGGCCCCGCAGGCGGGGTCATGGGCTGCCGGATGACCGGCGGCGGCTTTGGCGGCTGCGCGGTGGCGCTTGTCCGCGCCGATCAAATGGCGGCGATCTCCCAGCGGCTCGCCGCCGAGTACGAGCAGCGTACAAACATCAAGCCCACCCTCTTTGTCTCACGCCCCGCCGCTGGGGCAATGGTTTTGAAGCCCTGATCCGGGCGCAGCGCCGGTCCAGCCCAGCCCGCGCGCGACTTCCACCGCGTCAGTCAGGCCGGCTTGCACGAGGGCCTGGGCGCTCTCCGCCAGCGCCGGATGCGCAACCAGGCCGTCCAGATCCCGGGTAGCAATGCGGCGGCGCAGGGCCGGGGTGAGGCGCAACCACTCGACCAGCGGCAGCCGCCCCCGGTAGCCGGTGTCCAGACAGGCGGGACAGCCTTTGCCCGCGCACCGTTCGCAGCGGCGGCGCAGCAGGCGCTGGTTGAGCACGAGCTCAAGCGACGAGGCCACGGCTGAGCGGTCCGGGCAGAGCACCAGCAAACGCTCGAATACCCCCGGGCAGGAGCCGGCATGCAGCGTCGAAATGACGAGGTGGCCGGTCAATGCGGCGCGTACGACTAGGTTGGCCGTTTCTTCATCCCGAATCTCGCCAATCACCAGCACCTGCGGGTCCTGGCGCAGCAGATGCCTCGCCGCCCGGGCAAAGTCCAATCCCCGCGCTTCGTTCACCTCAGTTTGCATAATGCCCGGGATGACCTGCTCGGCGGGGTCTTCCACGGTGATCACGTGCCGCCCGCCTTGCTCAGCGAGGTGCCGGAGGCAGGCGTAAATCGTCGTCGTTTTGCCGCTGCCGGCGGGGCCGGTCAGCAACAGCAGGCCGGCGGTTTGACGCAGAAACCCATCCAACTCCGCGAGCGCCGGGGCCGGAAAGCCCAGTTCTTCGAGCCGGCGCGCCCCCGGGGCGTCAAACAAGCGCAGCACGATCTTTTCCCCGCTGACCGTGGGATAAGTCGCGACCCGGATATCGGCGCGGGCGTTGAGGTCAGCCCGGTCAATCCGGCCATCCTGGGGGAGGGATTCCTGATAAGTCTTGAGCCGGGCCAGGAACTTGACGCGGCCAAAGACACGCTCAGCAATGGCCGCGGGCAGCCGGTCGGTGGGCGTCATTACACCGTCCAGGCGGAAGGTGACCGCGGCGCCGTCCGATAGCATTTGCAGATGGATGTCGCTGGCGCCGGCCTGTTCGGCTTGCGCGACCAAATGTTCCAAAATCCGGGGGGCCGATTCAGCGGTGCTCGCGGGATTTTCAGCCGGCGTCATGCGATCTTTGGCATTCATTCCGGTGGTTATGTTTCCGGGGCCGGGACCGGGGCGTTCGTTCCTGCGGCGGAAGCCGGCGGCGCGGCGATATCGGCACCGGCCATTTCCTCGGAGAGAATGGTGATGGCGATGCGGCGATTGAGGGCGCGGCCCTCGGGCGTCGAGTTGTCGGCGACGGGGCGAAACTCGCCGTAGCCCACCGCACCAAGGCGGCGGGGATCCACGCCTGCCGTCTCTGTCAGGAAGCGCACCGCCGCCGTGGCGCGGGCGGTCGAGAGCTCCCAGTTGCTCGGGAACCGGCTGCGAGCCGAGGCGCGAATCGGAACGTTATCAGTATGGCCGATGACGTGGATTTTCAGGTTCGGATGAGCGGCAAGGATGCCGGCAACCTTGCGCAGCACCGCCGACCCGGCGGACTTCAAATCGGCCTCGCCGGAATCGAACATAACCCGATCCAGGATGTTGACGGTCAGCTTGCCTTGCAACTGGGAGATGGTCACATCCTTGGATTCAAGCGCCGCCCGCATTTCATCTTCGAGGGTCTGATGCGTATGAAGGACCGTTTGCTTTTCGGCCTGCAACTCGCCGATGCGCGCCTGGCTTTGGGCCAGTTGGTCCTTCAGCCCTTCAGCGACCGCCCGCAGCCGGGCCGCGTCGGCACGGGCGGCGGCCATTTCGGCGCGGACCTTTTCCACCTCGCGCTTCTTTTCCCAGGAAGCCAACCCCAACAACCCCAGCAGCAGGGCCACGGTCAGTCCGGCGGCAATCATCCAGGTTTCTTTGGGCATAGACGATCAGCTTTTTGAAGATAGTAGCCCGATTCCGTTAAACCGAAAAGCGCTTTCCCGCATGCGAAAGCTCCTCCGGCAGCCTCCCGGACAGCCGGGAGTTTGAGCGGTTTCGGGTTTGGAAATAAAACCGATTAAACCGCCTTGGGTGGAAAAAGCGGACTTGAAACGTTCACCGGGGCGCACGGGACTGGGCCGGAGGTGCGGTTTGGAGGAACAGGTCGCAAATTCGGTTCATTGGCGGCGTTCACGGACGGCGTGAGGTGAAATTCCAGCGTTCGACTGGTTGAACCCGGCACAGTTTTTTCCAAAGGAGGTTTTTCTTTGAACGATCGGGCGGAAAAGTTATCTAACGTCCCGAGAAGGCCTGGCTGCTCGCAAACGGACGGGCCAGCCTGGCGGAGAAACCACTTTACATTGAAGGTGGAATTGGTTATCTGCACAGGTCGTTTTGCCAAAAGTTTAGGAAAAGCACTATGATTAAGGTTCAAAATCTAGCGAAGCTATTTGGGACCAAACGGGCGGTGGATGACGTCTCGTTCTCGGTGAACCGGGGCGAGGTGCTGGGGTTTCTCGGACCCAATGGAGCCGGCAAATCCACGACCATGCGCGTCATTACCGGTTTTTTGCCGCCGTCCGCCGGCTCGGTGACGGTGGGGGGCTTCGATGTCGTCGAACACGCAATTCAGGCCCGGCGGTTGATCGGTTACCTGCCGGAAAACGCGCCAGCTTACACGGACATGACGGTGCTGGGATTTCTTAATTTCGCGGCGGAGATTCGCGGCTTGCGCGGGGAGGCGCGGAAGCAGGCGGTCGGCCGCGCCGTCGAGATGTGCTTCCTGGAATCGGTGCTGCACCAGAGCGTTGAGACGCTTTCCAAGGGCTACCGTCATCGCACCTGCTTTGCGCAATCCATAATTCACGACCCGGATGTGCTGGTGCTGGACGAGCCGACTGACGGCCTGGATCCCAACCAGAAGCATGAGGTGCGGCAGTTGATTCGGCGGATGGGGGAGAAGAAGGCCATCATTTTCTCGACGCATATTCTGGAGGAGGTGGACGCCGCCTGCACGCGGGCGATCATTATTGACCGGGGCAAGATCGTTGCCAATGGCACGCCGCAAGAGTTGCGGCAGAAGTCCGAATGGGCCGGGGCGGTGACCCTGCGGGTCCGGAACGTCGCCGCCGGCACGGTCAGCACGCGGCTTTATCAGGTGCCGCAAGTCAAGCGGGTGACGGTGGTGGAAGACAAGGATGGCCATGTGACGGTCCGGGCTTTCCCCCGGAGCGGCGCCAACGGCGCGCTGGTGGCGGCCGTCGGCGAGGCGGCGCGCGAATGGCAAATCGAGCAATTGCAGGCCGAAGAAGGCCGGCTGGATGAGGTTTTTCGGAGCATTACCATGCCCGACACGGCAAAGGAGGCAGCATAATGAACGCCTGGCATAATGTTTGGACCATTACGAAGCGAGAATTGGGCGCTTATTTCACGGCGCCGCTGGCTTATGTGTTTATCGTGATCTTCCTGCTGCTGTGCGGTTTTTTCACCTTCTTTGTGGGCGGCTTCTTCGAGCGGCAGGAGGCGTCCCTGGTACGGCCCTTCTTTGACTGGCATCCGTGGTTCTACTTGTTTTTGGTGCCGGCGGTGGGGATGCGGTTGTGGGCTGAAGAGCGGCGCGTGGGCACAATCGAACTGCTGCTGACCATGCCCATCACCGCGTGGCAGGCCATTGTGGGCAAGTTCCTGGCCTCGTGGCTGTTCCTGGCGCTGGCCCTGGCGCTGACTTTCCCCGTGGTGCTCACGGTTAACTACCTGGGCGATCCCGACAACGGGGTGATCCTGACGGCCTACATCGGAAGCTGGCTCATGGCCGGTGCTTACCTGGCGATTAGTTGCATCACCTCGGCACTGACGCGCAGCCAGGTGGTCAGTTTCATCATTTCGCTGGTGGTCTGCCTGTTCCTGATCCTGGCTGGTTTTCCGCCGGTGATCAACGTGCTGGAGCAGGTGGCGCCCCGCCTGGTGGATTTGGTGACGTCGTTCAGCGTGATGACCCACTTTGAAGGATTCCAAAAGGGAGTGCTCGATTCCCGCGACCTGCTTTTCTTTCTGTCGGTCATCGGGTTCTCGCTCTTTACGACCAGTGTGATCCTGCGCACCCATCGCGCCGGTTGAATCGGAGGCTTAGATGCAAAAGAAATCATTTCAGACAATTCTCTACTCGACGGTCGGCGTCCTGGTGATGCTGGTCATATTGGTGGCGTTCAACTTCATCGCCGGTGCGCTGCGCATGCGGCTGGACCTGACGCAGGAGAAGGCCTACACCCTTTCGGACGGAACCCGGGCCATCCTCAAGAAGCTGGATACGCCGGTGACGATCCGCTTTTACTGCACCCAGAGCGAAAGCGCGACGCCGGAGACGGTTTTTCTCAAGAGCTTTGCGCGCAAGGTCGAAGACCTGCTGACCGAATACCGCCAGGTGGCCGGTGGCAAGATCAAGATCGAGAAATATGACCCGCAACCGGATTCGGATGCGGAAGATTCCGCGCGGCTGGATGGGATCGAGCCGCAGGCGCTGGCCGGCGTTGACCGGTTTTACCTGGGCCTGGCGGTAAAGTGCCTGGACGAGGTGCAATCCATTCCGTTCCTGGCGCCCAACCGCGAGCGGTTGTTGGAATACGATTTGGCCCGCATCATCGTGCGCGCCACCAACCCGGAGAAGCCCGTGATCGGCGTCATGAGCCCGCTGCCGGTGTTCGGCATGCCGTCCAACCCGATGATGCAGCAGATGGGCCAGCAGGGCAGCCAGCCCTGGACCATCATCAGCGAGTTGAAGAATGACTTCTCCGTCCGGCGCATCGGCATGGATGCGGACAAGATTGACGACGACGTCAAACTGCTGGTGGTTATTGCTCCGAAAGACATCACCGACAAGGCCCAGTACGCCATTGACCAGTTCATCATGCGGGGCGGCAAACTGCTGGCTTTTCTCGATGCGCAGTGCCTGGCGGATAGCCGGCAGCAGAATCAGATGATGATGAATATGGGCGGCGGCGGCTCGTCGCTGGACAAACTGCTCAAGGCCTGGGGCCTCCAGTTCGATTCGTCCAAAGCGGTGGCGGATTTGAAATACAAGATGCAACTGCGCGGGCGCAACGGCGAACCACAGGAGGCGCCGGCCTGGCTCGGTCTGACGGCGGATGCCATAGACCGGGATGACGTGGCCACCAGCCAGATTGACAACGTCTGGCTGCCGTTGTGCGGCGCGTTCACGGGCACCCCGCAGGACGGCCTGAAGCAAACCGTCCTGCTGCACAGTTCGAAAGACTCGCAACTGGTGGACGCGATGCTGGCCAACCTCTCCGGCGAGAGCACGATGAAGGAGTTCAAGCCCTCCGGCGTGAATTACAACCTGGCGATTCGCCTGACGGGCAAGTTCAAGACCGCCTTCCCCGACGGCGCGCCGCAGGACGCAAAGAGCGAAGATGAAAAGAAAGACGAAGCCAAACCGGACGAGTCAAAGGCGGGCGATTCCCTCAAGGAAACCCGGAGCGATAACACCGTGGTGCTGTTTGGCGATGCCGACCTGCTTTTCGACCCCTTCACGATTCGGCGGATTGACAGCCCCTTCGGCGCCTTGCAGATGCCGATGAACGCCAACCTCAACCTGGCCCAGAACATTATCGAGCAGATGACCGGCGACAACAATCTCATTGCCGTGCGCAGCCGGGCCACCTTAAGCCGCCCGTTCACCCGGGTGAAAGAGATCGAGGCCGCCGCCAACAAGAAATTCCAGAGCGAGATCAAGCGCCTGGAGGACAGCGCCGCCGAAGCGCAGCGCAAAGTCAATGAATTGCAGGCGCAGAAACAGGACAAAGACCAGCGCTTCATCCTGTCTCCGGAGCAGCGCCACGAACTGGAGAAATTGCGCAAGGAGGAAGTGGATACGCGTAAACGCCTCAAGCAAGTGCAGAAGGATTTGCGCAAGGAAGTAGTATCGCTGCAGACGCGTCTCAAATGGATCAATATTCTGGCAGTACCGCTGGCGGTGACCGCCACCGGGGTGGTTATTGCCATGGTAAATCGCAGGAAGACTTCGGCAAAATGAATCGGAAACAGCTTCTTATCCTATTGGTGTTGGTGGTGGTGGTGGGCGCGGCCGGCCTGGTCGTGTACCAGCGGAACCAGAGTTCATGGCAGGGCGGCGGGCGCGAGGGCGACTCCCGCAAGCTCCTGGGGGAACTGCCGGTCAATGATGTCGCGGCTATCCTGATCCAGCGCGGCACGAACCAGTTGGACCTGGTCCGCATTGACAACCGCTGGCGGGTGAAGCAGCGCGACGATTACCCGGCCAACTTTTCCGAGATCAGCAGTTTCCTGCTCAAGGCCGCCGACCTGAAGGCGGCGCAGACGGAGGAAATCGGCCCTTCGCAATTAGGGCGCTACCAATTGCTTCCCCCGGGGCCGGAAACCAACACGGCCGTGCGGGTGGAACTGCGCGGTCAGGACGGCAAGCCGATTAAATCGCTCTTGCTGGGCAAATCGCACATGCGCAAAGCGGCGGGCCGCGCCTCGCCGATGGGCGAGATGGAAGAGGATGAAGGCTGGCCGGATGGCCGCTATGTCATGGTCGGCGGCCAGGTCAAAACGGTCGCGCTGGTCTCGGACCCGCTCAGCAATCTCGAACCCAAGCCGGAGCAATGGCTGAACAAGGACTTTTTCAAGGTCGAGAAAATCCGTTCGATTGCGGTCACCTACCCGGCCGCCACCAACTCCTGGAAGGCCAGCCGGGAAACCGAGAGCGCCAGCGAATGGAAGCTGGCGGAAGCCAAACCGGCGGAACAACTGGACCCCGCCAAGACCTCCGGCTTCGCCTATGCGCTCAGTTCGCCCTCGTTCAACGACGTGCTGCCGGCGGATACCAAACCGGAACAGGTTGGCCTCAACCACCCGACCACGCTAACCCTCGAGACCTTCGACGACTTTACTTACAGCCTCAAGATCGGGCAGCGGACCAATGACAATCTTCCCGTCGTCCTGGCGGTCACGGCGCAGATTCCGAAGGAACGGACGCCCGGCAAGGAGGAGAAGGACGAAGACAAGGCCAGGCTGGACAAGGAATTCAAAGAGAAGCAGAAAAAGCTCGAAGACAAGCTCACCCAGGAGCAGGGCTACGGCAAACGGATTTACCTGGTTTCCTCCTGGACCCTGGACGCGTTGCTGAAGGAACGCCACCAGCTCCTGCTCGAGAAGAAAGAAGAGCCCGCGGGAGAAGAGAAGCCCGCAGCACCGCCCACCAAGCAGGCCGAGGACCTGATGGAGCCTGCGGTGGAGCCCAAGTAGGGCGCCCGGAAGATTCCCTTGGGCGTCCCTCTGGCCGGGGGCGCGGGATGGGCGGTTTGCTCTCGCCCGCCGCGCCCGGAAGCGCCTCGCAAAGGCCGGCAGCCCAGGCAGGCCTGTGACTGCGCTTCGCCGACGAAAACGGCTGCTTTACCCCTCAACGTTCTGCCCGCCCGGGCGGCAACGCGCCCCTTTCCCTCGCGCATCATGGCACGGAGCGTGCGGATTGTCCGGGCGGCTGCGGCGCCGGGTTTGGCGGCGCGGCGAACGAACATGACAATGAAAGCTTTTAGCGCGTCTGGTTGGGCAACGAAAGCGCTGGCGGGGTTGATGCTGGCTGCTTATGCGGTGCTGCCCTCGTCAGCCGTTGGAGCCACGGAATCCAAACTGGAAGTGCTCCAAACCAAGACAGCGACGTACACCAATGTGACAGTGACCACGAAGGCCAAGGGCTACATTTTCATTGTCCATGACCGCGGGATGGCGAGCCTTAAAGTCGCGGACCTGTCCCCCGAGGTCCAGCAGCAGCTTGGTTATTCTGTGGCGGGCGCGGCCAAACATTCGACCAACACGGCGGTGGCCTGGACCAAACGCGAAGTGGCCCGGCTGGCCGGGCCGGAGGTGAAGGCCTTGGAAACCCGGCTTCAGCAAAAATGGTCGGGACACCCACCCGCCGAGGCCGTCCTGCGGGGAATGATCGGCCCCCAACAGGTGCTTGCCTTCCTCGGCGTCCTGTTGGCGTTTCATCTGTTCTACTCCTATTGCTGCCTGTTGATCTGCCGCAAGACCGGCAATCCGGGAGGCTTTTGGGTATGGGTGCCGCTGTTTCAATTCCTTCCCCTGCTGCGGGCCGCCGGAATGTCGCGCTGGTGGTTCCTGGCCTGCTTTGTGCCCCTGCTCAATCTGGTGCCGGCCATTCTATGGCCGCTGAAGATTGCCACGGCGCGGGGCAAAAGCGTCTGGATCGGGGTCCTCCTGCTCCTGCCGGTCACCAATGTCTTTGCGTTCCTCTACCTGGCCTTTTCCAACGGCGCGCCCGCCCGGGACGAAAAACGGCCGGCGGCGAAAATAATGACGCTGCAGGCCGCCTGATCGGCCCCGAGCCGCACGGATTCCCACTGTCGGCGGCGGCCGCCCTGACGCGGGCGGGTCAGCCGAAGCGGCCAGCGCGAGAGGCTACTCCCGCGCCTTGGAATCAATAATGATCGTGACCGGCCCGTCGTTGGTCAGGCTGACCTGCATATCCGCTCCGAATTCGCCGGACTGGACCGGCCGCCCCAGGTCCAGGGCCAGCCGCTGGAGGAACGCCTCGTAAAGCGGCACCGCGATCTCCGGCCGGGCCGAACGGCTGTAGGACGGGCGGTTGCCCTTTTTCGTGCTGGCGAACAGGGTGAATTGGCTGACCACCAGGAGGCCGCCCTGGATTTCCTGCACCGAGCGATTCATCACGCCGTTCTCGTCATCAAACACGCGCAACCGGACAATCTTGCCGCTGAGCCATTCGAGGTCGGCGGGCGTGTCCGCCTCCTCCACCGCCAGCAGCACCAGCAACCCCTGCGCGATGGCGCCTTTGGTGACGCCGGCGATGCGCACGCTGGCTTCCGACACCCGTTGAATGACGGCGCGCATCAGCCGGTTGGGAAAGCATCCAGTGGAGAACCGCAATCCCGGGTCACGGTTCTTTCACAGCGGGGGAGCCTTTTTATGCCGGTGCGCCGCGGACTTTCTTTCGCCGGGCATATCCGGTTGCTCGGGGTCGGGGCGGCGGGAGGTGTCCGCCCGGGACGGCGCCGCGGGGACGGGGAGGACCAGATCGTAGCGGGGCTCGTCGTAACTCAGCAGAATCTCGACGTTTTCCAGGCGGGCCTCGAAGATCTGCTCCACCGCCCGGGCCACCTGTCCCAGGTCGAGCGCCATCTTTTGTTCCGGCGTCCACTGCGACGGTCCTTGATAGAACCAGCCGCTTTGCGTGTCGCGCACAAACACTTTCATGGCTTCGTCAGGCCGCTCGAATCTGTTTCGCCAGGTTGCGTTTCATGGTTGGGCTGAGGCCCCCGGCGGGGCTCTCCGCGCATCACCATATATTCACAGAACAAACCGCGGCGGACAATCCGCACTTCTACTGAAGCCCAACTCGCAGAATTACGGAACCTCCCCGCTGGCGCCCCGGGGCGGGAGCCCGGGCTTGGCGCCGGATTCGACTTCCCGGCAATTGCGACAAAGGAACTGCCGTCCGTCAAAATAGGTTTTGAACGCCCACATCCGGCAACCGCACCGGTCGCAGAATTCAAAGACTTCCCGCGGGTCCAGCTTCACGGCAATCCAGACCCGGCCCTGCGTTTTGCGCACCAAATCAATGAGTTCTCCGACCCGATCCGCTTGATAATCAAATACTCTGGCTTTGCCGCGTTCATCGGTGAATTCCCACTCAAAGGCGGTTCCCGTGAGATACTGCCCGTCATCATTTACGATTAACACCTTGACCGCCTCGCGATCATTCATGGGAGGCAATATACTCCGGCGGGGCCACCCTGGCCAGTTGGCAGGCAGTGCCCGGCAAGAGGCAAAAAAGGGCTCGCCAACGCGCGCCCGTTGGCTGCATGCTCTGCCCGCCTATGTCCGAAGCTGCAAAGTTGATCCGCATTCCCTCCCTGAAAACCGTCGCGGAGTTCCGCGGCCACGTGGCTTCCCTGGGAATAGATTTGCCCTGCGAAGATGCCATTGCCACGGGCGACGCCTCGCCGCTGGCCCAGCCTTGCCGGGCGGTGCTTATCAATGGCAAGCGCCTCGGCAACCGCTATGCCGTCCAGCCGATGGAAGGTTGGGACGCCACCGTGACGGGGGGCGTTACCCCCGAAGTCCTCCGGCGCTGGCAGCGCTTCGGCCAAAGCGGCGCCAAGCTCATCTTCGGCGGCGAAGCCATGGCCGTTCGCCCGGACGGACGGGCCAATCCCAACCAGCTCATCATTAACGCGCGGAATCAGTCCGACTTGGCGAAGCTCCGGGAAGCCCTGATCCGCGCGCACCAGGAGCTTTATGGCCGCTCGGAGGATCTCGTCATCGGCTTTCAACTCACCCACTCGGGCCGGTTCTGCAAGCCCAATGACCATTCCCGCCTCGAACCGCGGGTTGCCTGCCGGCACCCGCTGCTCGACGCGAGCTTCAAAGTCACCAGCGACGCGCAGGTTTGGACCGACAGCGAATTGGATCAACTGGTCGAAGACTACGCGGCGGCGGCGCGCATCGCCGGGAATGTCGGCGCCGATTTTGTGGACATCAAGCATTGCCACGGCTACCTGCTGCACGAGCTTCTGGGCGCCTTCACCCGGCCGGGCAAGTACGGCGGGTCCTTCGAGAACCGCACCCGCATGTTGCGGGACATCGTTGCCGCCATTCGCGCCGGCGGCAACCGGATCGAACTCGCGGTCCGCCTGAGCGCCTTCGACTTTGTGCCCTTCCGGCCTGACCCCGCGCTCTCGCGTCCAGGCAGGCCCGGGCCCGGGGTGCCGGTGCCATTCTCCCATTGCCTGCCCTATCGTTATGCCTTCGGCGTAAATCCGCAGAACCCGATTACGTATGATCTGACCGAGACCTTTCAGTTTCTGGACCTGTGCGCCAGCCTGGGCGTCAAGATCATCAACCTGACGGCCGGGTCGCCCTACTACAACCCCCACATCCAGCGTCCCGCCGCCTATCCGCCATCCGACGGCTACCAGCCGCCCGAAGACCCCCTGGTCGGCGTTGCCCGGCAGATTAATGTCGTGCGCCAACTCAAGGCTCGCGCGCCGCAAAGCCTCCTTCTCGTCGGCACCGCCTACAGCTACCTGCAGGAATACCTCCCGCATGTGGCGCAATACGTCTTGCGCCACGATTGGGCCGACCTCATTGGCATAGGCCGGATGGTATTGTCGTACCCGACCATTCTAGCGGATGCGATAGGGCGGGGGACTCTCCAGTCAAAGGCTATCTGCCGCACCTTCAGCGATTGCACGACCGGCCCTCGCAACGGCCTCATCAGCGGCTGCTACCCCCTCGACCGCTATTACGCCGTCCGGCCCGAGGCGCAAAAACTGAAGGAGATTAAGAAGGCTTCTGAGCAGGCGGCCTGACTCGGCCCGCCTCCGTTTGACGCAGGTTCAACTGGGAGCCAATTCAGGCTTCAGCCTCGCGGTCGAACTGTGCCAATTTGGCACACCGATCACCTCATAAAACAACTGGCGTCCATACCAATCTGGGCCAAGCATTAACGCCTCAGAGTGTCCAATTATTGGACACCCCAAGGGGTGCCTCGTCAAATAGGTACTGTCCCAGCTCAACCGGCCCAATCTCCAACCACCTCAATTCCCGCCATTCCCAGCTCATTTCCAGCTAATAAATAGCCGTGTACAAGGGGTGTACAAGGGATGCCCACCGGATGTTCATCAGATTTTCCGATGTTCACCCGGTGGGCATCCCTTGTACACCCCTTGTACACGGCCATTTAGTAGGGGGAAAGGGTGGGGATGGACGGAAATGAGGATGTTCGTAAGGGATTCGCGGGCAGAGATGGAGGAGGCGAAATGGTTTCTCCATAGGGTGCATTTGAGGGCTGCCTTTGGAGTTGAGGTGTGCCAAATTGGCACAGTTTGAGAGCCGGTTGGAAGGGGGTGATGGCATGGAGGTTCCCGGCGAGATTTGGGGCGGGTAAAGCCGGTTGGGAACTGGCGGTTGAGGGGCAGCCACGCGGTGCGTCCGCCGGTTTATCCGCCCGTGGTCCCGGCTTTACTTTGGTTCGGTGGCCTCGTATTTCTTGGTTCAATGCAAAGCGCCCTTCCGGAAGCGACTGCCGCTCCGCTTTATTTCAACTTTGCCTCCGATGTGATTGATCGGTGGGCCCGGGAGCGACCGGATGCGCCGGCGCTTTGGTGTGTGGATGCCGCGACTGGCGAAGGCCGGAAATTCAGCTTTCGGCAATTAGCGGAACTGAGTTGCCGGGTGGCCAACTGCCTGCGCGCCAATGGCGTCGGGCGCGGCGACCGCGTTCTGCTGATGCTGCCGCGCGTGCCGCAATGGTGGATTGCCATGCTGGGGCTTATCCGGTTGGGGGCGGTGCCCGTGCCCGCCACGCTGCTGCTGACGGCGCGCGACGTGGCTTATCGGCTGGGCAGCGCACGCATCCGCGCGGCGATCACCAGCCTGGACGGAGTGGGCAAGGTGGGCGGCTTTGAGGGGGTGCGCTTGCTGGTCGGCGGCCAGCGCGCGGGCTGGGCGGATTTCGATGACGGCGTCCGCCAGGCCAGCCCGAAGTTCCGCGCCGAACCGACCCGCAGCGACGATCCCGGGATTATCTACTTCACCAGCGCGACGACGGGCGACCCCAAGATGGTGCTGCACACGCAGGCCAGCTACGGACTCGGCCACCGGGCAACCGGCGAATTGTGGCTGGACCTGAAGCCGGACGACCTCCATTGGAATCTGTCCGACCTGGGCTGGGGCAAGGCCGCGTGGTCAAGTTTCTACGGTCCGTGGCACATGGGCGCCTGCGTCTTTGCGCTGGACACCCCCGGAAAGTTCGATCCGGTGTTGACGCTCGACACGCTGGCCGCGTTTCCCATTACCACCTGGTGCGCGCCGCCGACGGCGCTGCGGCTCATCGTTCGGCAGGATTTGTCTCGCTGGCGTTTCCCGCACCTGCGGCATTGCGTCACCGCCGGCGAGCCACTCAACCCGGAAGTGCTCAATCGCTGGCGCGAAGCGACCGGCCTGACTCTCTACGAAGCCTACGGACAGACGGAAACGGTGGTTCTGATTGGCAACTTTCGTTCGCTGGGCCATCCCGTGCGGCCGGGTTCGATGGGCAAGGCCACGCCGGGATATAGCGTGGCGCTGCTCGATGAGCATCTGCGGGAAGTGCCGGATGGCAAGGAGGGCGAGGTGGCGGTCCGGGTCAAACCGCATCGCCCGGCGGGGCTGTTCAGCGCGTATTGGCTCAGCCCGCGGGAAATGGCGGCGCAGTTCCAGGGCGACTGGTATCTGACCGGCGACCGGGCCACGCGCGACGCCGACGGCTATTTCTGGTTTATCGGGCGCAAGGATGATGTGATCAAAAGTTCCGGTTATCGCATCGGGCCCTTTGAAGTGGAAAGCGCGCTGCTGGAGCATCCGGCGGTGCTGGAGGCCGCGGTCGTAGGGCAGCCGGATGCGCTGCGCGGGCAGATCGTCAAGGCCTACGTGGTGTTGCGGCCAGGCATGGAGGGCAGCCCGGAAGTCAAGGCCGAGCTCCAGACCCATTGCAAAAGCCTGGTGGCGGCGTACAAGTACCCGCGGGAGATCGTGTTTGTGCGGGAGCTGCCCAAGACCACCAGCGGCAAGACCCGGCGGGTGGAGCTCCGGCAAATCACTCCCGTTTGATTATGGCGATTGGCGATATGCGGTTTACCCAATAGATTCCAAGGGTTGACGTATGAAATCTTTAACGGAATGCCGGCTTTATGCGTTTGTGGACACGGCCTTTCTTCAAGGGCGAGCGCCCGGGGAGGTGGCGCGAGCGCTTTGCGACGGCGGCGCGGACTTGATTCAGTTGCGCGCAAAGGAAGCGCCGGAGGCGGAGGTTTGGCGCCTGGCGGAAGCCATTTTGCCGGTGACGCAGCGGGCGGGAATAGGGCTGGTGATCAACGATTACCCCGCCATCGCGCGGGAATTGGGCGCGGAGTTCTGCCATTTGGGACAGGAGGATTTCTTTGGCGCGGGCTACACGCAGGTTTCCCAACTCCCGCTGGCAGCGGAGCCGGAGAAGCCACCGGCGGGCGAGGGCGGGGGATGCCGGCCCCGGGTAAGGGTTGGGCTTAGCTCGGCGTCGCCGGACCAGGCCCGCCGGGCGATTGCCGCCGGGGCGGATTATTTGGGGGTGGGGCCGGTGTTTCCCACCGGCACCAAGCCCACCGCCCGCGCGGTGACGCTCGAATATGTGCGCTGGGCGGCGGCGAATATCCCGGCGCCGTGGTTTGCGATTGGCGGAATCAATTTGGAGAATGTGGACGAGGTGCTCGCGGCGGGAGCGCGGCGCATCTGCGTGGTGTCCGCCATCCTGGCGGCGCCTGACCCGGCGGCGGCGTGCCGGAAGTTCCAGCAGCGGCTTGGCCGGGCGGCCCGCCAGGGTTGAGACACTTGGGCCGTCAGACGTAAAGGGCCGCCTGGATTTCGCGGGCCATCATCCCCATGAACGGATAGCGGCGCTCCGGGTCGCCTTCCAGGCAGCGAAGGATCACCTTTTCCATAGCGATGGGGATGCTGGGGTTGTGCTGGCGCGGCGCCACGAATCCGGAGCGGTCGAGCTGCCGGGCCAGAATCTCGCCCGGGGTCTCGCCGGGAAAGGGCTTCTGGTTGGTGAGCAATTCGTAGGCGGCGACGCCATAGGAAAAAATGTCAACGCGGGGTGAGATGGGTTCGCCGCGCAATTGTTCGGGCGCCATATAGGCGGGCGTGCCGGGATTTTTTCCGGAGGGCTTTCGGGGTTTTTCCGGGATGGGTTGGGCGAGGTCGAAATCCACCAGGCGGACACTGGCGTTTCGGGTGACCAGCACGTTCTCGGGTTTGAAGTCCAGGTGCATGAAACCGTTGTCGTGCATGTGTTCGAGGCCCGCGGCCATATCAATGAGGATTTGGGCGACGTTCTCCACCAGCACCGGGTCCTGGTCGGCGTGGAGTTGCTTGAGATTCGAGGCTTCCACGTAATCCATGAGCAAATAGGGCTGGCCTTTGATTTTGCCGTGTTCGACGTAGCCGACGATGCCGGCGTGGTCGCCGATTTTGGAGAGGATTTCCGCCCCGCGCAGGAAGCGCCGCCGCGCGGAGAAGTCAAAGCGGAGGCGCGCGTGCATGCGGCGAAGGGCGTAGGGTTTTTGCCGTTCGTCGGTCGCGAGCCAGATGTCGGCCATGCCGCCGCTGTTGATGAGTTCTTGCAGGTAGAACCGGCCGAACGGCCCGGGCGCGGGCGTTGCGTGGGCTTCCGACCTGTTTGCTTTGTTAAACACTGATTCTACTTATCACGGCGGCCGTTATTTTTCCACCGCGAAAACGGCGGCTTGGCGGGAACCGGCGTCTCGTCTATGGTGGTCCCGCATGCAAGGGCTCCGTGGGTTCACTGATGCCGTGCGCGGCTGGCTCGCCGCGGGGCTGGCGCTGGTTTATCCGGAGGTCTGCCAGGTTTGCGGCGGGGCGCGGGCGGGGCCGGGGGATGGCTATGTCTGCGGAGGCTGCCAGGCCCGGGTGCGGTTCATTGAGCCGCCGTTCTGCGACCGCTGCGGCCGGCCATTTGAAGGAGACCTCACCACGCGGTTTGAATGCGCCTCTTGCCGGGAGATGGAGTGGCACTTTCATTCGGCGCGTTCGGCGGTGGCGACCCGCGCCCCGGTGCTGGAGATCATACGGCGCTACAAGTATAACCGGGCGCTGTGGTTCGAGCCATTCCTGGCCGGGTTGCTCATCCGCGCGGCGGGGCCGGTTTTGAGCGGGCAGGCGCCGGATTTGATTATTCCGGTGCCCTTGCATTTCACGAAAAAGCGTGAGCGGGAGTTTAACCAGGCCGAGAGCCTGGCGGAGCGGCTGGGCGCCGCGGCGCAGATTCCCGTCAACAAACGGCTGCTCCGGCGCGTGCTCCCCACCCGCTCGCAAACGCGGCTGAGTCGCCAGGAGCGGCTGGTCAACATGCGCGGCGCGTTTGCCGTGCAGGCGGGCGCGAAACTGAACGGCGAGCGGGTTGTCCTGGTGGACGATGTGTTCACCACGGGCGCCACGACCAACGCTTGCGCCCGGGCGCTCATCACCGCCGGGGCGGGTGAAGTTTCGGTCTGGACAGTGGCCCGGGGAATTTGAATAATGGGCACTGTCGGGTTTAATTGCTTGGAATGATGATAGCAGGCAAACTGGAAGGACGCGAAGGCGGCTCGCCCGTGGAGCCGAGGCCCTGGCGTTTCGCCGTGTAGCGATGGCAACGACTTCCTTTACCAAGAAGACGCTGGGCGCCGAGGCGCCGGAGCCGGCCGTCACGCCGCCCTCGCCCTCCAATGGCACCGCGTTTGTCAAGAAACCCAAGCTCCCCAGCCGCAAATCCCGCAAGCGGGACATCCCCGAAGGGTTGTGGACCAAATGTCCGAAATGCGGCACGATGGTTTTTGACAAGGAGCTGGATGAAAACCTGAAGGTCTGCCTGCATTGCCAGCATCACTTCCCGATTGGGGCCCGCGAGCGCATTCATTCGCTGGTGGAAACCTGCACCTTTGAAGAGATGGATGCGGCGATGACGAGCGTGGACGTGCTGAGCTTTACCGGGGTGACGTCGTACACGTCCAAGCTGGCCAGCTACCAAAAGGCCACGGGGCTTAAGGATGCGGTGCTGACCGGCATCTGCAAAATGGGGCGGCACCGGGTGGCCCTGGGGGTAATGGACTTCAGTTTCCTGGGCGGCTCGATGGGGTCGGTCGTGGGCGAAAAGCTCACGCGCCTGATTGAACGGGCGACCGAAAAGACGCTGCCGCTGATCATCATCTCGACCAGCGGGGGCGCGCGCATGTATGAGGGCATGTTCAGCCTGATGCAGATGGCCAAGACCTGCGCCGCGCTGGCGTACCATGCGAAGGCGCGGTTGCCGTATATCAGCGTGCTGACGCATCCGACGACGGCCGGGGTGATGGCCAGTTACGCCAGCGTGGGCGACCTCATCATCGCCGAGCCTGCGGCCATGATTGGGTTCGCCGGGCCGCGCGTAATCAAGGATACCACGCAAGCGGAATTGCCCCCGGGCTTCCAAACCGCGGAGTTTCTGCTTGATCACGGGCTTATTGACGCCATCGTGCCGCGCACGGAGATGAAGCCCCGGCTTATTGAGTACCTGGACTATTTGACGGAAGGGCAGGGGAACGACGCCAGTTCGAAATCCGCGGCCTGAACCTGGGCGAGGTCGCACTGCGGGGTTGCAGGCGGGCGGGTGCGTTTGAGCGCAAGTTTGCGCGTGCAATTTGCGGCTGGCAGGTTATCTTCACTGCCGCATGAAAGGCATAATTCTGGCGGGCGGCGCCGGTTCGAGGCTCTTTCCGCTTACCTTGGTAGCGAGCAAGCAGCTTCAGCCAGTGTATGACAAACCCATGGTCTATTATCCCCTGACGACGCTGATAGAAAGCGGGATTCGGGAGTTCTGCCTTATTTCCACGCCGCAGGACTTGCCGCGTTTCCGGCAGTTGCTGGGCGACGGCAGCGCGTGGGGGTTGTCTATCGAGTATCGCGAGCAGCCCAGGCCGCAGGGGATAGCCCAGGCGTTTCTTATTGCCGATACGTTCATTGGTTCCGACGCGGTGACGCTGATTTTAGGGGATAATGTATTCTACGGAGGCGATGGTTTTTCCCGGGCTTTTGCCGAATTCAAGGGCGGGGCGACTATTTTTGGTTATCACGTCAACGACCCGGAGCGATATGGCGTGGTGGAATTCGACGGGAACGGGCAGGCAATTTCCATCCAGGAAAAACCCCGGCAACCCCGGAGCAACTACGCCGTGCCCGGGCTTTACGTTTACGACAATAACGTGGTGGCAATTACCCGCGGCCTTAAACCATCCGCGCGCGGGGAATTGGAAATAACGGATGTGAACGTGGAATATCTGCGGCGCGGGCAACTGCGGGTGTACCGGCTCGGCCGGGGTTTCGCCTGGCTGGACGCCGGCACCAGCAGCAGCCTGCATGAGGCATCCGCTTACGTGCAGACGATCGAGAAGCGGGCGGGCATCAAGATTGGCTGTCCGGAGGAAGCGGCGTTTCACCGCGGGTTCCTGTCGTTGGCGCGGTTGGAGGCGTTGACGGCCAAGATGCCCAACTGCGAGTATCGCGATTATCTGGCCGAAGTGGTGGCGGAAGCGAAGCGGTTAGGGGCGGTGGAGGCACAAGGGCCGGCAGCCGGAGTTGAGACGAGATGAATGTTTTAAAGGGTGAAATTGCCGGGTTGCTGATTATCGAACCCAAAGTGCATGGCGACGCGCGCGGGTTCTTCCTGGAAACTTGGAATCGGGGCCGCTATCGCGAGGCGGGCCTGGATGTGGATTTTGTGCAGGATAACGTCTCGTTTTCACGGCGGGGCACGCTCCGGGGGCTGCATTTTCAGAACCCCAATCCGCAAGGCAAATTGCTCCAGGTGCTGCAAGGGGAGGTCTTTGATGTGGCCGTAGATTTGCGGCGCAGTTCTTCCACCTTTGGAAAGTGGCAAGGGCTGCTTCTCTCTGGCGAAAACAAGCGGCAGTTCTATGTTCCTCCCGGCTTCGCTCATGGTTTTCTCGTGCTTAGCGAGACTGCTCTGTTTCATTATAAATGCACCGGGTTCTATTTGCCGAAGGATGAAATCTCCGTTTGGTGGAATGACCCGGACATCGGGATTAAGTGGCCCCTGCAAGAGCCGTTAGTGTCGGAACGGGACGCCAAGGGACTGCGGTTTCGGGACCTGCCGCCTGACCGGTTATTCGCATAATGAGGAGGCATTTGACGTCTGCCGGCACCCCTGAAAACACCCCCGGATGGCCATGAACCCGCCACATATAATGCTTATCGGCAAGGTTGGCCAGGTGGGCTGGGAACTGCGCCGGGCCTTGGCGCCGATGGCCCGAATTACCTGCGTGGATTTTCCTGACATTGACCTGACCAGCGGAGACTCGATTCGACAATGGGTGCGTGGCAGCCGGCCCGACATCGTTATTAACGCGGCGGCCTACACTGCGGTGGACAAGGCCGAATCCGAGCCGGATAAGGCGATGGCCATCAATGGCGTGGCCCCGGGAATCCTGGCCGAGGAAGCGAAGAGGCTCAACGCCCTGATCGTTCACTATTCGACGGACTATGTCTTTGATGGCAGCAGCACACAGCCCTACGTCGAGACCGATGCCCCGGCGCCGCTGGGAGCTTATGGGCGCTCGAAACTGGCCGGGGACCAGGCGGTGCAGGCGATCGGAGGCGCTTATTTGATTTTTCGGCTGTGCTGGGTCTATGGCGCGCGCGGACAGAATTTCATGCTCACCATGATGCGCCTTGCCCGCGAGCGCGAGAAGCTGCGCGTTGTGAGCGACCAGGTGGGCTGCCCCACGTGGTCGCGAGTGATTGCGGAGGCGACGGCACTGGCGTTGAAGGCGGCAACTGCGGCGCCGGATCGGCAGGCGTTTTCGGGCATTTACCACCTGGCGGCCGGGGGCATGACCAGTTGGCATGGTTTTGCGCAAGCCATCATCAATCTCATGCCTGAGGCGGAAAAGAAGTGCGCGGAGATCGAGGCCATATCAACGGCTGAGTATCCCACGCCTGCCAGGCGCCCGGCTTATTCGGTGCTGGCATGCGATAAGCTCGAACGCACGTTCGGTTTGCGGCTGCCGCACTGGGAGGAAAGTTTGAGGCAAGTGTTGGAAGTGGGTCATTAGCAGCCGGGGAGCAAAGACATTATGAACTTACTGATTACAGGTGGCGCCGGTTTCATTGGCTCGAATCTTATCCATCAGGTTATAGACCGGCCCGAGGTTGCCCGGCTAATCAATCTCGATTGCCTTACCTATGCCGGGCGGCTTGAGAATCTCGTGGCCGTAGCCGGACACCCAAAGTATGTCTTCGAGAAGGTGGACTTGCGTGATAAAGCCGCCGTGCTGGAGGTCGTGCGGCGGCATGCTATCACTCACGTGATGCACCTGGCGGCGGAGTCGCATGTGGATCGTTCGATTACTGGCCCGGGGGATTTTGTGCATACGAATGTGGTTGGCACTTTTAACTTGCTGGAGGCCTGCCGCGCGGCCTGGGCGGGAGCGCAGGGGAGCCGCCGTTTTCACCATATCTCCACCGACGAAGTGTATGGCAGCCTGGGGCCGACGGGTTTCTTCACCGAGGCCACGCCCTATGCTCCCAACTCGCCTTATTCGGCCAGTAAAGCCGCCAGTGACATGCTGGTGCGAGCCTATCACCATACCTATGGCTTGGAGACCGTAATTACGAACTGCTCGAACAATTACGGCCCGTATCAGTTCCCGGAGAAGCTCATCCCGGTGGTCATCCAAAGCGTGTTGGCCCGCAAACCGGTCCCCGTTTATGGCGATGGCATGAATGTACGCGACTGGCTTTACGTTTGCGACCACGCCGAGGCGCTGTGGACGGTGCTGACGCGGGGAAGCAGCGGCGAAACCTACAACATCGGCGGCCACAATGAATGGGCCAATCTTAACATCGTACAACTGATTTGTGATCTGATTGATGAGCTGGCGCCGCAGCTCGGCGGCGGCTCGCGCAAGTTAATTACGTTCGTCAAGGATCGCCCCGGTCACGACCGTCGCTATGCGATTGATGCGACCAAGATCGAAAAGGAACTGGGCTGGGTGCCCGCGCATAGGTTTGAGGATGGCATCCGCGCGACGGTGCGGTGGTATCTCGATCATCAGGAGTGGGTGCAGGCGGTCCTGAAGCATTAGGACGGGCAGGATGCCCCGGCGGTTCTGCCGGCTCAACGGTTATGCAACAGAAAGTCCTTCTCCTTGGCGGCACCGGGAATATTTCCACCGCCTGTGCGGCGCAACTTCGCCAGCAGGGACACGAAATTTATATTCTCAGCCGGGGCCAAACAACAGTGCCCCCGGGCTACCAGCCCCTCCGGGCAGACCGCAAGGACCCGGCGGCTATGCGCCACGTTCTCAAAAGCGTGCGGCCCGACGTGGTGATTAATTTCATCGGGTATGATCTCCCCGAAGTGCAGATTGATTGCGAATTGTTCTCGGGCTCGGTAAGCCAATACGTTTTCATCAGTTCCGCAGTCGTATACGCCAAACCGCCCGCCCGGTTGCCCTTGACCGAGGACGCTCCCCTGGGCAATCCGTGGTGGGACTACGCGCAGAAGAAACTCGCGTGCGAACAATGGCTGCTTCAGCGGCGGCAGGAAACGGGCTACCCGGTGACGATTGTTCGCCCTTCCCATACCTATTCCAAACTTTGGGTTCCCAACGCGGTCTCCAGTGGCAGCTATACGTTGGCTGCGCGGTTGGAACGCGGGAAAGCGGTTTTCGTGCATGATGACGGTGAAAGCCCCTGGACGCTGACCGCCGCCAGTGATTTTGCGATTGGACTCGCTGGCCTGGTGGGTAAACCGGCGGCCATTGGGGAGGCTTTCCACATTACCAGTGATGAAGTGCTCTCCTGGAACCAGATCTATGCCGAGATTGCCGCGGCTGTGGGGGCGGAGGCGCCGCGCGTGGTAAAGGTGCCGACGGACTTCATCTGCCAGGTGGCGCCGCAAATGACCGGTCCGCTCAAGGGCGACAAGGCCCATCCTGGGATATTCGACAACACCAAGATAAAGCGCCTGGTCCCGGAATTCCGTTGCCGCAAATCTTTCCATACGGGGGTTCGTGAGTCAGTACAATGGTTGCGCGCGCATCCCGAGCAGCAGAACCTCCGGCCGGAATTGGATGCTTTGATTGAAAACGTGATTACGGCGTGGGAACGGCAGGGATAGCACTGCCGGGGTTCCCTCGTTCCTTCTTCCGGTGTCGCCCAATTAAAGGCATTCGGGAGCAGAAGTCAGAGCAAAGAAAGGTTGGTAAATGACAAAGCGGATGCAGCTAATTTTGCTCCCCCGGCACTACGCTTTAACTTACTATTGGCCCATGTGCTATGCTGCCTCGGTTCGAACAGAGGGAAGACCGGCGTGAGTTTTTCCGCGCTGCCGCACGCTACGGCCTGCTGGCCGTGGTGAGTTCTATTGCCGCCCTGGCCGGCCGTTCGCGAAGGACGGAGAGGCAGCGGTGTTGGAACTCGGGCATTTGCCGGGGGTGTAGCCATTTTACCGCGTGCGGGCTGCCCGCGGCGCTTTCCGCCAAACGAGCCCAGTCAAGAGGCTGACGTGAACCCTGCGGAATCAATCCTCACCCGGCGGCGTTTCCTGGTAGGAACCGCGCGGGCTGCGGGTCTTCTCGCTGCGGGAGGCAGTACGGTTTCATGGCTGCGCGCCGCCAGTCCCGGGCGGGACGCGAATCCCTTCGCCCTTGATGTAGAACGATTGCAGCACACGGATCCCAAGCTTATTCATTACGAACAAGTCGCCCGGTTCCAAGGCTGCGCTCCGGATCCGCGCCGCATTGCCGTTGGCCCGGATGATCGGGTGTACATCGCTGCGGCGAATGCCGTGACCATACTGGATTGCAACGGCAGACTCATCAGTGAAATTGCCTGTGCCGCACCCGTACGCTGCGTAGCGGTTGCCGCCGAGGGGACCGTGTATGTCGGGGTCAAGGATCACGTGGAAACATTCGATCGCACCGGCCAACGCCTCGCGACCTGGCCTTCCTCTGGCCGACGGACCTGGCTAACCGGCCTGGCGGCGGGGGAGAAGGATGTCTTCGCGGCGGATTCAGGCAATCGTTGCGTGCTGCGCTATGATAAGGCCGGCAAACTCCTCGGCCGCATCGCTGAGCGGAACAAAGACCGCCACCTTCCCGGGTTGGTCGTGCCCAGTCCTTATTTGGACGTCAAGCTGGCGCCTGACGGCTTGCTGCGCGTCAACAACACCGGTCGTCATCGCGTGGAGGCCTATACGGTGGACGGCGACCTGGAATTCTTCTGGGGCCGCCCTTCCGCGGGCATTGAAGGATTTTGTGGCTGTTGCAATCCCGTTGGCCTTGCGCTGCTGCCCGACGGCCGCCATGTGACCTGCGAGAAAGGCTTGCCCCGGGTAAAAGTTTATTCGCCCAAAGGCGTCTTTGAGTCGGTCGTTGCCGGGACGGAAACCTTTTACGAAAATGCCAAGACGGGCGCGCTTAAAACCCGGTCGGACGGCCTGGTAGGCGGATTGGATGCCGCGGTAGATTCACAGCAGCGCATCTACATTCTTGACCTGGTTGCCAACGACGTCCGCATCATGCAGCGCAAAGCATGAACCCCGGCATCTCAAAACCGTCATCGGTCACGCGGCGCCAGTTTCTGCGCGACGGGGCTCGCGCGGCCGGACTCGCGGGGTTGGGGGGCTTGCTGGGGCTGGTTGCCGAACGAAGCACCGCCAAGGGCACGGTTTGGCAAATCGACCCGCAGAAATGCGTGCGTTGCGGCAACTGCGCCCTTTATTGCGTGCTGGAGCAATCCGCGGTGAAGTGCGTCCACGCCTACGCCCTTTGCGGCTACTGCCAGCTCTGCACCGGTTATTTTGAACCCGACCCCAACGACTTGAATACCGGCGCGGAGAATTGCCTCTGCCCCACGTCCGCCATCAAGCGCACCTACATCGAGGACCCTTATTACGAATACACCATAGACGAACAACTTTGCATCGGGTGCGCCAAGTGCGTGGAAGGCTGCCATCGCTTCGGCAACGGCTCGCTCTTTTTGCAAGTGCGCCATGATCGCTGCCTGAACTGCAACGAATGCGCCATTGCCAAGGTTTGCGCCGGCGATGCCTTCCGCCGCGTGCCCGCCGATCAGCCCTATCTGCTGAAAACGGATACCTTTTGAAATGAAGATAGCAGGCCGCAGGCGGAAGACGAAAGGAGCTAGGGGTCGGCGCTGGGCATTGATCGGGGGGATGGCCTTGTTGTGGTTGCTATCCGCCGTGGCCAGCCTGGCGGAGCAGCGCTTTCCGCCGCCAGATTTTGAAGGCGGCCATCAATTGCCTGTTACCACGACGCCGCCGGCGCGAGCCTTGACGTTGGATTACCTGGATGTCGGAGTGCTCGGGCTAAGCCTGGGGCTGGCGATCTGGCTGGTCTATCGGCGGCGTTCCCGCAAAGGGCTGATCGTCCTTTCCATCTTCTCGCTGCTTTATTTTGGTTTTTGGCGCCATGGCTGCGTCTGCGCCATTGGCTCGCTGCAAAATGTCGCGCTGGCCCTGGGGGATCGTTCCTACGCCCTGCCGCTGGCTGTACTGGCCTTTTTTGTCCTGCCATTGGCGGTGGCAATTTTCGCCGGCAGGATCTTCTGCGCGGGGGTTTGCCCGCATGGCGCACTGCAAGACCTGGTCCTGCTGAAGCCGCTCAAAGTGCCCCCCGGGTTGGAAGCGGCGCTAAGCGTGCTGCCGTTTCTCTACCTGGGGGCCGGCGTTCTGTTCGCCGCCACGGGCAGCGCCTTCATTATCTGCGAGTATGATCCCTTTGTCCCAGTCTTCCGCTTAAGCGGGCGCGCGCTAATGGTGCTGAGCGGCGCGGCCTTGCTCGGCTTGAGCATATTCGTGGGCCGCCCTTATTGCCGGTTTTTATGCCCTTACGGAGCCCTGCTAAAGCTGGCCGCCGCCGTGGCGAAATGGCGCGTGCGGGTCACGCCTGACAACTGCACCCAATGCCGTTTATGCGAGGCGTCGTGCCCCTTTGGCGCCATGCGCGAGCCGCAAGCCCGCCCCGGCACTCAAACCCACGCCCGGGATCGCCGGCGCCTGGGATGGTTGCTCCTGCTCCTGCCACTGCTGCTGGCTGGCGGCGGCTGGCTCGGATACCGCTTCAGCGCACCCGCTTCGCGGCTGCATCCGACGGTCAGTCTGGCTGACCTGCTCATACGCGCGCAGGGAAGCCCTCCGAAGATTGGCGCGCTTACGCCGGACGACCTTGCGCTTGAACGCGCCAGGCAGGCGCCGCAGGAAATCCTGGCCGCCGCCGCTGCCATTCAACGGCGATTTGCCATCGGCGGCTGGATTTTCGGGGCCTGGGTTGGATTGGTATTCGGGGTGAAATTGATCAGTGTCTCAGTTCACCGCCCGCGAACTGATTACGAGCCTGACTCGGGCGATTGTTTCGCCTGTGCGCGTTGCTTCGAGTATTGCCCCAATGAACTGGTTCGGCGCGGTGTCATTCCAGCTACAACGCTCACCGCCGCGGCCCCGGAAATTTCAGGCCCGCCCGGATTGGACCGGAGCTGAATGCTGACCCGCCTTTTCCAAGTCGAAGCGGCCAGTCCCCCGCGCCAATCTGGCGGGGAGACCGTGTTGCTGGCTTGGCGGCTGACGGCGTGGGTGGCCGGCGTTTTCTCCTTGCTGGTCGGCATCACTTTGCTGGTCGAACACACAAGGGCCAAACCCAATGATCTGCTCCAACCGCCGCAGCTTATAGCCGCCAAGGAACAACTGCGGCTCGACCCTACCAACCCCCAACTTAAACAGGATATTCGAGAGCTCGATTGGCGGCTGCGGCAGCGTTATTTCCGTCATTTGGCGCTGATGGGATTTGGCGTGCATCTGCTGGCGGGCGGAGTCATCGTGCTGGTGCTGGCCATGATGCAGGCCGCCCGCTGCCGGAAACGGGTTCCTCTGCCCGGGCCCAAAGCTGCGATTCCCCACCCGGCCGCGCGCTTCGCAGCCCGCGCACGATGGGCGGTGGCGGCATGCGGTATCGTTGTGGGAAGTGGCCTTTTTGTTCTAAGCCGCGCCCTTGGCCCGAACCTCCCCACGCCAGCGGCAGAGTTGGATAAACTGCTCGCCACCCGCCCGGAGGAATCGTCTTCTCCGGGGCATCCGCAGGCAGCCGATGCCGCCTCGCTCGCGGAACTTAGACAGAACTGGCCGCGCTTTCTCGGTGCGGACGGCAACAGCTTCTCGCCATCCACAAACGCGCCCGCAAGCTGGAATCCCCAGACCGGCGCGGGGATAGCCTGGAAGGTTCCAACGCCCACCCGGGGCTTTGGCTCGCCGATCGTCTGGGCCGGCCAGGTTTTTCTTTCCGGTGGTGATGCGCGCCAACGCGAGGTTATCTGTCTCGACGCCCAAACCGGCAAGATTCTCTGGCAGCAGCCCGTGGCCAGTGTTTCCGACCGCCCGGACCGCACGGAGGTGCCGGATTCCACCGGCTATGCCGCTCCGACCATGGCCACGGACGGGCGCCGCGTGTATGCGTTTTTTGCCAACGGAGACTGTGCCGCCTTTACGTTGGCAGGCCAGCCGGCCTGGGCCAGAAACTTCGGCCCGCTTAAAAATCCCTACGGCCATGCCACGTCTCTCGCCACCTGGCGCGACCGCTTGATCCTGCAACTCGACCAGGGAGAGAGCGAGGACGGCAACTCCAAACTGTATGCCCTGGACGCGCGCACCGGCCAGACTGTCTGGCAGCGCCCGCGCAAAACCGGCGCCACCTGGGCGACCCCGAACGTGATAGACGCGGAGGGCAAGGCGCAGGTGATCGCGTTGTCGGTTCCGTGGGTGATTGCCTACGCGGCGGCGGACGGCGCGGAAGTTTGGCGGGCGGAGTGCCTGAACGGGGAAATCGCCCCCTCGCCGGCCTGCGCGGGCGGCCTCCTGTTCGTAGCCAGCCCTTCGGAAAAGTTGCTGGCCATTCGCCCGTCAGGGCAGGGGGACATCACCCAAACCCATCTCCTTTGGACCTGGGAGGACAGCATCCCCGATGTCACCAGCCCCGCCAGCGACGGCGAACTGGTTTTCATTCTCACCACCTCGGGCATGTTGACCTGCCTCGACGCCCGGGACGGCAAGAAACAATGGGAGCACGACTTGGAAATGGAATGCCACGCCTCGCCGGCCCTGGCCGCGGGCCGTCTTTACCTTTTTGGGCAAAAGGGCACCGCGGTCGTAGTCGCGGCGGCGCGGGAGTTCCGGGAATTGTTCCGCACGGAGATGGGAGACGCCTTTCATGCCAGCCCCGCGTTCGTTCAGGACCGGATGTTTCTGCGGGGGATGACCAACGTGTGGTGCGTGCGCACGATTAACGAAGCTGGGAAGGAGGGGGCGCAACCATGAACCCGGCGCGCACTGAACCCGGCGTCGGGCCGGTGGATCTCCAATACGTAGATGCCGCCATCCAACGCATTGGCCGCGCGCCCGATGCGGTCATCCCCTTGCTCCAGGCCATTCAGGATCACTATGGCTACCTGCCGGAAGCCGCGTTGCGGCGGGTCTGCGCGGCCACGCAAATCACGCCGGCGGGAATCAATGGGGTGGCCACGTTCTACGACATGTTCCGGCATCGCCCCGGCGGCAAGCATATTGTCCAGGTATGCCACGGCACGGCCTGCCACGTGGGCGGTTCCGAGCGGGTCGAAGAGGCGCTCCGCCGCCACCTGGCGATACCGGAAGGGTCGGATACGGACGCCGCGCGGCGCTTCACCCTCGAGCGGGTGGCCTGTCTCGGCTGCTGCACCCTTGCCCCCGTCGTGCGCATCGAGAAGGAAACCATTGGCTATGCCGCGGCGGAAAAGGTTCCCGAGACCATCGCGGGATTCCTCGCCAACCGGCAGGAAGCCGCTGCCACCCCAACGGTTGCGACCCCCGCGCCGCGGACCGGCGCCGCTGAAATCAGGGTCTGCCTCGATTCGTGCTGCCTGGCGAAGGGGACGGATCACTCGTTCCGGGCCTTGCAGCAGAGCCTCGCAAAGCACGGCGCAAACGCCACCCTGAAGCGGGTCGGCTGTGTGGGGGCCTGCTATCGCACGCCGATGGTCGAAATCGCGATTCCCGGCCAGCCCAGCATCATCTATGAGGGGGTGACCCCGGAGCAGGCCGGCAGGCTGGTGGAAACTCACTTCCGGCCGGCGGGGCTGACGCCGCGTATTTCGCAGTTATACACCCGGATCGTGGACGGCCTGCTCGTGGAAGATGCGGACGCCATCCCGCCGCCCGGCCGCCCGGCGGATGCCAAAGACGGCGCCGGCGACCAGGCATTCTTTCGGCGGCAGGTCCATATTGCCATGGAGCATTATGGCCGCCTCGACCCGCTGGATCTGGACGAATACCTGGCGCACGATGGCTTTGCGGCTTTGCGCAAGTGCCTGGGAATCCCTCCCCCCGAGGAAAATCGGCGGGTAGACGGCGGCCCCAATTCCGCGGCGGTCTCCCCGGAGCAAATCATCACCTCCCTGGAACGCTCCGGTTTGCGCGGGCGCGGCGGCGCGGGCTTTCCCACCGGCCAGAAATGGCGCATGGTTCGCCAGCAACCCGGCGCGACCAAATACGTCATCTGCAACGGCGATGAAGGCGACCCCGGCGCATTCATGGATCGGATGATCCTGGAATCCTTCTCCTACCGGGTCATTGAAGGACTGGCCATTGCGGCCGTGGCCATCGGCGCCCACGAAGCCATTTTCTACATCCGGCACGAGTATTCCCAGGCCTTGCAGCGCGTCCGGGCCGCGCTGGCGGAATGCGAGCGGCGCGGGTGGATCGGGCCGCGCTTGCTGGGCAGCGATTATCCGCTGCGCATCACCATCAAGGAGGGAGCGGGCGCGTTTGTTTGCGGAGAAGAGACGGCTTTGATTGCCTCCGTCGAGGGGCGCCGCGGCATGCCGCGCTTGCGCCCGCCGTTTCCGGCTCAAGCCGGCCTGTGGGGCAAGCCCACCCTCATCAACAACGTCGAAACCCTCGCCATGGTGCCGTGGATTATCCGCCGCGGCGCGGAAGCGTTTGCCGCCATCGGAACCGCCGCCAGCAAGGGCACCAAGGTATTCTCCCTCGCGGGCAAGGTCCGGCGCGCCGGCCTGATCGAAATCCCCATGGGCACGACCCTCCGCCAGATTGTCGAGGAAATCGGCGGCGGGATTGCGGACGGCCGGACCTTCAAAGGAGTCCAGATCGGCGGGCCCTCCGGTGGCTGCGTTCCGGCGCGCCTGGCGGATACGCCGGTGGACTATGAGTCGCTGCGCGACATCGGCGCCATCATGGGCTCCGGCGGCATGGTGGTGCTCGATGACACCGCCTGCATGGTGGACCTCGCGCGGTATTTCCTGCAATTCACGCAAAATCAGTCCTGCGGCAAATGCACCTTCTGTCGCATTGGCACCAAGCGGATGCTGGAACTGCTCGAACTCTTCTGCGCCGGCCAGGCCACCCGCAAACACCTGCGGGAGCTGGAGCAACTGGCGCCCCAGGTATCCGCGGGAAGCCTTTGCGGCCTCGGCAAAACCGCCCCCAACCCGGTGCTGACCACGCTGCGCTATTTCCGCGACGAATACGAGGCGCACCTGCAGGGCCGCTGCCCCGCCGGCCGGTGCAAGGCGCTGATCAAATATCGGGTGGGGGATAATTGCACCGGCTGCACCCTTTGCGCGCAGCATTGTCCGGCCGACGCCATCCCCATGACCCCGTATGAGCGGCATGTGATTGACCTGCAAAAGTGCACGCGCTGCGATTCCTGCCGGCAGGTGTGCCCCTACGGGGCGGTGGAGATCGTATGAGCGCCATCGCCATCCACATTGATGGGCGGCCGGTGTCCGTGCCGCCGGGCACCACGATTCTGGGCGCCGCGCGCCAACTGGGCATCGCCATCCCAACCCTCTGCCACGTCGAGGGCTTCGAGCCGTCCGCTTCCTGCTTTCTGTGCGCGGTGCAGATCGAAGGACGCCCCAATCTTTGGCCGTCCTGCGCCACGCCGGTTGCCCCCGGAATGGCGGTGATCACGAATTCGGCGGAGGTCCGGGCCGCCCGCAAGACCGCGCTGGAATTGCTGCTTTCCGACCACGCGGGCGATTGTGTGGCCCCGTGTCATACCGGCTGCCCGGCGGGGCTGGACATCCCCGGGTTCATCGCCCGCATTGCGGCCGGTGATAACGCCGCCTCGGCGCGCCTGGTGACCGACGGGCTTACCCTGCCCGCCTCGCTGGGGCGGGTATGCCCGCGGCTGTGCGAACAGCATTGCCGGCAATGCGATGTGACGGAGGCGCTCTCCATCCGCAACCTGCATCGCTTCAGCGCCGATTACCAGCGCCAGGCAAAATCACCGCCCCCGCCCGCTGACCCTCCGGCGCCTCCCACCGGCCGGCGGGTGGCCATCGTCGGAGCCGGCCCGGCGGGGTTGGCCGCCGCGCATCACCTGCTGGGCCAGGGACACGCGGTGGCGCTGTTCGATGCCCATTCGCAACCCGGCGGGATGCTGCGCTATGGCATCCCGGCCTTTCGTTTGCCCCGGCAGGTGCTCGATGCGGAAATCCAAGCGATCCGCGCCCTGGGCGCCGAATTTCACCTGGGCCGGCGGTTGGGCCGCGACTTGGCCCTGGACAACCTGCGGCGCGACTTCGATGCCGTATTCCTGGCCATCGGCGCGCAAGGCTCCCGCAGCCTGGGGTGCCCGGGTGAAGAGCTTGCCACCTCCGCCCTGGAGTTCCTGGAAACGATCGCGGACGGCTTCCCCCCCGCGATTGACGGAGATGTCATTGTGGTGGGCGGCGGCAACACCGCGATGGACGCCAGCCGTTGCGCCGTGCGCCTGGGCGCCCGCTCGGTGCGGGTGCTTTACCGCCGCACGCGCCGCGAGATGCCGTGCCTCATGGAAGAAGTGGAGGCGGCGGAGGCCGAGGGGGTCCAGGTCGAATTCCTCGTCGCCCCCGCCCGATTGGAGCGCAAGGAGGGAAAGCTGAACCTCATCTGTCAGCGAATGGAATTGGGGCCACCCGATGCCAGCGGTCGCGCGCGGCCGGTGCCCGTCCCCGGCTCGGAATTCGCCTTGCCCGCCACTTGCGTCATCGCCGCCATCGGCCAGCACGTCAAGACCGACGGCCTGGATCATTCGCAACTCGCGCTGTCGAAATGGGGCATTGCCGCCGACCCTAAAACCCTGGCCACGAATTTGCCCGGCGTATTCGCCGGCGGCGATGCCGTTTCCGGCCCGGATTTGGCCGTGCGGGCGGTAGCGGCCGGCAAACTTGCCGCCGTGGCCATCCACCAATACCTGGCCGGGCAAAAAGTGGTCGGCACGCCCCCCCTGGCCAGCGTCATGATGGGCAAGCTGAGTGAAGCAGAGCTGGCGGTGCTCCTGCGCGACATCGAGCAGGCGCCGCGCGCGCCCATGCCGCATCTGCCCCTGGAAGCTCGGCGGACTACCTTTGACGAGGTGGAACTGGGCTTCTCCCTCGAAACGGCTACGCGCGAGTCACGGCGCTGCCTGGGGTGCGGTTGCGGCAAGGCCGTTCCCTGCCGCCTCCGCCAGGTCGCCACCGAGTACGGCGTGGATCCCCAGCGTTTCGTTGGCGAGCGGCGCCTCTTTACGCGCGACACCTCTCACCCGGACATCATCTTCGAGCCGGGCAAGTGCATCCTTTGCGGCGCCTGCCTGCAAGTAGCCGCCCAGGCGGGTGAAGAACTGGGGCTATCCTTCGCCGGACGCGGCTTCCAGGTGTCGGTGGCCCCCCCCTTCCATCGCCCGGTGGCGGAAGCCCTGCGTCAATCGGGTCGCCGTGCCGCCGAAGTCTGTCCCACGGGGGCGATTATGCTCAAAAGCGCCGGGTGCGCCGGTTGCCGTCTGGCCTGACCACCCCAGCGCAACTCGCTGGGAGCGAGCAGGAGCACGACAAAGCACCGATCTTGGCCTTTTTAAGCCACGCCGGACTGTCCAATTATTGGACACTTTCCGCTTTCCAACTTCATAACCCACGTCGAGCACCGGTTTCGACTTAACTTCAATCATTCCACCATCATCCATAGCAGCCTCCTGCCCGTGTACAAGGGGTGTACAACGGATGCTCATCGGGATTACATCGGTTTTTCTGTTGTTCATCCGGTGAGCATCCGATGTACACCCCTTGTACACGGCGTCTTGGGAGGGTGGCAGGACGCCATTTGGGGGTTGCGGTTGGCGGGGGATTGCGGGATGGGGTTTCGCGCTGTTCGCCGAGTTGAGGGTGTGTTTCGGCAAGCCGGTTTGTCAGCTCAGATTGAGAGGCGCGGCCATCAGCGCGTCCTTGCTTCCTCCCCGCCGGAATTGCTAATCTTCCAGCATGTCTCGCAAGGCGTCAGCAAGCTCAGACTCCTCCCGTGGGTTTAACGACATCATCGGGATCGTGCTGATGTGTCTCGCTATTTTGCTGATGGTGGCGCTGCTCTCCTACCATCCGCGTGACGTATCGGCCAATGCGGTGCCGCATAACCAGCCGGCGCTGAACTGGATCGGCCCATTTGGGGCGTGGATGGCGTATGGCTGTTTCCTGACCCTTGGGGCGGCGGCTTTTGTGCTGCCGGTGGTGTTGTTTTTCGTCGGCGTGGGGTGCTTTTTCGAAATGTTCGCCTACTTGCGCCGCCGCTGGGTCTGGGCGGTGGTGCTGTTGATCTGCTGCATGGGGCTGCTGGACATCTATCGGCATTACCTGGGCGGCCTGGAGCGGAACCTGGGCGTGGTGGCGGGCGGCATTCTCGGGCGCAACCTCAACCAGCATCTCTTCAGCGAGTGTTTTGGCGCCGTGGGGGCCACGATCATTTTCCTCATGCTCTATTTTATCAGCCTCCTCTTCCTGACGAATTTCCAGTTGGGCGACTGGGTCCGGGCCTTATGGAGCCGGCGTCCCCGGGCGGGGGGCAAAGCGGTCACTGAGGAGCAGGCGCTGGAACAGCGGGCGCGGGAGTTGCAGCAACAGGCTCGCAAGCTGCAGGAGGAAGTGGATCGCGCCGGGCTGGGCGCGGATATGCAGCCGGTGCCCAAGCCGACCGTGCGCGACCTGAGCGTGCCGGAGGCCAATAAGGCTGCGCGGGGCCGGAAAGCTGCCGCGGCCAGTCCCGCTCCGGAGCCGGCTCCGGCAGATGAGGGCGAAGTCATCCCGGCGCATGAAGTGGCCGCCGCCACCACGGCCGAGGTTTTGGGCCAGCCCCCGGAACCGGTTGCGGATTCGGCCGAGGCCCGGGCGGCCGGGGACAAAGCGGAAACCGCCGCGGCGGAGAAATCCGAGGGCGCCGACAAGCCGTCCGAGCCCCGGCGCGACCAGGAAGTGGTTATTCACGGCCTGCCCTCCGCGGCGTCCGCCAGGCCCCGGAAGAAGCCCAAGCCGATCGCCGTCGCCGCCGCGCCCGTGATCGGTAACTACCAGTTGCCGCCCCTGGATTTCCTGCAGCATCCCGATCCCAACCTGAAGCCCACCGAATCCAAGGAGGAGCTGCTGGCCAATGCCCGGTTAATGCAGCAGACGCTGGCCCAGTTTGAAATCCCCGTCGAGTTGGGCGATATCACCAAGGGCCCCACCATCACCCGCTACGAGTTGCATCCCGCGCCCGGCGTCAAGCTGGAGAAGATTACCGCGCTCAATAACAATCTGGCTGCCGCACTCAAGGCCGAGCGCATCCATATTCTGGCGCCGGTGCCCGGCAAGAGTTCCGTCGGCATCGAGGTGCCCAATCCGGTCAAGACCGCCGTAATTATCCGCGACCTGCTGGAATCGGAGGAATGGCGCAACACCAAAGCCCGCATCCCGCTGGCGCTGGGCAAGGACGTTTATGGCCACCCGATTATCAGTGACCTTTCGGAGATGCCGCATTTGCTCATCGCCGGGAGCACGGGCGCGGGCAAATCCGTTTGCATCAACGCCATCATCACCTCGTTGCTCTATCGGTTTCCGCCCGACCGGCTGCGCTTCGTGATGATTGATCCGAAGGTGGTGGAGCTGCAGCAGTACAACCTGCTGCCGCACCTGGTGGTCCCGGTGGTCACCGACCCCAAGAAGGTCATTCTGGCCCTGCGCTGGGTGGTGAACGAGATGGAAAAGCGCTATCAGATTTTCGCGCGGGTGGGCGTGCGCAACATCCTGTCCTTCAATTCGCGGCCCCGGAACAAGCCGCTGCCGCCGCGCGAGCCCGAGCTGGAGCTCCTGGCCCGGAAGGAAAAGGTGGAGCCGGGCGCCGACGGCTTTGCCGTGGAGGTGGACGAGGCCATCGTAGTCCCGCGCGAGGAGGACATCGTCATCCCGGAGAAGCTCAGCTACATCGTGGTGATCATTGACGAACTGGCTGACCTCATGCTGGTCGCGCCGGCGGACGTGGAAATGGCCATCGCGCGTATCACGCAGATGGCGCGCGCGGCGGGCATCCACTGCATCGTCGCCACCCAGCGGCCGAGCGTGGACGTCATCACCGGCGTCATCAAAGCCAACATTCCCGCGCGCATCGCGTTTCAGGTGGCGGCCAAGGTGGATTCGCGGACGATTCTTGATGCGATGGGCGCGGATAAACTGCTCGGCAAAGGGGACATGCTGTTCCTGCCGCCCGGGTCGGCCAAACTCATCCGGGCCCAGGGCTCGCTCATTACCGATCAGGAGATCCAGAACATCGTGGAGTTCATCGCGAAGCAGGGCAAGCCGAGCTATGAACTCGAGATTCACCAGCAGCTTTCCCGCGCTGACAACGGCAGCGGGAGCGGGTCCGGCATTGATGAGGACGAAGAGATCATCCAGGACTGCATCGAAGTCATCCGGAGCGAGCAGAAGGCCAGCGTCTCCCTCCTCCAGCGCCGCCTGCGCCTGGGCTATGGCCGCGCCGCGCGCATCATGGATGAGTTGGAGAACCGCGGCATTGTCGGCCCCAGCAAGGGCGCCGAGCCGCGGGATATTCTCATTGACCTGGATGGCGGCGGGGCGGACGGGCGGCCGCCGCAGAATGAGGAGCCTCCGCCCCCGGCTTGACCGCGGGCCGCGCGGCGTTTCCGCGCTTACACTATGAACCGGGGTTCATGCACCGGGCCTGCGCGGTGCCGGCGGAGCAGGTCAATAAACTTTGCCAGGCCGCGCTTTTCATCCGCGCCGATATGGTAGTGGATATGCCATCCCAGGTAATCCTTGCGGAAATCGCTGGTGTATTCCGTGCGGGTGCGGATGATGGAGTCGAGCGTATCCATTCCGAAGTCGTGGGCTTCGCGGAGCAAACGCCGCAGCCGGGCATTTTCGACGCCGCGGCGCAGGGCCCAGACGGCGAAGACGAAGGGCAGGCCGGTCATCTCATACCAGGCGGCCCCGAGATCCCAAATATCGTGCTGATGCGGGCCCAGGGCCAGGTCGAGCGCCGTGTCGCCGATGAGCAGGGCGTAGTCGGGCAGCGCGGCCAGATCATAACCGGGCAGGGGTTTGAACTCGGGCGTAATGCCGCGCTCGGCCAGCAGGATTCGCAGCAATTGCACGCTGGTCAGCGAGGCGGGATCACAAAAGATTTCCGCCGCTTCGTCCAGGGGCTTGCGGTGGGCCAGCAAGACGCTTTTGACTTCGCCCAACGCGGCAATGCCAATGCCGTCCAGGATGTCGTAGCGGTCATGGAACAGGACTTCGACCACGCTGACCAGCGCCGCATCCAATTCGTCGCGTTGCAGCATTTCGGCCAGCCGGGCGGGCGGGGCATAGATAATCTCCTCCTCCAGGCCGCGCGTGAGCGGGACGGTGTTGAGGAAGCCGGAGTTTCCCACGCGAAAGGGCGCCAGCGACTGTTCGAGGCTGCGCTCGCGTTGCAGGTCCACGGCGCGTTGCTCGCGCTCGAAGCGGTGGGCGGCCTCGGCCGGCGTTTCTACCGGCGCCATGCGGAGCCGGGGAGGGTCGTCGGGGGAGTTGGTCATGCGCTTGCCAGGTTGGCTTCCCGCACCGTGGCGGGCGCATTGCCAGGGTCCGCTTCCGGCGGCGTATCCTCCCAGACGCGGACGGGCTCATAGAAGGTATCGCGCTGCACAGGGATGCAGCCCGCCTCGCGAATGGCCTGGATCATGGCGGTTTCGCTTTGCAGTTGCGGGGTCTGCGCGCCCGCCTGGTGAAAGATATGTTCTTCGAAGATGGTGCCGTGGAGATCGTCGGCCCCGTAGCTCAGCGCCACTTGCGCCAGCTTCAAGCCCAGGCCCACCCAGTAGGCGGTGATGTGATCGAAGTTATCCAGGTAAATCCGGCTGACCGCAATGGTTCGCAGGGTGTCAAACCCCGTGGGCGGGTTTGCCACCGGAATGCCGTTGTTTTCCGGATGGTAGGGCAGCGGGACGAAACCCGTGAATCCGTGCGTTTCCTCCTGCAAGCCGCGCAACTGGCGCAAATGATCCACCCGATCGGCCAGCGATTCAACATGCCCATACAGCATCGTGCAGGTGCTGCGCCCGCCCAGGCGATGCCACGTGCGATGGACTTCCAGGTATTCTTCCGCCGATTCCTTGCCGCGCGCGATGGCCGAGCGGACTTCCGGGCGGAAAATCTCCGCGCCGCCGCCGGTCAGCGAGTCCAGCCCGGCTTCTTTCAGGGCCGCAAGGGTCTCGGCTACGGGTTTCCGGGCCAGCCAGGCCAGGTGCAGGACTTCAATCGCGGTAAAGCATTTCAACTGCAGACGCGCGTCCAGCGCCCGCAGCGCCCGCAGCATATCCGTATAGTAGCTGAACGGCAGGGAGGGGTGCAGCCCCCCGACGATGTGCAATTCGGTGATGCCGAACTGCAACGCTTCGCGCGCTTTCGCGACGATTTCCTCGAGGCTGAGTTGAAAGCCATTCGCGTCCCGCTTCTTGCGGGCGAAGGAGCAGAACTGGCAGCTCAGGATGCAGTAGTTCGAGTAATTGATGTAACGGTTCAGGATGTAGCTGGCCCGGCGGCCGACCTTGCGCTGGCGGGCCAGGCTGGCGATGGCGCCCAGCGCGTTCAGGTCTTTGCTTTCAAAAAGGCGGAGCGCGTCGGCTTCGGAAATCCGCTGGCCGGCGGCGACCTTGTCATACAGGTCGCGCAGTTCGCTGCGCTGAACAAAGAAATGCACTCATTACCATTACCAGAAGCGGCGGCTTTGGCAACCGGGTTTCAAGGAAGTTTGGGTTGCCGGCGAAAGTGTTGATCCGCAAAGTCCAGAAACACCCGCCAATCAGCCGCGGTCATGGAGTGTTTGCCCGCGCGAATATAGTATCCCAGGGGCGAGGCGATCAGTTTGCCGGGGGGCGGCATTTCCGTGGCGGCCAGCCCTGGCGATCCCAGGAAGCGATAAACGGGATCCGCCGCTTGCAGCACCTCGAACTGGCCGGCTGGATTTGCCCACTGATCTTCCTCCGCCGCCGAAAAGAGCACCGGCCGGGGGGCGCACAGCGCGACCAGGGCGTTCTGGTCAAATGGCAGCCGCTCCGGCGCGTCGTTGAATTGTTTGAAGCGGGCGTTAAACCAATGTGGGAACCGGGTGTTAATGGCTTTCACCGATTCGCCGATTTTGCCCCGGCTGGGGGCGGTGCCGCCACATCCGGCCTGGTGCGGGAAAGCCATCGCGATGCGCTCATCAAACGCCGCCGCCAGCAACGCGGTCTTGCCATTGCGCGAGTGCCCCAGTGTGGCGATGCGCTTTGCGTCTATGTCCCGGTCGGTGACCAGGTAGTCCACGCACCGGTGGAAGCCCCAGGCCCAGGCGGCAATGGTTCCGCGGTCGGAGGGGGTGTTGCGGCGGGGATCGTTCCCGGCCAGCCAGGCGTACAGTCCCAGGCTGGCGTCGGGCCGATCCGCATCCAGGTCCGCGTTGCAAAACGTCGCCAGGGCGTATCCGCGGCTGACGATCTCCGCCAGGGGCCAGTCATCGCTCTGCGTGCCGCGCGCGGCATCGGTCGCGACGTTGTTGGTGCATCCGCGGCAGTTGCCGCGCAGCCAGCCGCGCGTGAGTGGAATGCGGGGGTCGGAACTGATCGCCTGGTTGCCCCAGAAATTAAGGGCCAGAAAGACCGGCACCGGCCCGGGGCGGTGGTTGGGCAGGATCATCATGAGGTCAATGCGCGGGGCCTGCGGATCGTGGGGCGCCACTTCCAGCGTTATCAGGCGCAGCGTGGCCTGGCCGCCCAGGAAATCGCGGTGCTCGCCGGTCACCGTGGCTTTCAACTGCGCAGGTTTCGGCGGGATGGGCCCATACATGTAATAGGCGAACAGTTCCTTTAATTCCGGGCGTCGCTGCCGAAACCATTCCGAACGGGATTTGATCCTGTGCCCGTCCATTTTTATCAGCGGATCAGGCAGCGTAGCCTGCGCCGGCAGGCGGGCGGCATCCGGAAACGCGCGTGGCGGGAGCGAATGGCTGGCGCAGCCGCAGGCGGCCGCCAGAGCCAGGGGGGCGAATCGGTGTGTGAAGGCAGTCATGTTGCGGGGAAAGCTACGCGCTGCCTCGCGATTTGTCAGGCGGATTCCGAGCGGCGGCCTTCGGGCTTGACGAAGCGCCCGACAGCGATTGTTTTATGGCCAGTGCTAAAATTATGATGAAGACTTCATTGTTTGTTCTGCTTGGAATCCTGGCCTTGCCCGCACTGGCCCAACCGGCCAGGCCGGTTGTGATCGCGCATCGCGGTGCCAGCGGCTATCTGCCGGAGCACACCCTCGAGTCCAAAGTGCTGGCCCATGCGATGGGGGCGGACTTCCTGGAGCAGGACGTCGCGCTGACCAAGGATGATGTCCCCATAGTGATCCATGATATTTACATAGAGACGATCAGCGATGTCGCGCAGCGATTTCCCGAGCGCAAGCGGGCCAACGGGCATTACTATGCCCTGGATTTCACACTGGCGGAGATTAAGCAATTGCGCGCTCAGGAACGCGTCAATCCCCGGACCGGGCAGCCGGTCTATCCGAACCGGTTTCCGCCGGGTAAATCCTCTTTCCAGATTGCAACGCTGGAGGAGGAATTACAGCTCATCCAGGGGCTCAATAAGACCAGCCGCCGCGTGGTGGGCATTTACCCGGAAATCAAACAGCCAGCCTGGCATCGCAAGGAAGGCCATGACATCAGCCGCATTGTGCTGCCCATCCTGCGGCGCTACGGCTATGCGACCAAGCAAGATCCCTGCTGGGTGCAGTGCTTCGAACTGGACGAGGTGAAGCGGATCCGCACCGAATTGGGCTGGGAAGGACGCCTGCTCCTGTTGCTGGCGATGAACCGGAAGCATCCGGACGGCACAAGCGCGGAAGCCTGGTTCACGCCCGCCGGCATGATGGAGGTGGCCAAAGTGGCCGACGGCATCGGCCCCGAACTGGGCGCAATTGTATCCGGCTCATCCAAAGCCACGCGCAAGGTCACTGATTTTGTAAAACATGCCCATGCGGCAAAACTGATTGTGCATCCCTACACCCTGCGAGCCGATGACTTGCCGAAGTTTGCCGAATCCATGGATGATGCCCTGGAGGTGCTCTTTGCCGAAGCCGGGCTGGACGGTTTTTTTACCGACTTTCCCGATTTGCCGGTGAAGTGGCTCACCGCGCGCGGTTTGCGCTGATTCGCCAGACGAAATCGGCGCACGGGGCGATAGGGTTTTGTCTCGCGCGTGACGCAATCCAGCCGCGCTCCGGAATGTCATGCCGGTCGGTTAGCCACCGGCGGTGAGGCTGTGGCGGGCGCTTTTCTTTGCCGGGCTCACATGAGCTTCTTGAGCTTCGGGTTCGCCGCCAGCCGCTTGACCAGTTCTTTAACTTTCTGGGCCTGGCTTTTGTGCGCCAGCAGGGTGGCGTCGTCCGTCTGAACGAGGATTGAATCGCGCAGGCCAACCACCGCAATGGGGGTGCGCCGCGCTTTACTGCGGGCGTCGAAGATGATGTTCCGCGCCCCGTCAACGTGAATGAAATCCGCCACGGCGCAGTTGCCCTCCGGGTCGGCCTTGAGGTGCCGGCCCAGCGCAGTCCAGGAACCCAAATCATCCCAGGCAAAGGCGCCGTCGGCCACAATGACGTTTTGGGCGCGCTCCATCAGCGCGTAATCAATCGAGACTTTCTTGAGCTCAGGGTATTCCTTCGCGAGCACCGCGTTCAGCCGCGCGGGTTGAGTGGCCACCTTGAACCAGCGCTGGCAAGCCGCGTGCATCTCCGGCTGGTGCTTTTGCAAGCCTTCCGTAATGGTGACGAACGACCAGATGAACATGCCCGCATTCCAACGGTATTGGCCGCTGTTGACATACTCCAGCGCCTTGTCGAAGGGGGGCTTTTCCACAAACTGCTCGGCTCGATAAAAGGCGGTTTTATAGGATTTCACCCCCACCGGGGGCGGCAGTTTTTCCCCGACGCGGATATAGCCATAGCCCGTGGCGGGCTCCGTGGGTTTGATGCCAATGGTGATGATCGCCTGTCCGCGCCCTGCCAGATCAAACGCATCTCCCAGGACCTGCTGAAACTTTTTCTCTTCCGGGATGACGTGATCGGCCGGGAGCACGGCCATGACTCCCGTCGTTGAGCGCGCTCCCACCAGCGCCGCGCCCAGCGTGACGGCTGCGGTTGTATCCCGGCCGACAGGCTCGGCGATGACGTTTCCTTTGGGCAGCTTCGGCAGTTGCTGGCGCACCGCGGGCGCCTGAACCGCGTTGGTGATGACCAGAATATTCTTAAGCGGCACCAGCGCCAGCACGCGGTCAACCGCTTGCTGCAGAAAGGAGCGGCCGCCCAGCAGGGTGAGGAGCTGTTTGGGCATTCGCTCGCGGCTGACCGGCCAGAAGCGCTCGCCCCGGCCGCCTGCCATAATGATTACATACCGTTCGTTAATATCGGGCTTGGCTTTCATAATTGTTTTACGGCGCGCAGGAGCGGCCGCGTAAAGCCGCTGACCCGCTCGATTAAATCCGGCGCTTTACCGTGCAGTGCGACTTGGTTCACGATGGCGCTGCCCACGACGACCGCCTCGGCGTTTTGCGCCACGAGCCTGGCCTGTTCGGGCGTCGAAATGCCAAATCCGACGGCGATGGGCAGGGTGGTATGGGCGCGAATCTTCGCGATCATTGGCGTAATCGTATCGGCCACCTGCGATTGCATGCCAGTGACGCCTTCGCGCGACACGTAGTAGATGAAGCCGGCCGCCCGCTTGACAATCATTTCAATGCGGTTCTCGGGGGTGGTGGGTGCCACCAGGTAGATGTTGCACAGTCCGGCGGCGCGCATTTTCGCTTCATAGTCAGCGCCTTCCTCCGGAGGCAAATCAAGCACCAGCAGGCCATCCACGCCGGCCCCGGCTGCATCCCGTATAAAGCTCTCAACGCCCTGCCGGCAGATGAGATTGAAGTAAACGTAAAGCACGATGGGGATTTGCGAATCCCGCCGGATAGCAGCGACCGTCGCCAAAAGACGGGATGGTGTGGTGCCCGAATCCAGGCCGCGCTGGGCGGCGAGCTGGTTGACGACTCCGTCCGCCAGCGGATCGCTGAAGGGCACTCCCAGTTCCAGCACATCCACACCGAGTTGATCCAGCGCCAGCGCCAGTTGGCGGGTCGCTTCGAGGTTGGGATCGCCCGCGCCGAGATAAACAATGAAACCCTTCTGACGCTCCCGGTTCAAGCGGGCGAATCGTTCAACAATGCGGTTCATCCGTGCCTCAGTTTCAGGTTTTGCGTCCGGCGTTTCAAGCTGCAAGTTGCGGAGTTATCCTCCTTTTCGGTTCGTGACGAACTGCTGCGGTTGGAGGAACTTCAGGGCGATGGCGGATCGCCGGTTCTGTGATTAGACCCGTTTTGTCAGCGACGCTGACTTATCTGTGGTGGCCCATATCACCCGTTTTGGAGGCGGGTTCGAGAGCCGGGGCCGGTAACAGTTTGCGTGGCTTGCCGCCTGGCCTGTAATTGCGCTGATTGCGGGCCGGTGTGCGAAAAGTAAAATTAACTCAGTCCCCCCAATCCGCTGCAGGTACAGATCAGGTTGCGGTCGCCGTGGACATTATCTATGCGGCCGACGGCGGGCCAGAACTTGTGGCCATACAGCCACTTGGCGGGGAAAGCGGCTTGCTGGCGGGAGTAGGAATGATCCCATGATTCCACCGCGAGCTGATCGGCAGTGTGAGGGGCGTTCTTTAGCGGATTGTTATGTTTGTCGGACTGGCCGGATTGGATGGCGGTGATTTCGGCGTGAATATGGATCAGGGCGTCGCAGAAACGATCGAGCTCTTCCTTGGACTCGCTTTCAGTGGGTTCGACCATCATTGTGCCGGGCACGGGCCAGGAGATCGTCGGGGCGTGGAACCCGTAATCCATTAGCCGCTTGGCGACATCCTCGACGGTGACGTCCTTGAACTGGCGCAGGTCAAGGATGCATTCATGGGCGACGAGGCTGGCGGGGCCGCGATAGAGAATGGGGAAGTAGTTTTGCAGGCGCCGGGCGATATAATTGGCGTTAAGGATGGCGTATTGGGTCGCCTCGGTCAGCCCGGCCCCACCCATCGCGGCAATATAGACCCACGGGATTACGAGGACGCTGGCGCTGCCCCAGGGCGCGGCAGCTACGGCGCCGATCGGGTTTTCGCCGCCGAGATTGACGACCCCGTGCCCCGGCAGGAACTCCACTAAATGCTCAGCCACCCCGATGGGCCCCATGCCCGGACCGCCGCCGCCATGAGGAATGGCGAAGGTTTTATGCAGATTCAAGTGGCAAACGTCGGCCCCGATATCGCCGGGGCGGCAAAGGCCAACCTGGGCGTTGAGGTTGGCCCCGTCCATATAGACCTGGCCGCCATGGGCGTGGATGATTTCGCAGATCTCTCGGATGGCGGGCTCAAATACGCCATGCGTCGAGGGATAGGTCACCATTACCGCTGCCAGGTTGGCCTGGTGCGCTTCGGCTTTGGCCCGCAGGTCGGCGAGGTCAATGTTGCCTTCGTGGTCGCAAGCCACCGCTACGACCTTTAGCCCGGCCATGACGGCACTGGCGGGGTTGGTGCCGTGGGCTGATGTCGGAATGAGGCAGATGTTGCGGTGACCTTCACCGCGGCTGGCATGCCAGGCGCGGATGACAAGCAAGCCGGTATATTCACCTTGCGACCCTGCATTGGGCTGCAAGGAAATCCCGGCAAAGCCGGTGATCGCGCCCAGCCATTCCTCCAATTGTTGGAACAGCACTTGCCAGCCTCGGGTTTGGCGCAACGGTGCAAATGGGTGCAGGCGCGTCAGCTCGGGCCAGGTAAGCGGCAACATCTCGACGGCGGCATTCAGCTTCATGGTGCAGGAGCCGAGCGGAATCATGGAAGTCGTCAGTGAAAGGTCGCGCGCTTCCAGTCGCTTGAGGTAGCGCATCATTTCGGTTTCCGAGTGATAGCGGTTGAAGACCGGATGGGTCAGATAGGAAGACGTGCGCGCAAAAGGGACAGGATAGGCAACTTCGGCTTCCGCGACCAGGTTCGTCAGTTCGAAAGCGGGGGTCTGGCCGTCATGAAAAACCCGGATAATCCCAGCCAGGTCCTGCTCGGTGGTTGTCTCATCCAGCGAGATGCCGAGGGTATGCTCATCTATAAACCGGAAGTTCATGCCCTGGCTTTCAGCGGCTTTGAGCAGGTCGGCTGCCTTCTTTTGGCCGAGCGCAATGCGGAGAGTGTCGAAGAATAAACCCGGGCCGACCTCGTAGCCAAGCCGCTCCAGGCTGCGCGCCAGAACAACCGTGCGCTGATGGATGCGCTGTGCAATTTGCCGCAATCCAGCCGGCCCATGATAACAGGCATACATGGCGGCCATGCAGGCCGGCAGTGCCTGCGCGGTGCAAATATTGCTGGTGGCCTTCTCGCGCCGGATGTGCTGCTCGCGGGTTTGCAGGGCGAGGCGCAGGGCGGGACGGCCTCGTGCGTCCTTCGAGACGCCGACAATACGCCCCGGCAGGAGGCGTTTGAAAGCGTCGCGCGTCGCAAAGTAAGCCGCATGCGGCCCGCCATAGCCAAGTGGCACGCCCAGTCGCTGCGTGCTGCCCAAGGCTATATCGGCCCCGAATTCGCCCGGCGGCCGGAGCAGGGTTAGGCTCAGCAGGTCGGCGGCCACGGCGACCAGCGCTCCCGCGGCATGAGCCTGTTCGATAAAAGTGGAGTAATCTACAACCTCACCCCAGGTATTCGGATACTGCACCAGAGCACCAAAGACCTGGTCATGGAATTGAAACGCACGGTGATCTCCAGTTTCAACCCGGAGAGCCAGGGCGTCAGCGCGGGTCTTTACCACCTCAATGGTTTGAGGATGGCACTCTGCGGAGACAAAGAAGACGCTCCGCGCCGGCTTGAGCGAGTGGCACAGGGTCATGGCTTCCGCAGCGGCGGTGGCCTCATCGAGCAGCGAAGCATTGGCCACTTCCAACCCGGTGAGGTCGGTTACCATCGTTTGGAAGTTGAGCAAAGCCTCAAGGCGTCCCTGTGCGATTTCAGCTTGGTAGGGGGTGTACGGCGTGTACCAGCCAGGGTTCTCCAACAGGTTGCGTTGAATAACGGCGGGCACGTGGCAATCGTAGTAGCCCATGCCAATATACGAACGGAAGATCTGGTTCTGCGCGGCGATTTTCTTTAAAGCCGCGAGCACGTCAGGCTCGCTGCGGGCGGGCGGGAGTTGAAGCGGTTGCCGCAGACGTATGGCCGGAGGCACTGCGTCGTCAATCAGTGCCGCGAGACTCGTATAGCCCAGCAGGCGGAGCATTTCTTCGGCCTCGCTCGCGCGCGGGCCAATGTGGCGGTGCCAAAACCGATCTGCCGGCGGAGGCAGATGGGCATTTACAGGGCCCGCGGTCACGCTGGCCGGGGACGAATTGTTCCGATCACAGCTTGCAGGTTCGATAACAGACATTCGGGGAACCTACGGAGAGCTGTCCGCAAATCAAGCGAGATTTGGTCCCGGCTGATTTGGCGTGTCCGTTTTATCGTTGGCGCTTCTATTTGGATGAGGTAGGCTGAGGCGGTAGAATGAAATCACGAACAAAAACAACACAGATGCAAACCCGGCGCATAACCAAACAGCTCGCTATTTTCCTGGATAACCGGCCGGGCATGCTGGCGCGTGTGGCGGATGCACTGGCGGATGCCAAAATCAATATTTACGCCATCACCACCAGTGATACGGTGGACCACACGGTCATTCGCTTAGTGGTGGACGATTATCGGCGGGCACTACACGTCTGCGAAGAACGCGGCTCTCTGGTCGTCGAGGATGATGTGCTAATGGTGGAGGGCGACAATAAGCCGGGAGAAATGGCTCGCTTGGCCCGTAAGCTGGCAAAGGCTGGGATTAACATCGAATATTGCTACAGCGCCACGCTGCCGGGCGCCGGGAAGGGGTTGCTCATCTTGCGCGTTTCCAACCCGACCAAAGCGCTGAAAGTGCTGAAACTTTAAGCAATCGCAGGCGCATGGTACCGACTCGTTCGGGCTGAGGGAGGGCGTGCAGATGTCCGATCCCCTTCTTTATGAGATTAATACGCGCTGTTGGCTGCACAGGCTTTCCGATCGGTACAGCGCACCGATTACCCTTGCCAATATTCCCGCAGATGAACTGGCGCGGTGGCGAAAGCTAGGCTTTACGCATATCTGGTTGATGGGGGTTTGGGCGGCCGGTCCACTCGCACGCGCGAAAGCCTTGCAATATTCTGATTTGCGCCGGGCCTATGACCAGTCCCTGCCAGGCTGGCGCGAGACGGATGTTGCCGGTTCACCTTACGCGATTGGCGATTACCAGGTCCCACCCGCGCTGGGTGGCGAGGCGGGGCTCGCGGCATTTCGGCGGCAACTTCATGCGCAGGGCATGAAATTGGTGCTGGATTTCGTGCCCAACCATCTTGGGTTGGACCATGCCTGGGTCCGGGAGCAGCCGGAGTTGTTTGTGCAAAGCACCGGGGAGGCGGCTGGCACGTTCGCGCAGCAGTCTGGCGGGCAGATTCGCTGGCTGGCCTATGGCAAGGATCCTTATTTCCCGCCTTGGACGGATACTGTTCAACTGGACTATCGGCGCGATACGACACGCGGTGCGATGACGGAACTGCTCGCCTCCATCGCCCGGCACTGCGACGGTGTTCGCTGCGATATGGCGATGTTGGTGCTCAACGGGGTTTTCGCCAAAACCTGGAAACATTTTCCCGTCACAACTTCCCCCCCCGTTGAGGAGTTTTGGACGACGGCCATTGCCAGGATCCGCCAGGCGCATCCGGACTTCCTGTTTCTGGCCGAGGCTTACTGGGGCTTGGAGCCGGAATTGCGCCGGCTTGGTTTTGATTATACCTATGACAAGACGCTCTATGACCATCTAATAGCCCATGATGCCACAGACGTGCAGCGGCATTTACTGGGACTGGCAGCGGGGCAGCTTGCTGCCGGTGCGCACTTTCTTGAAAACCACGACGAGCCGCGTGTTGCCGCCCTGCTGTCGCTGGCCGAACATCGGGCGGCGGCACTGTGTATTCTGGGATTGCCCGGAATGCGATTTCTGCACGATGGCCAGCTTGAGGGGGCACGCATTAAGATACCCGTCCAATTAGCGCGCGTAGCCCCTGAAGCCGGGCAGTCTGAAATCCAGGCCCTCTATCAGCAACTGCTAGGCACACTACCCGGCACGGCGGTTGGGCGGGGCCGGGCCGTTTTGTGCCAACCGCGAGCCGCCTGGTCAGGCAATCCGACCGCTGCCAATTTAATCATCGTGCAATGGCAGCAACAGACACCAGAGTTTGATTTGGTGGTCGTGAACCTGGCTCCTCATCGTAGCCAGTGCTATGTACCGTTGTCCGTTCCGCAACTGGCCGCGCGTTCCTGGGTCATGAAAGACCTCCTGGGGTCGGAGTGCTACCAACGTGCCGGTGACGATCTTCAGACCCAAGGCCTCTACCTTGATCTCCCGCCCCACGGCGCTCAGTTGTTCCATTTTCAACCAGGGGAATTGGTCAAGGGCGCACGGTTATAAAGCGCACCGGGCTTGAATGGCACCCGCCCAGAGCAGGCCAGTTCGCCAGCCAACAAAGTCTGTCTTTGCGCCTACGGGGTTTTGCTTTGCGACTGGAACAGGCTGGGGGCGCTGGCCTCGCCATTGCGATTAACTGCGGAAACCGCCACTACCTCCGGAGTTGTGCCGCTCCAAGTATGTGAGCTTTGGCCGCCGGGGAGGATCTGCGTTGACCAGGTGCCGCCCGAGCGTGTTTGCACCAGCCAGAGCCATGCCTTGCCTGGCCCCGCCAGGGCCCAGGAAAGGGTGAGCGATCCCGCGCGTTGCGGGGAGGCGAGGGTAAGTTGCGGTTTGGCGGGGGTAGCCCGTCCCAGCCAGGGCGAAAGCGGCATCAACGCCGGTTGCTGGTAGGTTTCACGGACAAGAGCCTCGCCGAGAGCGTTGTTGCGCATAAGGCTCTTCATATTCCAATGGATATGGCCGCCGACGCCGGCCTGCTTGCGGGTCAGGCGAATTTGGCTGACAATTTCCTGGGGCGACCAACCGCTGCTGGACGGTGATGGCCCGCTTACTTTGGTGGAATTCATCCCGGGGCAAAGCGTTCGCCCCTTGGGATTCTGTTCCGCCCACCATTGGAGCAAGACAGGGAAACTTTGCGCCGGCGGTTCGATTGCCCAATAAAGTTGCGGCGCGAAGTAATCCGCCCAGCCATTGATCAGCCACTTGCGCGAATCGGCGTAAAGGGTCGCGTAGGCATCGAGGCCTTTGATCTGGGCCGGTGAGTTGGGGCGCCAGATGCCGAAGGGACTGATGCCAAACTTGACCCAGGGCTTTGTTGTTTTAATGGATTTATACACCTGCTGGATAAAGTTGTTGACGTTTTCGCGGCGCCAGTCGCCACGGCTCATCTTTCCGGCGACACCCGAACGTTGCCAACTCGCGTTGTCCGGGAAGTCCAGTTCCTTTCCCGCCCGGTCTCTCGCTTTATAGGGATAGAAGTAGTCGTCGAAGTGGATACCGTCCACGTCGTAGCGCTTTACCACATCCATCACCACGCTCAGCGAATAGTCCTGCACCGCTTTTTCGCCCGGGTCCAGCCACAGGAACTCCCCGTATTCCCGGACAAGCTGCGGGCGAGTCTTGCTGACATGGTTCGCCGCAACCGGCGACGCAGCGGAGCGGAGTCGCGCCCGATAAGGATTGAACCAGGCGTGCAGTTCCAAGCCACGCTTATGCGCCTCTTCGATGGCAAAAGCGAGTGGATCGTAGAACGGTTCCGGTGCCTTGCCCATGGTGCCCGTCAGGTATTCCGACCACGGCTCGATTCGGGAGGCATAGAGCGCGTCGCAGGCGGGGCGGACCTGAAAGATGATGGCATTTAGCTTGAGATGCACAGCCCGGTCCAGGATCGCCAGGAGCTCGGTTTTCTGTTCCTGCGTGCTTAAGGTTTTGCGGGAAGGCCAGTCTATGTTAGCTACGGTGGCTACCCAGGCTCCGCGGAATTCCCGCAAGGGAGGCGGGGGAGTATCGTTGGCAGCAGCATGGCTTGTCGGTTGCGATGCGGAAAGCACCCCCATGAGCGTTAGGACAACCCACCCGCGACGTGTCCCGTGTCTCGGGAAGTGAGAATGCCAGCTATTCGCAGACCAGCCAGGCGGCAAAGAATGGGATGCCCTGCCCGATATTTTGGCGGGGCGCAAGAGCTTGGCCCACAGCAAGGAGAAACGATTGAAGATCAGCTCGTCTATCATGGGAAGCCACGTTATCAGCCAAAAACGAAAAAAGCCAGCTTCTAAAAAAAATAGTCTCAATGCTTGACAAGTTTGGCCAAGTATGAATAATATGCCCGTAATAAATGAGATTGCGGTCGTTGTTAGGTTGTTTTGTCCTGTTACTCGCACTAACCGTGCGAGCGGGCATTATTTACAGCCCAGCCAATAACGTTAATCTGACCGTTAATGATGGTGACCCCATCGGCCATACCTTAACCGCCACTGTTAGCGGGTATTTGCCCACCATCATAGACGTTCGCGTGACGCTCAACATTGAGGGAGTGGACGGCGGCGGGTGGAATGGCGACTTGTATTGCTTTTTAACCTACAATGGCACGCTCGTGCCGCTGCTGAATCGGGTCGGCGTTCAAACTGGCGATGCCTTTGGTTATGGAACGATAGGAATGAACGTCACTCTGGCCGGCGATCCGGGAGGCTACGACGATATTCACTGGACAGAGTTTCCCACTTCAGGCGGCACGTATGCGCCAGACGGACGGGAAATTAGCCCCGGCATGCCTCCGTCGTCTGCACCGGATTTTGATGCGGATGGCACGATCGGATTCTCTGCATATAACGGAATGGATCCGAACGGGACATGGACGCTTTTTATTGCCGACATGGCAGGGGGCGATCAGCTTAAATTAGTCAGTTGGAGCCTGCAGATTACTGCGGTGCCAGAACCGGTGAACGTGGCATTGGGTGTGTTTGGTTCCGTATTTTTGGTGGTTGCCGTCGGGCGGCACCAGCGCGTGCGGAAGCTTGTCTCCCAAGCCTTGGGACGTTAAAGCGGGTAAGCACGCTGCAAGGTTTCTCAAGTTAAAGGTGGCAGTGGGGATTGTGTCCTCGGGTACTAAAAGACTTCCTAACGGCGTGAAACGCCCAAAAGCCCTTTTGCAGGAAGTCCTTTTCTGCACCTTAGCCGGAGCGATTTAGCAGGGAGGGACTTTCAGGCGGTTACGATGGTGCCGATGCCTTCATCGGTGAATATTTCCAGCAGAACGCTGTGGGGCACGCGGCCATCCACGAAGGAGACTTTTTCGACGCCGGCCCGAATGGCGGCCACCGCGCTATCCACCTTGGGAATCATTCCCTTGTCAACGATGCCGTTTTGTTTTAGCGCCTCGACCTCGCTGATTTTGAGGCGCGGGATGACGCTGTCAGGGCTTTTGGGGTTATGCAACAGGCCGGGCACATCGCTCATGAAGACCAGGCGCCGGGCGTTGAGGGCGATGGCGGCCTGGGCGGCGGCAACGTCGGCATTGCAGTTATAGACTTTGTCGTCTTCGCCGCGGGCGGTAGGACTGATGACGGGAGTGATGCCCTGGCGGAGGCAATCCAGCAGTGGCGCGGTGTTGACGCGGATGACTTCACCCACGTAGCCGAGGTCGAGAGGCTGGCCGTCCGCGCCTTTCACCTGGGCCTTGCGGCAGTGAAAGATGTCCGGGCCGGCGAAGCTGCGGGCCAGGCCGCCCAGAGCGTTAATGGCGGCCACCACCTCGGGGTTGATTTCCCGGGAGAGCACCTGGTCGGCAATTTGCGCCGTGGCCTCGCTGGTCACGCGCTGTCCCTGAAGGAAGGTTGCCTGGAGGCCGGCTTTTTCCATGGCGCGCGTGATGGCCTTGCCGCCACCGTGGACGACAACGGGATTGATTTCGACCGCTTCCAGGAACACGATATCCCGCGCGACACGGTGGCGCACTTCCGCGTCGGGCGAATCCATGAAGCTGCCGCCGTATTTGATGACGAAAGTGGCGCCGCTGAAGCGCTGGATGTAGGGCAGGGCTTCCAGCAGCGTGTGGGCTTTGGCAACAAGGTTTTGCATGTGAATGCGAGGGGCTTAGTGGATTTGTCGCAGGTAGGCGGCGTAGAGGTGTTCGAGATCTTTCTTTTCCAAGCCGGTTCGGATCACTAACCGCGCCCGGGTCCGGGCGGTTTGGCCGGGACGCAGGTCCTGGCCGAAGAGGGAGAGGTACATTGAGCGATGACCCTCGGTTTCAAAGGGCGTGAGCACCGCAAAGCAATCCCGCGGGGGCGCCATGATGATGGCTTGCAGGCCGGTCGGGGGGCTGCTGCGGAGGCCCAGCGGGCGAGCCAGATGCGGGCGGATAGCCCAGTCAACCGGGCTGGGCGGAAACTTCCAGCGCCCGTCCTGGATGATGGACGCGGCTTTGTTATCGCGCGGGAAAGCCTGCCAGACGCCGGCGCCGCGGCCGGCCGGCGTAAACACTTTTTGCCCATGAATGCGCGTCAGCACGCAGGCGTTGGTGAAGGTTTCGGTAAAGTAGGATGCCAGGAAGGACTCGAACCGCGGGAGGCGGGTTTTAGCCAGCACCCGGGTTTCAAGGTCGAGGGTGTCCGGCGTGGTCCAGCGATAGACGGCGCTGAGTTCAAAGGGCCGTTCCGCAGTGGAAGGCCAGCGGACTTCCACGCTTCCGTCCGCGCACAGCGTTGCCTCGCTGGGCCAGTCCCAAGCCGCAGAGCCGTGGCGCCGGTTGGTGCTGAAGACGCGGTAATGGCCAAACAGCCCCATGCTATGGTCCAGGCGCGTGCCGGTCGGCAGGTGCACGATTTCGGATAGCCCGATGGATTTGCCCCCGGCGCGTAACTGGCCCTGCAATACGCCAGTGTTGAAGGTGTATCCATTAGTGCCGTCGGGAAGGAAGGCGAGGCGCGGCCGGGCCGAAGGCTGGGGGGGGGCCTGAGCGAAGGCATAAGCCGACACGCCGAGGAAGAGAACCCTGGCAAGATACCGCATCATGCTAGCGTGGCAAAAGGGTTTCATTTTCACCAAACATGCAGTGACTGTGTCAGGGAGGAAAGAGAGGCTCAAGACAGTTTTGGGAGACATTGTGAGAAGAGCGAAGTCAAACGAACAGGCTGACGGACCGCATTTTGACAGAGTCAATAAGGCCCTGGTCGGTCAGTTTTAACTCCGGAATGGGGGAGAGACTCAGGAAGGAGAGGGTCATAAACGGGGTCGCCAACCGGCAACCCATCGCGCGAGCGGCGGCATTCAGGTCGGCGATGCGGTCAATAACTTCCGGGAGCGGACGATGGGAGACCAAACCGGCAATTGGCAGGGGGAGCGCCGCCCGCACTTTTCCGTCGCTGACGGCCACCTGGCCACCCTGCATTTTAACCAGTTCCTCGATAGCCAGGGTGATGTCGGCATCCGTAACGCCCACTGCGATCACGTTGTGGGCGTCGTGGGCCACTGTCGAAGCCAAGGCGCCACACCGGAGTTTGAATCCCCGCACAAAGCCCACGCCGACATTGCCCGTGGCATGGTGCCGTTCGACCACGACCAGTTTGAGGATATCGCGCATGACATCGGACGCGACGTATCCTCCTTCGATCCGGGGCGTTTCAATGGCCTGCCGGGTGACGATTTGATGCGGTACCATCTCGATGACCCGGATTCGGGACGAACCTTTGGCGCGGACAGCGAAATCGTCGGGGGCCTGGCAGCGCAGATTCATGGTGCTGCGCGGCGGGGGAGCCAGCGTGCGCGGCGGGGCCAGGTATTCGCCTTCCGCCGCGACCAGGATGCCTTTTTTATAGGTTTGTCGGACGACCAGCTTCTTGAGATCGTCGAAGACAATGAAATCCGCCCAGTAGCGCGGGGCGATGGCGCCGAAGTTGCGCAAGCGGTAATGCCGCGCGGTGCTGATCGTGGCGATTTGCAAGGCGGCCATCGGCGGCACCCCTTTTTTGATGGCCAGGCGCACGCAGTGGTCAATGTGGCCCTCGGCCACGAGGTCTCCCGCGAGTTTGTCATCCGTGGCCATGGAGCAATTCATGGCATTGTGAGAATTGATGAGTGGCGCCAGAGTGGCCAGGTTGCGCTCGGTGCTGCCTTCCCGCAGCAGGACGTGCATTCCCAGACGCAGTTTTTCCCGGGCCTCGGCCAGTTTGGTGGATTCGTGATCCGACTGCACGCCGGCCAGGACATAGGCGTTGAGCAGTCGGCCGCGCAGTCCCGGGGCGTGCCCATCAATATTCTTGCCCTTGCCGGCTTGAATTTTGGCCAGCTCGCTTTCCAGGCCGAGATAGACGCCGGGAAAGTTCATTAGCTCGCCCACGCCGGCGATGCGTTCGTCGCCAATCATCAAACGGAGGTCTTCGGGCGTCACCCGTGCGCCAGACGTTTCGAGGGCGGTGGCCGGCACGCAGGAGGGAAGCATGACGAAGAAGTCCACCGGCAGGTTGGCGCTCGACTCCAGGACGTAGCGGATGCCGTCCAGTCCCAGGACGTTGGCATATTCGTGCGGGTCAACCACCACGGCGCCGGTGCCATGCGGCACCACCGCGCGCGCAAACTCCCGCGGGGTGAGCATCGAGCTTTCCACGTGGAAGTGGCCGTCAATGAAACTCGGTGCCAGGTAGGCGCCCTTCAGGTCAATGATTTGTCTGGCCCGATAGTCGCCCAGGCCGACGACCCGCCCGTCGTCCACGGCTACGTTGGCACGGTAGATTTCGCCGCTGAGAACATTGATGAGGCGGGCATTTTTGAAAAGCCGTTCGGCGGGCCGTTCCCCGCGCGCAATGCTCAGCTTTCGCTGAAGTTCTCGCATAGCCAAGCATGTTCCGGGGTTTTTATCTGCGCGAGCAAAAAAGCGCAAGGTTGCAGCGCGGAGCCCACCGGGGGAAATCGAACTGTGCTTCTATTGCAGGGTGACGCGGCGAATTAACCTCCGATCTTAGCCGAAACAATTTAGATTTAACTCCAATTCGATCTCACAGAACGCGCAAGTTTCTGGTTTTACAGGCGAAAAACATTCGGAAACCAGTGGCCAGACCGGTGAATTCGTGAGCCAAACGGCTCGTTGTGGCTATCCGCTGGCCTGTCAGGCCTGCTTCGGTCCTGGTGGAACGAAGGGATAAGGTTGAACTACGCAACGCCAACGTTTCAGATAACGTATTCGCGAAGCCAAAAGCCCTTCGAACACTCGCTTGCCCTTGAAAAGCCGCTTTTTGCCAGCCCTGACTTCATAACCGGCTGCTTTTACAGAACTTAGTAATTACCTTACCGTCCTCTCGCGTCGTTTTGGCCTTTCCAAGCATCCGGATTCATTATCCATATCCCTTGGATTTAGGCTATTCCTACGCCGTGTACAAGGGGTGTACAAGGGATGCTCACCGGGAGTCCATGGGATTTTAGCTGGTGCATCCGATGGGCATCCCTTGTACACCCCTTGTACACGGCGTAGAGGCAGGGTAAATCCAAGGGATGTCCAAGGCAGGCTTCAACCGAAACGAGTTGGGTTCCGATTCTATTTCACTCTTCCCAATGTGCGTAAGTCATTGATCTTACAGGCAAAAGACGTTTGGGATTCAGCAGCTATGCCGCTGATTTCGCTAAACAAGGGATCGTTGGGGTTATGACCAGGGCGCTCGGGACCTCCCGGGCTCCGATAGAACGCGGGCGGGCGGTTGAACCACCTCTCTAAATCGTTTCGGTTTAGCCACTCAGGCAGGAAGCGTGGAGGGCGCGCAAGGCAAAACAAAGGTTGAATTAGCGGGCGTTCGCGGTGAATAATGGGCTATACGGATTATGAGCCTGGATGCTGCACAACGGACTAAAGTGGCGGAGTGGATCGAGCAGGGCCTGAAGCTTTCTGAGATTCAGAGCCGGCTGGCTTCGGAAATGGGGGTTCGGCTGACCTATATGGAGGCGCGCCTGTTGGTGGATGACCTGAAACTTACGCCGAAAGATGCCGAACCATCTGAAGTGGTTGAGTCCGCGCTTGTTGACGCCACGCGCGGGGCACCACCGGAGGCGGCCCAAGCCAGGGGCAACCCACAATCCGCCGCGCCCGAGTCGGCACTGACGGGCGGCAGTTCTGGAAACGTGGCGGTCTCGGTGGATCAGGTTGCCCGACCCGGCGCGATGGTAAGCGGCAAAGTCACTTTTAGCGATGGCAACACCGCGGCCTGGCAATTTGATGAGTTGGGGCGGCTGGCTCTGGCGCCGTCCCAAGCCGGCTATCGGCCCTCGCCGGCCGATGTGGAGAAGTTCCAGATGGCACTGGATGCTGAACTGAACAAACTGGGGCTTTGAACCGCGGAAGTATTCGCACCCTGGAATGAGTAAACCTGATTTAACGCACCTGACCCGCCGACGGTTTTTGCAAGTCGCGGCGTATGGATTGGCCCTGGGCAATGCCGGCCTTGCCGCCGCCGCCGGGCGGCGCACCACGGCGCCTTTCTTCCGCACGCGCGGCGTGGTGCTGACCCCCGACGACCTGACGCTTCCCGATTGGCCCAAACGCGCCCGGATGGCGGGGTTGACCACTCTTGCGCTCCACGCGCCCCATTCGCCGCGCCGACTGGCTGACTATATGCGGTCAGCGCCCGGGCGGAAATTCCTGGCTGCTTGCCGGCGGCATCGCCTGGCGGTTGAATACGAATTGCACGCCATGCAGGATCTGCTGCCGCGGGAGTATTTTGACCGGGCCCCCAAAATGTTCCGTATGGACGAAAAAGGCCAGCGGGTTCGCGATGGGAATTTGTGCGTGCACTCGGCCCCGGGGATGCAGATTGTTGCCGATAATGCGGTTGCCCTGGCGCAGGCGCTGCGCCCCACCACGGGCCGTTATTTTTACTGGGGCGACGATGGTTGTACTTGGTGCCGCTGCCCGCAATGCAACGGCCTGAGCGACAGTGACCAGGCATTGCTTGTCGCCAATCGAATACTCGAAGCCCTCCGCAAGGTGGATGCCCGGGCGCAGGTTGCCCACCTGGCCTACCATAACACGCTGCCACCGCCCCGGAAGGTCAAGCCCGAGCCGGGCATTTTCCTTGAATACGCGCCGATCCACCGCCGTTATGACGCGCCGTTTGAGCAGTCCGACGATGCCCAGACGCGGCGGGAATTTGAGTTGCTCGATGCGAACCTGGCGGTTTTTGACCGAACGACAGCGCAGGTGTTGGAATACTGGCTTGATGCTTCGCTTTTTTCCAAGTGGAAGAAACCCGCCGTGAAGGTGCCGTTCCTTCCGCAGGTCCTGGCAGCGGATTTGAATACCTACGGTCGCCGTGGTATTCGCCATGTGACGACCTTTGGGGTGTACTTGGATGCGGAATACGTTTCCCGGCATGGGGAACCCCCGCTCCAAGAGTATGGCGAGCAACTTCGCCGGTGGGCGCCCGACAAATGAGACGGCCGTTCTAAACGAGGAACAGAGCGCCTCGGGTGCGAAGCTGCGGGCGTGGCTGGCGGCAGGACGCCGCCGGCAGCAAGCGGGTTGCGTGCCCTCTTCGCTTCCCGCGGCAGGGCCAAGGGCGGCCGGGTGATTCCGGCGCGAGGTTCGTTGCCGGTTTTTGTTTGGAGCGGTCGCGGATTTGGGTGAAGATAATAACCTTATGCAGGCGGCAAAACTGGTTGAGTTATTGGGCGAATCCTCGCAGATACTGTTTTTTACCGGGGCGGGCATATCCACGGGCAGCGGGATACCTGACTTTCGCGGGCCGGACGGCGTGTGGAAATATCGGCAACCGGTGTACTACCATGATTTTATGCGGTCGGAAGCGGCGCGGATTGAGCACTGGGATTTCAAGCTCGAGGGCTGGGAGGCCTTTCGAACGGCGCGTCCGAACGCAGTCCACGAGGCCATTGTGCGTTTGGAACGCGCGGGCAAGGTACGGGCGGTCGTGACGCAAAATATAGACGGGCTGCACGCGCGGGCTGGCACGGCGGCCGGACTTTTAATCGAATTGCATGGCACGAACCGTCTTATTGAATGCCAGACTTGCGGGCGGCGATCGGAGCCCGAGGCGCACTTCGAGTATTTTCGCAAGACCCGCCGCCCGCCCGTGTGTGAGTGCGGCGGCTTTCTGAAACCAGCGACGATTAGCTTCGGCCAAAACCTGCGAATCGAAGATCTGGAAAAGGCGGAAGACATGGCCCAGGGCGCTGATTTGGTCGTGGCGTTGGGCTCGACGCTGTCCGTCCATCCCGCCGCGGATATTCCGCTGCTGGCGGCGAGGCGGGGCGCGCCGTATGTGATCATCAATCGCGGGCCGACAGAGCACGATGAGATGCCGGAGGTGACGTTGCGGATCGAGGGCGATGTGGGGGAGATCTTTCCGCCGGCCGTTGCGGCGGCGCTGAAGGTTTAGCGCACTGGTTGGTTGAAGTCTGGCGCAAAGCGGCATTGTTAGCCGGCCGGGCGGGCAACCGCGGGCGAGGTTTCGGCGCGAACGATTCTGAACAAGAGGCTTTTGCTGTCCCTGGTTTTGGTTCATTCTGCGGGCGTGAAACCGTTGTCGGTGGAAAAAGTTCGCACCGTTGTCCGTTCCGCGCTGGCCGAAGACCTGGGCCGCGGGGATGTGACAACTCTGGCCACGGTGCCGGAGAGTGCGCATGCCTGGGCGGAAATCCGCCCGCGTGAGGCGATCGTGGTGGCGGGCCTGTCGCTGGCCGAAGCAGCTTTTCGGGAAATCAGCCCGGCGGTGCGGGTAAAGCGCGCCACCGCGGATGGCCGGCGCGCAGCCGCCGGCGAGCCTTTGCTCGTGATTAACGGACCCGCCCGCGCCCTGCTCAGTGCCGAACGCGTCGCGCTTAATTTCCTTCAGCGCCTTTGTGGCATCGCCACGTTAACCGCGCAGTTCGTTGCGGCCGTCAGGGGTACGCGTGCGAAAATACTCGATACCCGCAAGACCACGCCGGGATGGCGCTGGCTGGAAAAATACGCGGTCGCCTGCGGCGGCGGACGGAATCACCGTTTCGGTTTGTTTGATATGGTGCTGATTAAGGATAACCACCTGGCGGTGCTGAAGGACAAAACGCCCAATGCCATTGTGGCTGCGGTGCGGCGAGCGCGGGCCCGCTATCCGAAGCTCAAGGTGGAGGTTGAAGCGGATACGCTGGAGCAGGTGGCGCAGGCGGTCGCCGCCGGGGCGGACCTGGTCCTGCTCGATAATATGAGCCTGCCCCAGTTGCGCCGGGCGGTTGCGCAGTGCAAAGGGCGCGCGCTGACCGAAGCCAGCGGCGGGGTGACTTTGCGGCGCGTGCGCGCGCTGGCCCAAACCGGAGTGGATTACATCTCGGTGGGGGCGCTCACCCATTCCGCCCGCGCGGTTGACATCGGGCTTGATTTCCGGAGCTGACGGGAACGCATACATGAGCCTGGACGTGCAAATCCTTAGTGCGCTGCGGGGCCCCGGCGATGGCGCGGTCTCGGGCGCGGAATTGTCGCAGAAGCTGGGAGTGAGCCGCGCGGCGGTATGGGCGCATATAGAGGACTTGCGGCGGCTCGGCTACGACATTGAGGCGAGTCCGCACCGGGGGTATCGGTTGTTGAGCGCGCCAGACTTGCTGCATGCGGATGATATGCGGTCGCGCCTGGGGCCGACGCGGGTTATTGGGCGAGACATCCGGGTATTCGAGGAGACTGCTTCGACTAGTGATGTGATCGAAAAGCTGGCGCGTGATGGTGTTCGGGAAGGGGTGGTGGTTTTCGCGGAATCGCAAACGCGGGGCAGGGGACGGCTGGGGCGAAAATGGGTATCGCCGGCTCGCCGCGGGTTGTGGTTTTCGGTTCTCCTGCGCCCGGCGGTGCGGCCGCAGGAAGTCACACGGCTGACGGTGGCATCGGCCACAGCAGTGCGGCGGGCCATTGAATCGCTGACCGGGCTGAAGCCGAAAATCAAGTGGCCGAACGACATCCTGATTCGAGGGCGGAAGGTTGCCGGCATCCTCACGGAGTTGAGCGCCGAATTGGACTGCGTAAGGCACGTGGCGCTTGGCATTGGGGTGAATGTGAACCTGGAGCCCGGGGATCTGCCCCCGGAACTGCGCGCGCAGACGACCTCCCTGAAGATAGAATCCAGCCGAACAGTTTTGCGACCGGAGTTGGCAGTGGCAATTTTGCGCGAATTGGACCGCGATTACGCCCGCACGGCCACCGGCCAGTTTGCCGCGCTGGCGGAGGAATGGGAAGAGCATAGCGCCACGATGGGACAGGAAATCGTCATTCGCGTCGGCGATCGCCAGGTCCGCGGACGGGCGGAGTCATTGAATGATGACGGCGCGCTGCTTTTGCGCTCCGACCATGGGCGCCTGGAACGGGTTGTCGGGGGAGATGTGGCGCTGGCAAAATGATTCTCCTGTTTGACATCGGCAACACGCACACCCACCTGGGGCTGGCGGATGCCCGGCGGGTATTGAAACAGGCGAACCTGCCGACCGTGGCCTGGGGGCGAGGCAGCCCACGAGGTGTGCTTCAGCGATTTGCGGGAGGCGCACGGTTGGAGGGAGCGGTATTATGCAGCGTGGTCCCGCGTGCGACCGCCTGGGTTCACCAGGCAATCCGGCAACTTTGGAATCTGCCTTGCCTCGAGCTGACCTCAAAAACTCTTTGCGGTGTAGGCATCAACTATCCGCGCCCCGCAACGATTGGCGCCGATCGCTTGGCCAATGCGGTTGCGGCGCGCCACCACTTTGGCGCTCCGGTGGTGGTGGTGGACTTCGGGACCGCCGTGACGTTTGATGTGGTGGATCGCGCCGGAGATTATGTTGGAGGCATTATCGCTCCCGGACTGTCCGCGATGACCGATTACCTGCACGAGAAGACCGCGTTGCTGCCCCGCATCCGTATTCGTGAAGTTCAAAGCGTGATTGGCAAGAGCACCGAGCAGGCCATGCGCGTTGGCGCAGTGCAAGGTTATCGTGGCTTGATTCAGGAGCTGATTCGGGCGTTGAAGCGTGAACTCAAGGCCCCCCGTCTTCCTGTTGTGGCGACCGGGGGTTGTGCGGAACTGATTGGGGCCAGGCTAAAAGTGATTACTGCGGTGGATCCGCTGCTGACGCTCGAAGGACTTCGCTTGGAGTGGCAGGCAAAGCATCCTGACCGGGGGGATAAGTCAATGTCGGAGCGGGGGCGCGCGCAAAGGAGTCAGGAGACGCCAGCTATTTGCTGAGTGGCGGTTGGTGATTCAAAAAGCGGATAATCATAGTGCATTGGGCAACGCGATGCCGTCGGTCAGCCGTTGGCATTCCCGTGCCGGGTTGTCGTACGGCATTGGAGCGTACATGGTGTGGGGGGTTATTCCCCTCTATTTTCATGTGGTGGCAGAGGTGCCTCCCTGGGAGATTTTGTGCCATCGGATAGCCTGGTCGGCCCTCTTTCTGGCGCTGGTGGTGTCGGTTCGCGGTGAATGGCAGGCTCTGCGACCCATCCTGCGCAGCCGTCGGAAGATGTTGCTCCTCTCTGTAGGTTCCGTCCTCATCGCCTTGAACTGGCTGATATTCATTTACGCCGTCATCAGCCAGCAAGTTCTGGAAGCCAGCCTGGGCTATTTCATCAATCCACTGCTATCGGTTGCGCTTGGGATGATCTTCCTTCGGGAGCGCCTGCAAGGTTGGCAGTGGTTCGCAGTGGGCATCGCCGGGGTTGCCGTTGCCAACCTGGCATGGCGAGGCTCGGGCTTTCCCTGGATCGCGGTTTCGTTGGCCGGCACCTTTGGTTTCTACGGTCTTGTACGCAAGGCCGTGAACGTAAACTCGCTACATGGTCTGCTGGTTGAAACAGCGCTGCTGGTCCCCTTGGGGTTGCTGGTGCTGGCTATTGTGCCTGCTCCTCCGCTTCCGGTTTTGACCCTGGGCGTGCTGTCATTGTCGGGCATTATTACCGCGGTGCCGTTGCTGATGTTTGGCGCGGCGTTGCGCCGATTGAAACTTTCCACCATCGGCTTTCTGCAATACATTGGCCCGACGCTGCAATTGCTGGTCGCCACAGCGATCTTCCGAGAACCGCTTGACCGAATTAAGCTTGCCAGTTTTATCCTCTGCTGGTTGGGCATAGCGGTTTATACCGCTGATTCAGTTCTCTCTAATTCCTTGCAGCCGGTAGCTGATGAGCCGGAATAATGCAGAAACCGCAACCCGGCTAGCCGTTGGACTTAACCGATTCCGGACAGCCGTACGGGAGCCGCCTTCGGGCAAGTTAGCCGGTTTCTGTACTTGAGGAACTGGGTTAATCAGGCGAAGGAGCTTCCAGCAAGCGGGGTTTTCGTTCGTGCAGGGGCAGCCAGATGCGAAAGGTAGTGCCGCGGTCTTCCCGGCTTTCGAGTTCGAGGTGGCCGCCGTGCGCCCGGACGATACGCTGGACGATCATCAGGCCCAAGCCGGTCCCCTTTTCCTTGGTTGTGTAAAAAGGCTCAAAGATGCGGTTGACTTGTTCCTGTTGAATGCCACTGCCGGTGTCCGCGACGCTGACCCAGACGCCATCGGCCCCTTCGCCGGTTTGCACGGTGAGGGTGCCGCCCCGGGTCATCGCCTGGATCGCGTTTTTAATGAGGTTTACCAGAAGTTGTTGGATTTGAGTCGCATCCAGGGGGGCCAGAGGCAGTTGGGGAGCCAGGCGGGTGCGGAGTTGCAAACCGCGGTTATCCATTTCCACCTGCAGCAATTGAAGGGTTTTCTGGACGACTTCGTTAAGTGAGGCCGGTTTAAGCTGTGGCTGGCTAGGTCGAATCGCCTGCAGGAATTGGGTAATGATGTAGTCGAGCCGATTGATTTCACCGCGCGCGACAGACAGGTATTGCTCCAGCTTGGGAACGAGATCCCGGGCAATGTTGTCATCCGAGGCATCCCGGGATCGAGCGCGCAACCGAAGACGGGAACTGGCCGAAGCCAGGGGCTGGCTTAGGGCGGCTGAGCGCAGCTTCTTGAGTTCGCGCTCCATAAGTTGCAAATGGATGTGGAGCGCATTGAGTGGATTGCCGATCTCATGAGCCACACTGGCGGCCAGCAGGGTCAGAGCCTGGACCCGCTCGCTTTCGATGACTTCAATGGTTTTCTGGCGGGCTTCGGTGGCATCATGCAGGATGAGAGCCACTCCCGTGCCGCCGGCGGCCTCGCCTGCGAGCGGCGCGGCATAGAGCCGCAGAAAACGCGGGCGTGGATAGTGGATTTCGAATTCGTGCCGAACGACGCCCGAGCCATCGGCGAGGTCAAAGTGGCGGATTTTTCCCCATTCCAGATCAGGGATGAAGCTGGTGATGTTCTGGTTCTCAGCTTTGGGTTGCAAGCCGAGGAGGCGGGTGACGGCTTGGTTGAAATAGATGATGCGGCCAGATTTATCCACAACCAGCACCCCGTCTTCAATGGTGTTGAACAGGGTTTCGAGAAAGCTGCGCTCCCGGGCCAGGCGCTGGAGGACAGTTTGCAGGCCGGCTTCGTCCAACCGGCCGATGCGGGGCAGGACTTTGTCGAGGAACCTGGATTTGGCAGCCATGGCAGCAAGATTTACCCGCCGGCCAGGAGGGCACGAATTATCGGCGGGGTAAGGCTGATTCCGGAAGGCCCGAGTTGGTCACCCAAGAGGTCCGCCGTGAAGCCGTCAGGAGCGGGATGCAACCGAAATTGCGGGATTAGAACCATTTCTTTTTACGGAAATACCACCAGATAGCCAGGGTGGACAGCAGCGTGACCGCGAAAGCGGCCAGGTAGCCCTGCGTCCAATCTACTTCGGGCATGTTTTTGAAGTTCATGCCGTACCAAGTGCCGACCAACATCATCGGAGTGGTGATGACCGTGATCATCGTCAGCAGCTTGACCACTTCACTCGTGCGGTTGGAAGACATGTTCAAAAAGACATGCAGAATAGAGGTGAGGGTGTCGGCATAACCCTGAGCCAATTCTGAAATATGGAAGAGCGTATCGTAGATATCCCGATAATAGGGAACGAGATGGGCGCGGATGAGTTTGAACTCCCCGCGCGCGAAACGGGCCAATACCTCGCGCTGCGGGCCGATGATCTGACGCAGGTGGAGGACCTCCCGTTTGACTTGAATAATCTTGTTGAGGATATGGTGGCTGGGATCCTGCAGCGCCTGTTGTTCGAGTTCGGCGATTTCAAGCGAGAGTTCGTCCAGGGCCGGTTTATAATTATCTACAATGGAATCCAGCAGGGTATGCGCGACGCGGTCGGGGGCCCGGGCAATGTTGGTGATGGCCTTCACCGCACGTTCTTCCGTTTGGGATACGCTGCGGAGCGGTCCATCATGATAAGTGACGAGGAAGTTCTTGCCGAGAAAGAGACTCAGTTCGCTGGTGGCGAAAACCCCATCCTTGCGGCTGTAGTCTACCGCATGAATTACCAGGAACAGGTAGGGAGCAAACCAATCCCCCTCCTTGGGTGAATATTCTTCCACCTTGGGCGAGGGGCTCGCGGTGACGCAGTCCTCGATGGACAATGGATGGAAATGGAAGACGTCCTCCAACACATATTTCGTCTCTTCGGCCGTGGGGCTTTCCAAGTCCACCCACAGAAACAGGTTGGTGTCGCTCAGCAAGGTTGGCATCAAGAACATCTCGATGTCCTTGCTATGCAGGCGGCCTTGAGTTGTAAATACCAGCGAGCGTATCATGCAACAGCCCTTGTTTGGGCGAACAGCATGTTAGGCGGTCCGAAGCGAAAAGCAAGGTTGTGCGAGATTTATGTCGTGTGCGAAATTTACTGCGTCCACGTCCCAGGCGGAATTTATACTGATTTGCCGGCCTCTCCCGCAAGCTCGTTCAAACACGCAATAATATCCGGTAAAACAAGGACACAATGCTTGTCCTGAGCGGAGGCCCCCTGGAATGCTCCTCTCGTCCAGCAGGTGGTGGAATCGGGCGGTAAGAGCTGGTGAGCTGCGGGTCGGGACAGTTAGTGCCCGGCGAATCCCGGCAATTCACACTGATGGCATTGCCACCACTGTAGCCCATCGTGGGTCAGGGCAGAGGGTTGTGCCCGGACAAACCGGGGCCTCCGGTCAGCCATAATGTTCGTAAAATACGCCTGCCCCGACGAAGCATGGATAACCTCGCACCAGTTCGCAACGCACGCTTGCTGTGGCGGAGGGTTGATCAGCCTCGATGGATTGTCCATGTCAGCCGTCCGAGCTATCAACGCTGGCAGGTGCAGTTCACGCATTTATAGCAAGGTCCCTTGCGTTGGCTTGGTTCCATCTGGGCTCCTTCACATGCCTGATGGCTACTGTTGTGATCGCGGGAGTCCGCGGCGAGCGTCTTTGGCGGTGGAAGACCTCGTCCGACTAGGCATTTTGGCTTACATCATTTCTTCGGAGCCCAATCCATTATGATTCTTTTCGCTCCGTCCCACCGGCTTTCAGCTTCTTCGTTCGGTGCGGACCGCCAATATCGACTTATATCTCCATTGGCATAGAGCTCTATTCCTTCATCGCCCCCATTTGCTTGCAGGGATTTTAGCTGTCCCTCGGGGTAACAATTCAGCTTAAAGAGCAGTCTTCTCGACTTGGAGTCTCGAACGGTTACCTCCCTCACAATGTAGTTCGTGTTCCAAAAAGTGAAACCGAACGTCTTGTCTCTCTGTACGACTGTGGCCGAGTGCCGGCCATTCCATAATTGAACCTCTAAGCCATCCGCTAAAACCTTATCTATGACATTGCATATTTCGACCGCCGCTTTGGCAAACTTCTCAGCCTTCGGGGCATTAGTCGCGCCGCTTGCTCTCAATGCACCCTCTGCTATCGGCTTAAGCACAGTGGATATACGGGAATCGCTCTTAACGTTAATGCTGGCGTTTCCGGCCTCTCGGCGAAACGCCTCGCGCCGAGCCTCGGGAAGACTTTCCCACTTGTTCGAGCGATCCGAGTTTGAGGCGTCCATGTTCGAGGAAGAAGCCCTATTCGTTTCGTTGGTTTGGCTAGATCCGCGAAGGCATACCAAAGCAACTGCTGCCACAGTGCATAAGAGCGCCCAAAACGGTTTTGCTCTCATAAGGAAGGACATTTCCTTCTCAGGATGTCTCTCGCCATGCACACTCAAATCAAAGCGAGACAATCCCCGCTTATCAAGCAAGATCTCCCGGACGGGATTTCCTGGGGGCGGAAGAACTAGCGTTTGCCGCCGTAACGCTGCTCGAAAGAGGTTGCACCCGTCGGCAGAGGTTCGGCGGCAGATTCGGCAGCTTCCGCCGGTTTTTCGGCCGGGGCGTCGATGGCACCAGCCAAGCTGGTATTCGCCTTAAAGATGCCAGCCACGACGCTCTGCTCGGTCTCCGGCGGCACGGCGAGGAATATTTTCCCCGGGATCACTCCGTTAGCAGTCTTGCCGAATTCGAGTTTCAGAACGTACCCGGAAGCAAATGTCTTCTGTTGCGCCTGGTAGCGGGGATTGGGTTTCCAGAGTTTAACCACCTGCGGCACGTGTTTGCCTTTCATGTCGGGTGAGATGGTCCAGGAGCGATCCAGAATGCTTTCACCAGCGTTCAGCCGTAAATAAACCATAAACGCCCGGGCAGGGGATGCCAACGGACCCTCGACCAACCGGAGCAGATAGATGTTGCCGGGCATGCTATCAAGGCGAGCGGTTTCAACGACGAAGTTCGAGCCCGCAATCACACCATTGGCGTTACTCTCCGGAATCCTGGCCTGGCCCACATCAAGGGTCCAGGCAGGTGGCAGCAGGGGCAGTTCCTTTTCCACCGGCGTCTCTGCTGGCGCGGCGGGTTCGGCGGTGGCGGCGGGCGGTTGGGTGGTGCTGGCGCTGGTTGATTTGGCTGCCGCGTCGCGTTGGACCATCCAATCCCGGAGATATGGATATCCGACCAAACCACCCACAGCTACCACAAGCACGCCCACGCCGATCTTCACCCATTTCAGGGCGGCTCCCTTTTGTCCGGCCTTCGCTTGAGCCAACTGTTGTTCCAGCGCGACGGCTTGCGGGGCCACTGTTCGTTCGGAAGCGGAGCGCTGCGCCCGAGATGAGCCGATGGAGAGTTTTGCCTGACCCGGCTTGGCGCTTGCGAACGTAGCAAGGGGCGAAACTTCGGGCTTGAGGGGCACGGTCAACTCTTTCCGGCAGGTAGGACATTGAATCTGATGCCCGCTCCAAAGTTCATCACATTCAATTTCCTGTCCGCAATGGGGACACGCAAATTTCAGGTCAGCCATAGCTTTTACTTGTTGCCAGCGCCCCACATTCACCGCCAACGGCTGGTTGTGCGGCACGGGCCTGATCGGGAGGCATATACAACATGGCAGAGCCTCGCCGTCAAGGAAATGGCGAGAGAGAATTCTTGACTGCGGCAGGGAAAATGAATTTCATTATGTATGATTGAGTCATAGAACTCAGATGCTCAGGCGTGGTCGTTTGCTAAATACATGAACACAACTTTCGCAGGCTTAACGGTGAGCCATTTGCTGGCTGGGATAATAATTGCCGCTACGCTCGGCCTGCCGGGGGCGGCATTTGCTGCCCCCAAAAAGGTGCTTGTAGTTACGGTTACCACCGGATTTCGCCACAGTTCCATTCCCACAGCAGAAAAAGTGCTGGCGGAACTGGGCAAAGCAAGCGCCACATTCAAAGTCGAATATGCGCGGGTAGAGCCGAATGAAGCTCAATTTAAAGGCCCTGATGGCAAACCGGATGAAAAGAAAGTCAATGCCGCCATCGAGAAGGTTCTGGCCGAGAAGATGAGCCGTACGGCACTGCAACAATACGACGCCGTGATCTTTGCCAACACGACCGGGGATTTGCCGTTGCCGGACAAGCAGGCATTTCTGGATTGGGTGAAGTCGGGCAAGGGCTTTGTCGGGATGCATTCGGCCACTGATACTTTTCACAACTTTGCCCCGTATCTCGAGATGATCGGGGCCCAGTTCCGGACACACGGGGCGCAGGTGGAAGTGGATGCGATCAACGAGGATGCCGCCTGCCCGATTTGCCGGCATCTGCCTAAAAACTGGAAGGTGTTCGATGAGATTTATCTGTTTAAGAACTTTGACCGCACCAAGGTGCATGGTCTGCTTACGCTCGACAGGCATCCCAATGAAAAGACCCCGGGGGATTATCCGATCGCCTGGTGCAAGGAGTACGGCAAGGGGCGTGTTTTCTATACCTCGCTGGGACATCGCGAGGATGTGTGGGATCCGGACTGGCCTGACCGCAAGAATTCTCGCGAAGTGGCGGAAGCCTATCAACAGCACATTCTGGGGGGAATTAAATGGGCCTTGGGATTGGAAAAAATGAATGCCAGGCCCCCAAAAGTGGCGGTGGAATAGTTTTTCATCTAGATTCTATTCAAGTCCTATATGAACCAAAATAAAAGTGAGAGTTTGGGATATAACCGGCGCGATTTTCTTAAAGGTGGATCGGCTGTCACGCTGATGACCATGCTGGGCGGGGTAGAACTGTTTGCTCAAGCCAGTGCCGAAACCAGCGATGAAACGGCGAAGCCGGCGGGGAAAATAAAGGTTGCGGTAATTGGGCTGGGCGCGTGGGGCCGCGAAATTGTTAACACCCTGGTCCGTTCGTCGCAAGCAGATGTCGCGGCCATTTGTGATACCTATAGCCCATTTTTGAAACGCACCGCCAACGCCGCGCCAGGCGCCACCCAAACGGGAGATTACAAAACCATTCTTGAAAATAAGGACATTAAAGCGGTCATTATTGCCACGCCAACACACTTGCATAAGGAGATTGCACTGGCCGCGCTCAAGGCGGGAAAGCATGTCTACTGCGAAGCGCCGTTAGCTGGCTCAATCGAAGACGCACGGGAAATCGCGCTGGCGGCCAAAGCCGCCAGGCAACTGGTTTTCCAGAGCGGCTTGCAGATGCGCTCGGATCCGTTGCGTCATTTTCTGTTGCCATTTATTCGTTCAGGAGCACTGGGTAAGAGCGTTCAGGCACGGGCGCAATGGCACAAAAAGACAAGCTGGCGCTCGGCTTCGCCCAATCCGGAGCAGGAAAAAGCGCTTAACTGGCGGTTGCGCCAGGCCACGTCGCTCGGCCTGATTGGTGAAATAGGCAGCCATTCGATTGATCAGGCCGGCTGGTTCCTGAACGCACTGCCCACCGCGGTCACCGGCTTTGGGTCGGTTGCCTTCTGGAAGGAAGACCGGGACGTGCCGGATACGATTCAGGCGGTGTTGGAGTTCCCGGGGGGAGTGCGAATGTTTTATGACGCCACGCTAGCCAATTCGTTTGACGGGGAGTACGAGATGCTCTACGGCAGCGATGCCGCAGTCATGATGCGCGATGGCAAGGCGTGGATGTTCAAGGAAGTAGATTCGCCGCTGCTGGGCTGGGAAGTTTATGCCGACAAGATGACCTTCTATAAGGAGACCGGCATCGCTATTGTAGCCGGCAAGAGCAAGGCTATGCCGGCAAACGAACAACCCCAACCTGCGCAGGAAGCAACCAGCACGGACACTCCCCTTTCAGTTGCCTTGGGCAACTTCCTGCGCAACGCCCAGGATCTCGCGACGGCGGCGGAAGACTACGAGGCCAGCTACGGGTCGGACGATGTGGAGGGCCTGATGGAGCACCTGTCAGCCGTGCCCCGACGAGCCGCGGCAGGTTACCTGGAAGGCTATCAAGCCGTCGTTACGGCCGTGAAAGCCAACGAGTCCATCCTGGGCGGCAAACGAATCGAACTTAAGCCGGAATGGTATGAATTGGCTTGAGCGAGCAAACGTCAAACCATGCAGACAAGCAAGCAGACGCGATAAACAAATAAGACCATAAATATGAAGAACCACACACTGATTGCAGGAACCATCTCTTTTTTATTGCTGACTTCGGCGGTTACGCAGGCAGCCAGCCAGGCGACCACCTATAACGCGCGGTCGGGTAGCAAGATGCGCATTGAGGGCACGTCCAACATCCATGATTGGCAGGTGGAAAGCCCGTTTATCGGAGGGATGATGGAAGTCGGCCCGGGTTTTCCCACGGAACCCGGCCAGGCCGCGACTCCCGGCAAAATGGAAGTCAAAGCGAACGTGTTTATCCAGGCACGCTCGCTCAAGAGCGTTGAAAAGGACGGCAAGCCCTATAGCGATAAAATGGACGAGATCATGTGGGAACACCTCAAAGAGCCGCAGTACAAACGCATTGTTTACCAGCTTAATGAGCTGACGCTCAAGGAAGCGCCCAAAACCAAGGATGCTCCTTATGTGTTCGATGCCAAGGGCGAACTGGCAGTGGCCGGCGTAACCAACAAGATCGCGATGGAGGTGAATATTTTGCCGCTGGCGGACAACCGGTTGGAAATCACCGGCAAACACACGCTGAAGATGACCGATTTCAAAATTGATCCTCCCGCTCCTAAAATTGCGTTGGGCCTCATCAAAACCGGCGATGAAGTGAAGCTGATTTTCAAGTGGATCGTGGGCCAAAGGAAGATGCCCACCTCTGGAAATTGATAGTGGGGAGAGCCAGCAGGAGTTGGTTGTCGTTCTTAACGCGACGGGCCTAACGAGAGTGTTCGTCGGAAACGGCCGGCGGCGTGGCTTGTGCGGAGGAAATGCTATTTATTCTCCGGCAATCTGCAGCCCAATGCGGAAGCGAGGCTTCCCCGTTGTATTTGTGGGAGGCGGACTATTTCACAAGGCCAACACGGGAAAGAATGCGCATCCGTGATTTACGGTTTGGCTTCAATCAAGGCGATTTGACCATCAAAGTCAGTGGCGAAAACTTGCGTTGCGCTGATCGGCACGACCGTATTCATCACCCCGGTGCCGAGTTTATGCTGCCACTGGATCGCACCGGTTCGGGCGTCCAGCGCGAAGAGCAAATCATTCTTGGTGCCGTAGAATAAAACGCCGTTCTTTTCGACCAGCATCGCCGAGTTGATGTCGTAGCCAAACCCGGCGTTAAGTTCCCAAATCTTCTCCGGCTGGGAAGCACTGGGAGAGAAGGCGTAGAAGAAATCGTTCATCGCCCGAACATAAAAACGATTTTGGTCTTGAGACAGGCCGATAGATTCGCGCACGACATAGTCTCCAGTGCGCCAGACCTCGGCGCCGGTTTGGAGGTTCAGCGCGGTCATTTTGCGGTCGGGAGCGACGATGAAAACCTTGCTGTCGGCACTTACAGGCCAGCAGGCGGCAGGGGAATAGAGCACCCCGGGTTTATCGCCCTTCCACTTCCAGATGAGTTTTCCCGTTGCTGCTTCCAAGGCATAAAGATGCTGATCCCAGGCGCCGAAAATCACTTTGCCGCCATGAATCAACGGTTTCGTTTCGACGAAACCGCCCAAGCCATCGTATTGCCAAACCGTGCGCCCGGAGGCCAGATCGAGCGCGCGGAAAACGCCTTCGCTGGAACCGATATACACCCTGCCGCCTGCTATGCGGGGTGAGGCAACGATGGGACGGTCCGTGACATGCCGCCAGATTTCCTTTCCGCTCGCGGCCTTGAGCGCATAGATAGTTCCATCGGTGGACGCAATGATCACAACGCCTTCGCTCACATCCGGCGTGGCGTAAACGGCGTTTCCGGTAAGAAACTGCCAGCGTTCCCGGCCGGTTTTGAGGGATAGCGCGTACACCTTGCCAGATGCATCTCCGACGATAGCGAGGTCCTTCCAAACCGCCGGAGAACTGGCGATGGTGTAGCCACTCTGATAAATCCAACGCGGCTTAACGCCGGGGTAGCGCGAGTTCACCGAAAAGTCGGGACGCGGGTAATTCCCGGAATTAGTGACATAGTTATGCTTTTGCAGTTTCACCGAATGCCAGGGGGGCGATGTTTGCCGACCAGTGATTCGTTCAGAGAAGGTCATAACGCCGTCCTTAATCTCGACCAGGTTGAAGCCCCCCGCGGCAGCATTCGCGCGCAGGCTTGATCGGCCCATGACGCCGGGTACCCCCTCGAAGAGGTAGCGTTGATTGCCATGTCCGTGGCCGCACAGGACGACCTGCGTATTATAGCGCTTAAGGAGATCAAGCACGACGTACCAGTTGGCAATGCCGTTATCAATCGGGTAATGCGTGATGAAGATGATTGGCTGGTTCGGATCCGGCAGTTGTGCGAGGGTTTCCTTCAGCCAGCGCACGTCCTGGGGCGCCCAGTGGCCATCGCCCATTTTCATCAGCGGCCCTTGGTGCAGACCGATGAAGCGGAAACCGCCCTGTTCGAAAACGAAGCGGTCCGCCGGCCAGAACCGCGCAAAATCCGTCGCTCCGGACTCAGACCACTTGGCGTCGTGATTTCCCGGCAGAATGTGGTACGGCAGCTTCAACTTATCCAGAGACTGCTTTGTCCGCTTAAACTGCTCGCGGGAACCGTACTCCGTCACATCGCCGGAGATCACCACGAAGCTTAACCCGGTCAGCGAATTGATATCGTTTACGGCGGCGTTCAAGTCCTGTTCGCCAGTGTCGCTACCGACGTGAGTATCGCTGAGCCAGGCGAATCGCAGCGGGGCAGTGGCAGCCAGAGCCGCCAGCGGCATAAGATAAAGCAGCACGCAGGGCACAGCACGGCGCAGAAGGCAGACCATTCGCGTCAATAAGCAGTATTTTTGCATAGGTCTATATTCCCCTGCGTTGCGGTTTGCTGCAAGTTAAGATCCCGGTCAGGCAGGCTCGCTCTTCCCGTGGATGTGGCAACTGTCCTTGCGGTTGGAGGTTTGGCCAAGACTGTCCTTAATCGGGTTCGGCTATTAGGTCGTAATCCATGTGGTCAATAATCTTTACCCATGCGAACGCGCCTACGGGTAACTGGCCCTGAATGTAGACCCGGCCATCAATTCCGGGAGCGTCGGCTTCGCTGCGGGCCATCAGGAATCGGCCCGCGGGCTTGCCGGCCAGACGGAGTTTGCGGCGAGCCGAGGCATATTCCCGCGGATTGGTGTGAGTTCGCCGCAATTCCGCCAGGTTGGCCGAACCTTCAATCAGCACCTTAATCGTGCGTCCCACAAATGATTCGGCGACTTGTGCCGCGATTTTGCGCTGCGCCGCCAAGGCAAGGTTGCGCCGTTTTTGTTTAATCTTTTCAGGAACCTGCCCGCCCATTTTTCCGGCGCGTGTCCCTTCTTCGCGCGAATAGGTGAATACGCCCAGGCGCTCAAACCTCGTTTCACGAATAAAGTCCAGCAGGGCTTCAAAACAGGCTTCCGTTTCGCCGGGAAACCCAACAATAAAGGCCGTGCGCAAAGTGACGCCGGGAATGCCGGCGCGGATGCGGTGGATCAGATTGAGAATATGCTCGCGCGAGGTCTCGCGGCGCATCCGCTCGAGCATGTTCGGGTGAATGTGCTGCAGCGGAATGTCCAGATAGCGCGCGACTTTGGGGCACTCCGCTATCGTTTGAATCAGTTCATCCGTCCAATGCGCGGGATGCGTGTAGAGCAGGCGAATCCAAAAGTCTCCCGGCACGGCATTTAACTCACGCAGCAGCGTGCTGATGGTGGAAACCGGGCGCGAAAGCGATTTCCTGGCGGCCCCGAATCTTTCCGGCCTGGAGAAGTTGCCACGGTCAGGGCGCAAATCCATCCCGTAGCAGGTTGAGTCCTGTGAAATAAGGTTCAATTCGCGCACTCCGCTGGCTACGAGAGTTTTGGCTTCGGCCACGATATCGGCCTGCGGACGGCTACGGTACGCGCCCCGGATGCGCGGAATGACGCAGAAACTGCAAGGATGATTGCAACCTTCCGCAATCTTCACATAGGCGAAGTGATGCGGCGTAAGCCGGAATCGCGGGGTTGCATAATCGGGGATGTAGCGGGATCGGGGAGAGATTCTCACCAGGGGAGGAGCCTCAATGGTGCCGCCTCGGGACGTGCATGATTGAGACGGCGGGCGGCGCGCCAGCACCTGGCGGACGACATCCACGATTTGCGGGACCTGGTCAAGGCCCACGAAAGCATCCACTTCCGGCAGCAGCACCGGCAGTTGACTGCGAAACCGCTGCGGCAGGCAGCCGGCGACAACCACCCCCTGGCCGCGCTGTTTCCAGTTGCGCCATTCCACCGATTGCAGAATCGCATTCACGCTCTCTTCCTTGGCTGAATCAATAAAGGCGCAGGTGTTGACAATCACCACGTCCGCTTGCGCGGCTTCGTTGGTAACTTCCAGGCCGGCCCGCAACAGCATGCCTACCATCACCTCGGTATCCACGAGGTTCTTCGCGCAGCCGAGCGAAACCAAACCCACCCGGGCCGGTCGGGTTGCCGTCGGTTCTTTCATCCAAGACCAATCCACTTGCGGCTGGCTGGAAACGAAAGTTGTCCGTCAGTCCGCCTGCTTCCCGCCCACTTGGCCGCCACGCCTTGCAAATGGGCGCTGCAAGCCCGCGCCGCTTCCAGCAGCTTTAGCATCGCCTCGCGCGAGGGAAGCCCATCGGCGGAAATAACCCCATGAACGGCAATATAGAAAACCAGGGTGGCCAGGTTTTCCCCTTTGCCAACCAGGACATTCGATTCCATTCCCGTGCAGCGGCAGAACTGCTCAAACATTTCCCGGGTTAGCCGGGGCGGGCGCCTGCCAGCCGAGCCGGGCGCCGGATAAATCTGCGCGTAACGGGAATTGGCAGGGTCGGGAACCGGGAGCCGCCGATGGCGGTTTTGTTTCCGCCGCGCGGCCTGCGCGATCAGCATGGCGCATTCATGCCGAACCCGCCTGGCCAGGTCTTTATTCCCGGCCGCCAAGTCCTTCGTCAAACGCATTTCCAGCAAGCATAAACTGTAAGCCAGAACTTCGGCAAACAACTGTTCCTTCCGCGATGCCCCGTCCCCGCCAGCGCCTTTTGGTTTAGCCAGTTCCGCTCCGGCTACGGCCAGGATGGTTTTGGCCCAGGCCAGTGAGTCGCGGCACAACTGGCGCGCGACGGATTTCGCCCATTCAGAGCGCATTTGAGGCTCGACCGGCTCCGTATAAGGGGAGAGACATTTCATGGGCGTCCCACTTCCAGGCAGACCATGCGCGTCAGGTCGCGCACGATGAGCCGGCCCCCGGCCAATGCCAGTGGCGCCCAGGATTCCCGCCCCTTCAATACCTGCGCCTGGGCCAAGAGCGTGTATTTCTGCGGAAGAGCTTCGATGAGCCGCAGAAGGCCCGAATCATTCATGGCCAGGATCAATCCATTGGCGAGGATAAACGAACCAAGCCCGAATTGTTGGCCGGAGCCGCTGGCCCAGGCCACCTTGCCGTCGAGCGTCAGGCAGACAAATTTGCCGTCGGCGCGGACGCCGTAGAGATGATCGTGATAGCGGATGGGCGTATGCTGGGTGGCGCCAAAGACTTCCGGCGCAAGTTTGAAGAGTGTCCGCGGCGCGAGGCGTCCGCCATCGTTGGCAAGTTGCAGCATCAGGCTGCCGGCGTTATAGCCGCCGGTGAGAAAGAGACGCCCGCCGTCCAGGGGCAGGGGCGAGGGCACCGTGGCAATGCTGATTTTCCAGTCTGGCGTCTCCCACAGGAGCGAGCCGTCCTGGGCGGAGACGCCCACCACGCCCTTGCTGGCGCAATAAACATACATTCGCTGGCCGTCGAATTCCATCGGCATCACGGAGGAATGGGTCATTTTCCAGCCGTGCGGATTGGGGGTTCGCCAAAGGACCTTGCCGGTCTGCGCCTCCACGGCGAGCAGCAGGGCGTCATCGCCACCGGGGGCGAGGATAACCGCGCCCTGATCAAGCAACGGGCACTGGCCGGCATACCAGGGGGGCACGGTGGCGCCGAATTGGCGCGTCAAATCCAGTCCCCACAAGAGTTCGCCGGTGATTGAGTTCAGGGCGACGACGTGGCACTTGGGGCCGATGGCCACAACGAGTTGATCCGTAACGACAGGCACGGTGCGGGACATGCCATGGTTGCGCTTTACGCGGACCGGGTAGCTATAACGCCAAATCTCCCGCCCATCCGCCAGCGAGAGGCAGCGCAACGCATCCTGTTGCTGATCGCGGTCATAGTCCATGAGATAGACCCGGCCGTTCAGAATCACGGGACCGGCGTAACCTTCGCCCACGTCAATTGCCCATAATTCGCGCGGTTGGCCCGGAGCCCAACTCCGTTCGAGGCTGACCGCTTCCGCGCTGATCGCATCGCGCTGAGGGCCGCGGAACTGGGGCCACGCGCCGGGAAGATTCGCCGGCTGCCCCTCCGAGCGCAGGAGCTTGCCGGCTAAAACCGGGTTGGCCCGGGCCCCCGTCTCGCTGCCCGGATCGTGGTCAGTCCCCGGCACCCGCTTCGCCATGGGCGCGCCCGGGCCCAGATGAAGCCAGAGCGCATATGCCCCCAATGCCAGCAGCGCTAGTGCGGCCGGGATCAGCAAGGCTATCCTGTTCGCGGCTGGCAGTTTCATCAAACGGCACCTGGCATCGAGGGGCGGTCCCCGGGGAGAACTTCGCCGGCTCGGCGGCGCGCGCGCGCGCGCATTCCGCCTTTATCGGAGCGGGGAAATCGTTCGCCACTGCGACCGTGAATTAAGCCGGCAGGCAAACCGGAATTGGGGACGGCGCTGGTTATGTCTGACCTCTCTTCTTTCTTCTGCCGGGGGATTGGGGGCAGACGCGGGGGGCACGCTTCGCGAGCTGATCATGGGCGGCGGCCAGTTCCGCTCGCAGTTGACTCAACTGGTGCTGCAGATGCCGGTTTTTCTGGCGGGCATTGTTCAACTCGCGGGAGCGGCGGCGCAACTCGAGTTGCGAAACAACATGGTGCGCCAGTATGCGGAGTGCCTCGCGCTGGTTCGGGCCAAGCTGGCGCGCGACTTTATCAAGGACGCAGAGCGTTCCCAGCGCATGCCCATCGGGGGTAATCAACGGCGCCCCGGCATAGAAGCGAATTTTGGGTTCGGAAACCACCATCGGGCTGCTGGCAAAACGAGGGTCCAATGTCGCGTCGGGCACGATAAACAAGCCCGGCTGGGTGATGGCATACGCGCAAAACGAATGCCCGCGCGAGGTCTCGCTGATGGTGAGCCCGATCTTCGACTTGAACCATTGCCGATTTTCGTCCACCAGCGAGATCAAGGCCATCGGAGCTTCACAAATCGTTGCGGCCAGCTCCGTCAGATCGTCAAACACCTCCTCCGGCACAGTGTCGAGCACTTCGTATTGCCAAAGAACTTTAAGCCGTTTCGTCTCCGTTGCTGCAGGCGGGGCAATCATGTTGTCAGCGGGTTGCGCCAGCCATAGCCGGGCTTCACGGCGCCGATTGATAAGCGCCCAGGGCCGCCATGACTGGAATTACATCGGGTCGCGGTTCGCATTCTGATAGCAGATAAAGCTGGCCGGGGCCTGGCCAACCGCCGCAAACCACTGCGGACAATAGGAGGCCATCCAAACCACGTCGCCGGCCTGCACCGGATGCCAATCATCCGCCAAACGGTAGATGGCTTGGCCGCGGACCATTAACAAGCCGCGCTCCATGCCGGGCACTTCGACCGCCGGCAGAGTGGCTCCGGGCTGACAGGTCACGAGATTCACCGCCATATCAAACGCCGGCTGCCCGGGCAGCAGGGACTGCCAGCGCATGCCATCGGCGCCCCGGATGGGCTGGCCTTTGACTTCGCGCTCATGCCCGACAAACCCCACCGGCTGCGCCAGTTGCGGCAGAGGCTCATACCGCTTTTGGAAAATCAACAAGCGCGCCGCCGCCGCCGCGCTGGCGATCTGAACGTCCTGGCCGGCGGGAAGGTAGGCATAGCTGCCCGGTTCAAGGCGATGCTTGCGAGCTTCGATCAGGATGGTCGCCGCCCCTTCGAGCAGGTAAACGAAGTATTGATTTGCGCCCGTGTTGCCCGCGCAATGGCCTTCCTTGGTCAGCGCGATCAATATTTGGGAGAACCGCGCCCCCAACGCGGGCGAGATGAGCACCTGGCACACTGCCTTCTCCCAACCCGGCAGATAGCTGGAGGCAACACTGCCGGACGCAAACACGGCATAGCGTTCGTGGACAGCGTTGCGCGAGAAACCAAATAAATCTGTCATAATTCCGATACTCACTCCGGCCTTACGAAATGAGTCTAGGCGAGGCCAACCCCTGCCCGCAAGGAGGAGTTGCATCTTCCTGCCACAACCAGCCGTAGCCGTTGTATTGGCAGCAGAACGGGCCGGAACCAAGGCCAAAAGGCCGGAGAGCTGTTCTCGATTGAGAACCGCGCAATATAGAGCCACGCTGGAGTGTCCGAGCCGGGCTTTGCCCGGAAGATTGTGAAGGCCACGTAACACCCCAGACCGGAAGAACTGCCTCTTGATGCACGCGGCGCTCCGCACCGGCCTGCTACCATCAACCTCAAAAAATTGCCCTTGCGCGAAGACACCCCGTCCGTCAGCCTTCCTCCAGACCCTTGGGGTGGGGGCGGCTGGAACTTCCAGCCCAAGGAGTGGCAGGAAGCTGAGTCGCTCTCCGGCCCGTAATAAACAGACAATTAGAACAACAATAGAGAGGACCTACATTATGAAAATACTATCCCCTCCGCGCACGGGCAGCCTGGGCGCGGAAACATATTACCAGTCCCCCTTCGGCGTGTGCGCCCGGCGGCGCACCGTTCCCCGGGACCGACCCTCGGAACGCAAGGCGGCCGCGCGGTCGTATTTCGGGATCTCCTCGCGGGAGTGGGGCCTCAAGCTCAGCGAAGCGCAGCGCGAACGCTGGAACGCCGCGGCGCTGCACGTCCCCAGCCGGCCCTGGATGGGGCAGTATTCGCACTTAAGTGGGCAACAGTTTTGCGTCCAGATCAACAGCACCCTGCGGGGGCTGGGTCTGGCGCCGGTGGAGGAA
>JAAYVL010000168.1 GCA_012517205.1 Verrucomicrobiota bacterium
AGTACGACCGTGCGGCCGCTTTGCGGTTAGAAGGCCGGTCCCGGGGAACGGTGCGCCGCCGGGCGCACACGCCGAACGGGGACTGGTAGTAAGTTTCCGCGCCCAGGCTGCCCGTACGCGGAGCAGATAGTATTTTCATAACGTCTGTTCTCTCTAATTGTTGTTTTAATTGTCTGCCTATTACGGCCCGAAGGCGATTCGGCTTCCCGCCACTCCTTGGGCAGGAAGTCCGCCCCGAGGTAATACGGGAAGGCTGGCGGGCGGGGAGGCTTCGCGCAAGGGCAATTTTTTGGGGTTGGCGGTGGCAGGCCGGTGCGGAGGCCGCGTGCTCTCACGCGGCGTCTGGACATCCTCCCTCATCCTCCTCAGCTTCGCCGCCTTCCGCCGCTTCGTCCCCGTGCGCAAAATCATCTGGCTGTCCGTCGCGCTTGCGCCGCGTCCGGCCGCCCTTGACCGCGGTTTCCATTTCCACCAGCGCGGACGCATACGCTCGCAGCCGTTCGAGGCTCAACCCAAACGCCCGCTCCAGCGCCGCCGCCCGCGCCGAAATCAACGACTCCGCGCACCCGCATCGCGCCGCCGCCGCCCGCTGCGACAATCCCCGCAACACCAGCAACCGGAACACCAGCGGCAGCGGCGCCTTTCGCTGCTTCGGCTCGCCCTCCAGCCGTTGCAGCAGGAGAAACACCCGCTCCGCCTCGCCCGCGCTCGCCGGGGCCTCCGGCGCCGCCGCGCCGCCCTCCAGCCGCGCTTTCACCGCGTCCACCTTTTGCTCGATCCGCCGCAGCGCCTCCCGCACCTCATCCCGCGCCCCGCCCCGCGGCCCGGCGCCGGACGCGGGCGCGCCCCGCCGCAGGAAGCGGTCAATGACCTCCTGCTGCTGCGGCGTCGCCGCGAGATACCGCGTGAGCGCCTCCGTTGGAACCGTCGCTGCCATCCCGGCAATCCGCGGGCTTCAATGCGCGCGGCCTCCCCCCCGCCGCTCGTGCCGCAGCCGCACCTTGATAAAGCACGCCAGCGCCCGCTCCCATTTCGCCGCCGCCCGGGCCACCTCCGGCGCGCGGCTCCGCCGGGCGGCGCGCACCAGCCGCGCCAGCCGCCGCAGAAACTGCCGCTCCCCCGCCGGCAGCGCGGTCCACCACTCCGGCGCCGCCGCCGCTTCCTGGGACGCATTCACCGGCGTCCCCATCGGTTTTGGTCTGGAACTGTTCATTTGTCCAGCACTCTACAACCGCCCCTCTGACAAATACGGGGGTAGGCCGGCAAATGTTTTTCCCAAAGTTATTCACATTTTGCCATCCCCCCGGACGGCTCCCGGCGGGGCCGGCGCCGGCCCCGCTCCCGGCGCGCTCCCCCCCGACCCCCCGCGCCCCGTCCGCCGGCCCGCAAATTATTTCCGGTCTCCCCCTCCAAATGTCAGACCCCCTCTGCTATGCTGCCCGCCATGAAAGCTGAACCGCGTTCGTCGTCCCCGGCCCGCGCTCCCCGGGCCCCCCGCCGCCGCCCCGTCAAGCCCGGCCCCGTGAAGCGCCGCGCCCTGGGCCGCATGAAGAAAATCCTCGGCCTCCTCCAGGACGGCAAATACCCCAACTGCGCCACCGTCGCCGCCGAACTTGAAATTTCCGCCCGCACCGTCGCGCGCGACCTGGACTGCATGCGCGACGACCTGGAACTGCCCATCGAATACGACAAACAGCGCCACGGCTATTACCTGACCGCCCCCGTCGCGGGCCTGCCCATCGTCCCCGTCAGCTCCCGCGAGCTCTTCGCCGTCTGCGTCGCCCACAAAGCCCTCGAACATTACCGCGGCACCGCCCTGGAAAAACCCCTCGAATTGGCCTTCAAACGTTTCGCCGACCGCCTCGACGACGACGAACGCTTCACCCTGCAAAGCCTTGACGAAGTCCTCTCCCTTCGCCCCTTTGCGCCCGAAGACGCCGACCTCAAACTCTTCGAGCAAGTCACCGGCGCCCTCACCGACCGCCTGGCCCTGCGCTTCCACTACCGCAAACCCGGCCAGCGCCACGCCGAACCGCGCCGCGTCCACCCCTACCACCTGTTCGAATTCAGCCACCGCTGGTACCTCCTGGCCCACGACCTCCAGCGCCGCGCCCTCCGCACCTTCGTCCTGGGCCGCATGCGCGACGTCGTCGTCACCCGCGACAAATTCCAAATCCCCCCCGGCTTCAATCCCCGCCAGCACTTCGCCGCCAGCCTCGGCATCATGAGCGGCCAGGGCGACTACCACGTCGTCATCGAAATGGACCCCTGGCTCACCGACATCCTGCGCGGCCGCCGCTGGCATCCCAGCCAGCAAATCAAGGAATTCCCCGATGGCCGCTCCCAGCTCCGCCTCCGCCTGAGCGGCCTCGAAGAAATCGAGCAATACATCCTGAGCTGGGGCGCGCACGCCACCGTCCTGGCCCCGCCCGA
>JAAYVL010000027.1 GCA_012517205.1 Verrucomicrobiota bacterium
TCCAACTCCAATGCTACTGTCTTTACGTTCTTTCCAACCTTTCGGGTCATGGTTCTTTGCCTTTCGTTTCTGGGTTCTTTATTCACCCCAGTGGCTTACCATGACCCGCTGCTTTTTGCAGAACTTTTAGGACACTACCGGAAATGGGCTGTTTGGGCGGGGAAACCCGGGGGCGGGAGGGGGAACCCTGCGGGGGGCTTTGGTTTCGGGGCGTTGGGGAATCAGGGGGTGCGCGTCCGTTCGCCCGCCGGGGTTGGGGTTGCCGAAAGCGGGCAGTTGATGGGGTGGGGGCGCCGGTTCGAGGTGGAAAGGGCGCGGCATGGGGCGGTTCGCATGATTGACTTGGCAGGGGGGTCTGTTAGCCTTGGGACGTCCGCATGGCAAGAAAGGCTTCCAGATTTCGGCAGATTTGCGAGGACGCGCGGGCGCTGTTGGACGAGCGGGCACCCCGGGCGCTGACTGACTTCTCGAAGTGGCAGCGGTTTGCGCACTTCTGGATTCTGGTGGGCCGGAGTTTTGTCCGGAACCGCTGTCCGGTGCGCGCGTCGGCGCTGTCGTACGTGACGGTGCTGGCGCTGATTCCGATGCTGGCCGTGGTCATGAGCATCTCCAGCGCCCTGCTCAAGCAGGAAGGGGAGGAGCAGATAGACCGGTTTATTGATCAGTTTGTGACCCGCATCGTGCCGCCGGCCACATTCCACACCAACCGGGAAAGCGCGTCTCCGCAGGCTCTTAATCCGCCGGCGGCGACCAACCTGGCGGTGGTTGCGCCGGACGGTTCGCCCCCGGCGGTCAACAGCCTGGTTCCGGCCGACCGCGGCGGCGAGACGAATTCGAGCCTGCTGCCCTCCCTGATTCAGGATGATCGGGCGGTCAAGGCCCGGCGCGCGGTGGCGCGGAATATCCATGATTTCATTCAAAACACCCGCAGCGGCACGCTGGGGATTACGGGCAGCATCCTGCTGATCTTCATGGCGATTTCGATGCTCAGCCGGATAGAAGACACGTTTAACGATATTTGGGGGGTGGCGCGCGGGCGAAGCTGGTTCACGCGCATCGTGCTGTATTGGGGCGTGATCACCCTGGTGCCCCTGCTGCTGATCGTCGCGCTGGGGCTGGCGACGGGGCCGCATTTGGCGAGCACGCGGGAGTTTTTGACGGCGATGCCGGTGGTAAGCAAACTGACTTTCCAGTTCCTGCCGGTGGTGGTTTTATGCCTCAGTTTCACCTTGTTTTACGCGCTTATGCCCAACACCCGGGTTCGCTGGCCGGCGGCGCTGGCGGGCGGTTTGACGGGCGGGCTTCTGTTTCATTTGAATAATTTGATCAGCGTGCTCTATGTCTCGCGCATGGTGACCACCAGCAAGATTTATGGCAGCCTGGGGCTGGTGCCGGTGTTTATGATCGGCATGTATTTCTCCTGGCTGATTCTTTTATTTGGCGGGCAGGTGGCCTATGCCTGGCAAAACCGGGCCACCTATCTCGACGAACGGCAGGCGGAGAACATCAACCAGCGCGGGCGCGAGTTTGTGGCGCTGCGGTTGATGACCTGCATCGGCGAACGGTTCACGCAAGGCGCGCCGCCGCCCAATGCCCTGGAGATAGCCGAGGGGCTGGCGGTGCCGACCCGCCTGGTCAAGCGCATCACGCAGACCCTCGCCGCCGCGCGGCTGGTGACGGAGACGGCGGGGGCCGAGCCGGCGTATCTCCCGGCGCGCCCGCTGGACCAGATCACCTGCCATGATGTTCTCCTGGCCATGCGCGCCAGCCAGGGACAGGAATGCGCCACGCGGGACGAGCCGGCGCGGGCGGAGGTTTACGGCGAGTTTCACCGGATCGGAGAAGCCGAGCGGCAGGCGGCCACGGCGGTGAGCTTGCAGGCGCTGGTCAACCGGGCGCAGCGGTTGAAGCAACTGCCCGGCCCGGCCCGCCCGGCGGCCGGGGAATAGGCATTGGCCGGCGGATGGCCCGGCCGGGGCGGGGGGCCGGAGCGCCGGATTATCGAAACGTCCTTGCCGCCGGGGGTGTTTGGCTTTATGGTAGCCTCGTGTGCGAGCCGAACAAAGGCGGGGGGATAGCGAAAGGCATCTGCCTTTGCCTCCCCCGGGCCAGGACCGGGTCGTCTTTTGAAAGCTGACGCTGTCGTTTCTGCCGCCACGGGCATTTTTTATGATTATTGGCGTTCCGAAAGAAATTAAGGATCACGAGTACCGGGTGGGATTGATCCCCTCGGGGGCTTATCAACTCATCAAGCGCGGGCACCGGGTGGTGGTGGAGCGCAACGCGGGGGCCGGAGCCGGCTACTCGGACGCCGAGTATGTTCAGGCGGGCGCGACCCTGGTTAACGACCATGCGGCGGTTTTCGAGCAAGCCGGCCTGGTGGTGAAGGTCAAGGAACCGCTCCCTTCCGAATACGAGCTGCTCCAGCCCGGGCAATTCCTTTATACCTACCTTCACCTGGCCGCCAGCCAACCGCTGACGGAGGCGCTGATGAAGGCCCGGATCACCGGCCTGGCTTATGAGACCATCGAGGTCAATGGCCGGCTGCCCCTGCTGGAGCCCATGAGCGAGATTGCCGGGCGCATGTCCGTCCTGGTCGGCGGCTATTTCCTGGGGAAGCATAAAAGCGGCAGCGGGGTGCTGCTGGGGGGCGTGCCGGGGGTGTTGCCCGGCAAGGTCGCGGTGCTGGGGGGCGGGACGGCCGGCATCAACGCGGCGCGGCGGGCCCAGGGCATCGGCGCGGACGTGACCATTCTGGAGGTGGACCTGGAGCGGATGCGGTTCCTGGACATCACGCTTAACACCGTCCACACGCTGTATTCGAACGAGGTCAACCTGCTCGAGTTGCTGCCTTCGGTGGATTTGCTGATCGGCGCGGTGCTGGTGCCGGGGGCCAAGGCGCCCCGGTTGGTGCGCCGGGACATGCTGCGGCGCATGCGGCCGGGCAGCGTGCTGGTGGACATTGCGATTGACCAGGGCGGCTGCGCCGAAACTTCGCGCCCCACCACGCACGATCACCCGGTATTTGTCGAGGAGGGCGTGGCGCATTATTGCGTCGCCAACATGCCCGGGGCTTATGCCCGCACGGCGACGCAGGCGCTGACCACCGCCACTTACCGCTACCTGGAGCTGATCGCGGACCGCGGGCTGGCGGAGGCGTGCCAGTTGGAGCCGGGATTGGTGGGGGGGATCAACGTGATGGGGGGCAAGCTCACCCATAAGGCGGTGGCCGAGGCGCATGAGCTGGCCTGCTCGCCGCCCGTGCTCTGAGGCGCCCGCCGCCCCGGAGGTTTCCGTTTTTCATTCCGATAATGAAGGCCCCAATTCCCGATAATGAGGCGCAGCGCCTGGCGGTTCTAAAGGAATATCACGTCCTGGGCACGGGCGCCGAAGAGCCATACGACGACATCACCCGGCTGGCCGCCATCTTGAGCCGGGCTCCGTTCATCGCCATCACCCTGCTGGACGAGTCCCGGTATTGGATCAAGTCAAAGGTCGGGCTGGAGCGGCAGGAGGGGCCGCGCGATGCGGCGTTGTTCTGCTCCTACGCCATCCTTCAGTCCACGCCCCTCATCGTGCGGGATGCGCGCAAAGACGCGCGGTTCGCAACCAGCGCCATGGTGGTGCACCCGCCGCACATCTGTTTCTATGCCGGGTTTCCGCTGATCAACCCGGAAGGGTTTGCCCTGGGCGCCCTGTGCGTGCTGGACCGCAAGCCCCGGGTGCTTTCGGCCCGGCAAAAGGAGGGCCTGCTGATCCTGGCGCGGCATACCATGGCGCAGTTGGAGCTGCGGCGGGTTTCCGATCGCATGGCGAACCTGCTGGAGAATATCAAGCTGCTGCAGGGGCTGCTGCCCATTTGCGCCTGGTGCAAGCGCATACGCGATGACGACGGCTACTGGCAGCAGGTGGAAAGTTATGTTCGCCAGCACCTGGGGACCGGGTTTACGCACGGCATCTGCCCCGACTGCCTGGAAAAGCTGCGCCCGAACAAGCCGAAGGAGAAGGCGTAAGCCGCCCCGGCCCGCGTGGCCGGGTGGGCGCGTTAACCGGCTTTCCCCGCCGCCAGGCTGCTCACCGGCCGGCTCTGGTTGGGGAGCACCTGGATGGCCCGGTCGTCGTAATAGCGGATCAGGTCGTAGTCCTTCTGGTGGGTGACCTCCAGCCGGCCCAGCCCGTGCCGCTCCGTCCAGGCCTGAATAATCGGGATGCTCTCCGGCTCGCAAGCCCGGGCGGAGAAGATTTTCACCGTGACCCCCGCCGCCAGGAGGCTCTTGACGCGCGCGATCATTTCCGGAACCGGCTCGCCCAGCGGGTAGGGCGGCTGGAAATGGTCTGCCGCATCGTCGCGCGCCAGGGTGCCGTCCAGGTCCACGCCGATCCACTGATGCCGGGCGATGAACACCGGTTCGGCGCCCGGATCCAGGGTGGCCCAGACGCCGGGCTGGCCGTGCGCGTCGCGCGCCGTTTCTATTTGCAGCGGTCCCATGGGGAAACACTGGAGCCCGTCGGCGGGAAGTCCATCCGAATCTGCCGTCAAAGCGGCACGGGCCGGCCCGGCTCGTCCACCGCCACATAGACCACTTCGGCCTGGGTCACCCGCATGGTCTCGCGGGGCGGCTGGCTGCGTTTGGCGTCCACCGTCACCCGCACCGTCACCGAGGTGGTGCCAATTTTTACGGTCTCCGTGTAGAAGCTCACCAGGTCGCCGACGAAGACCGGCGCGATAAACTTGACCTCATGCATGGCCACCGTCACGAGCCGTTTCTCCGAATGCCGGCGCGCTTCGACGGCGCCCGCCACGTCAATGTGGCTCAGGATAATGCCGCCGAAGATGGTGCCCATCGAGTTGGTGTCGCGAGGCATCATCACGACCCGAATGGCGGGTTGCAAGCTGGCCGTTTGGTTCATCCTTCCAGCATGCCTCAAACGAACGCCGTTGGCCAGTTCTTGCGGCGGGGGGTGGCGTTGCTTCCGTGTTTTTCCGCCCGGCCGGGGCCTGCACGTTCCGGCTCGCGGGGAGCCGGGAACCCGGGGGCGAATCCCATTTTTCCCGGCGAGGGCCGCGCGCGGGGAAGCTGCGCGTCGCCGGTTGAAAAAGCCAAACCCGCCCTGGCTGCCTGGAGCACAAGGCGGGTTTGAACTGAAGGGAACTTAAGGTTTTGGGATTACTTCACAATGCGGCGGAAGCAGCCCAGTCCCACCATGAACATGCCCAGCAGAGCCGCCGTGGCGCCGCTATCGGGAACCCGAGGATCGGGATTGGGATCGGGCAGCGGATTTCCATTCACCTCGAGCACGGACTTGGCGAGGCTGACCGCCCAAGTATCAAACCTATGGGTGCTATCAATATCCATCCAGACCTGCAGGCCGCTCAGAATATCGTCATAGAACTCAGGCCCCAGCACAAACGTCGTGTAGGACCACTGGTTGTTCAGTCCCGACAACGTCCCGAGCAGCGTCTTTACGCCATTATTGTAAGCATAAATGTTATCCACCTGACCCGACGGCCAATCAACGTCAAAGGCGCTGATGCTCAGGGTGGCAGAAGTAATGGTGCCCACACTGGCGAATGGCGCGCCGCTGTGCGTCCATCCCCAGTCCTCATTCCACCACCGATAATAGGGGGCGCTCAGCTTGACGCTATCACTTGGAGTGAAGTAGCCCGTCGGTGCCTGCACAACGTCAATGGCGCTAATACTAGTGATGGCGTTTGCCGTGCTTCCTAGCATCAGCAAGGCACCGGCCGTAACCGCGAGGAATAACAGTTTTTTCATAGCTTTCTTAGTCTTCTACCGTATCTATTTTCGTGATCTCTTGTTCTGCCCCCATTTCCGGTCACGTCGGCAACGGGTGCCGTCCCACTCTCTAATTATTTTTAGGACGACATAAAATTAAGCAGTTAATATACCAGCAAGCTATTTGATGGCTTCGAAAAGAGATTTAAAGTAAATATAAACTGTTTAATATCAGTGAGTTATAGCGTTAGTATGTTTTTATTTTTTGTGTATTTAACAAGGAATATATTATCTCTCAAAATGTAAGGGAAACCGACGTTTTTCGGTGGGTTGAGCGGGATGGGTTTTATAAGTGACGTAGCATCAGCGGCTTACGGTAAAATATAAACGTGAATTATTGTGTAAGATTTCCCAGATAAGTTCGCTGCTGTAGCAGGGGGTAAAGTCAGTGTTAGTGGATAGTGGTGGTAAGGAGTAAGAAAGCGTGAATTGACCCCTGTTTTTCGGCCCAGGCGGACAGTATTAGTGAGGCTCACGGTTGAGGTTCGAGGTGTCTGGGGGGCGCAAGAATGCATTTTTACCCTCGACCGCCGGAGGCGGGTTTCTGAGAATGGCTCCATGAATTTGAGGCCTGAATCCGAGAAGCTTTTTGCCGAGGCGTTAAAGTATATCCCCGGGGGGGTCAACTCGCCGGTGCGGGCTTTCCGCGCGGTGGGGGGCCAGCCGTTCTTTGTCAACCGGGCGCAGGGGGCGCGTGTGTGGGACGTGGATGGCAATGAATACCTGGATTATGTCGGCACCTGGGGGCCGGCGATTCTCGGGCATGCGCATCCCCGAATCATTGAGGCGGTGCGCACGGCGGCGATGGCCGGGACGAGTTTTGGCATCCCGAACCCGCTCGAGGTGCGGCTGGCGAAGCTGATTTGCGCCTGGGTGCCGAGCGTGCAAAAAGTGCGGCTGTGCAACTCGGGCACCGAGGCGACGATGTCGGCCATTCGCCTGGCGCGCGGGTTTACGCGGCGGGACCTGATTATCAAGTTCGACGGGTGCTATCACGGCCATGCGGACTCGCTGTTGGTCAAGGCCGGCTCGGGCGCGCTGACCTTTGGGGCGCCCGACAGCGCCGGGGTGCCGGCGGCGTTCACGCAGCACACGCGGGTCCTGCCGTTTAACGATCCGGAGGCCGTCAAGGCGGCTTTTGCGGCGCATAAAGGCCAGGTTGCGGGGATTATTCTGGAGCCGGTGCCGGGCAACGCGGGGTTGTATCTGCCTCAGCCGGGTTACCTGGAGTTTCTGCGCGAAATCACGGCGGCCAACGGCGCGCTGTTGATCTTCGATGAAGTGATGACCGGGTTCCGCCTGGCGCGCGGGGGCGCGCAGGAGCGTTTTGGCATCACGCCGGATCTGAGCTGCTTTGGCAAAGTGATTGGCGGCGGGCTGCCGGTGGGCGCATTTGGCGGGCGCGCGGAGATCATGGATCATCTCGCGCCGCTGGGGCCGGTGTACCAGGCGGGCACGTTGAGCGGAAATCCGCTGGCGATGGCGGCGGGGCTGGCGGCGCTGGAGGAACTGGCGGCCAGCGATGCCTATGCGAAGCTGGAGCAGCTCGGCGCGGCGCTCGAAGCCGGAATGAGGGCGGCCGCCCGGGCTGCCGGCGTGCCGATGCAATTCCAGCGTTGCGGCTCCCTGTTTTGCGGCTACTTCACCGCCGGGCCGGTGCGCAATGTGAGCGAGGCGCTGGCGAGCGACCGGGCGCGGTTCGGGAAATACTTTCACGGCCTGCTGGCCGAGGGCATCTATCTGGCGCCGTCGCCGTTCGAGGCGGGTTTTCTCTCAACGGCGCACACGCCGGCGGACATCGAGCGAACGGTGGCGGCGGCGGGCCGGGTGCTGGCGGCGTTGTGAGGGGCGGCGGCCCGGGTGGTTTTTGTGCGTGGCCCGGGCGCCAGTTTGCGGCAAACTGGCGGCATGCGGATTCTTGCGATAGACCACGGCAGCCGGCGTATCGGCATTGCCATCAGCGATGAGCTCAAGCTGATCGCCCAGCCGCTGGAGTTTATTCCGGCGGAACCCTTCACGGATTTTCTGGCGCGGCTCCAGGAGCTGCTGCGGGAAAAAGAGGTGGAGTTGATCCTCGTCGGCCTGCCGCGGAACATGGACGGCAGCCACGGCCCGGCGGCGCAGAAGGTGCAGGAATTCGTCGCCGCGCTGCGGGGGCATGTTGGCGTGCCGATTCGAACCTGGGATGAGCGGCTGACTTCAGCCCAGGCCAACCGCCTCCTGATCCAGGGCAACGTCCGGCGGGAAAAACGCAGGGAGAAGGTGGACCAGATGGCCGCCGCCATTCTTTTGCAGAGCTACCTGGATGGCCTGGCTGGCTGAATCCGGTTGCGCTGCGATTTGATTGCGGCTAAGGGAAAGCCATGGTTATCACGCGCCTTGGTTGCGGCTTGCGCCGGATGCCCGGCCGGACTGGTCCCCAGGGGTTTCGTCCGGCGGAGCGCCGGGGGGCGGGGACTGCGGTCATCTCTCCGAGCCGCGGGAACTGGCGGCGCGAGTTGCTTCGCGGGGGAGAAAGTGAATCATGAGAAAACGCGGATCGGCGCGGCGTCAAACCGGGAAAGTCGAGGGGATGCGCCGGCCCCGGCGCCCGGAAACCGCTGTCCGCCCCGGGAACGCCCCGGTTTGCCCCGGCGCTTCGCCGGCCCGGATGAACCCGTTGAGGCTCAAGCTCACCATCGCCTACGACGGCACCGCCTACGAAGGCTGGCAGGCGCAGAAGATCGGCACCGGCGTGCAGGAGAAGGTCGAGGCGGCGCTGGCGAAGCTGTTTCCCAGCCAGCCCCGCGTGCATGGCTCCAGCCGCACGGATACGGGGGTGCATGCGCTGGGCATGGTGGCGCATTTGGAAATCCCGCGCGCCGAATGCCGGATGTCCCCGCGCAAGCTCGTGCTGGCGATCAACGCCTGGCTGCCCGAAGATGTGCGCGTGCTGGCCGCCGCCCGCGTCCCGCGGAGCTTTCACGCGCGGTTTGACGCGGCGGGCAAGCAGTATCGCTACTTTGTCTGGAATCACCCGGCGCAGAATCCCCTGGCCCGGCAGGTGGCGTGGCATGTGCCGCGCCCGCTGGATTTGCGCGCCATGCGGGCCGCCGTGCCGGGGCTGGTGGGGAAACACGATTTCCAATCCTTTGCCGCCAACCCGGGCTACGCCAGGGAATCCACCGTCCGCACGCTGACGCGCTGCGCCCTCCGGCGGCAAGGGCCGTGGCTGACCTTTATCCTCGAGGGAGACGGCTTTCTTTACCGGATGTGCCGGGGGATTGTGGGGACGCTGGTGCAGGTGGGCCTGGGCAAGTTTTCGGCGGAGGACGTGCGGCGGATGCTCGCCCGGCGCGACCGGCGCGTGGCGGGCATGACCGCGCCGGCGCACGGGCTGGTCTTGTGGAAAGTGCGCTATCCGCGGCAGCGGAGGGAAGCGAAGGGCGGCCCGGGCCGGTCCCGCTCCGGGAGGCGTAGCCGTGGCCCGGCGGCGGGCTAACCCATGCACGTAGTCCTGCTCGAACCGGAAATTCCGCCCAACACGGGCAACGTGGCGCGGCTATGCGCCGCCACCGGGAGCACGCTGCACCTGGTCGAGCCGCTTGGCTTCGAGCTGAACGACGCGCAGCTCCGGCGCGCGGGCATGGATTATTGGCAGCATGTCCAATGGCGCCGCTGGCCGGACTGGCCGGCGTTCCGGCAGGCATTGCCCCGGGATGCGCGTCTCTGGCTGGTGGAATCGAACGGTCCCCGGCTTTACACGGAAGCCCGCTTTGCGCCGCAGGATTACCTGGTCTTTGGCCGGGAGACGGCGGGTTTGCCGCGGAAACTCCTGCGCGAAAATCCCGATCACTGGCTGCGCATCCCGATGTTTCAGCCCCGCGCCCGGTCGTTGAACCTGTCGAATTGCGTGGCGCTGGTGCTGTTCGAGGCGCTCCGCCAGCAGGGCTTTCCGGGCGAGGTATGAGCCGGAGCGGAAACGGCGGCGGCGGAGGCCGCGCGCCCCGCCCGGCACTGCCCGCCTGGTTCAACGCTCCGTCTCGCTCTCCCGGATGCGCGACAGGACCTCCTCCGGTGTGGCGGCGGTCAGCAGGGCTTGCCGCAGTTGGGGGTCGCGCAGCAGGCGATTGAAGCGGGCCAGGATTGCCAGGTGCTGGGTCACGGTGGGCGCGACCAGCAGAAAGAAAAGCCGCGCGGGCTGGTGGTCAAGGGTGTCGTACGCAATCCCCTGTGGGTGCCGGCCAAAGACGATAATGGGCTGGTCCACGAGGCCCACGATCGCGTTGCGCGCATGGGGCAGGGCAACGCCGTCGCCAATGCTGGTGCTATGCAGTTGCTCGCGCTCATAGAGCGCGTTGAGCAGGGTCTGGCGGGCTTCCGGATTTTGGGCGAACTGCGGGATCTGGTTGACCAGTTCGGCGAGCACCGCATTCCGGTCCGTGCTTTGCAAATCCAAGTTGATGGTCGCCGGCGACAACAGTTCGCTCAGGACCACCGCATGCGAGTTCTTCATAACGCCGCTGACGGTAAAGGGCGGCGTTCGCCGGTGAAAGTAAATGTTTTTCCGCGCCCGGAAGCCGGGCCGGCAGCGAAGCGGGCCGCCGGAGGGAAGAACTGAAAAATGAGCGGCCCGGCCGGGTCGCCTTTCCTGACTCAAGTCGGCTCCACACCTTCGGAAACCCCGCCGCGGCCTTCCGGCTTGCTCCGCCGCATCCTCTTGGTCTCGCGGCATTTGCGCATCTTTTCGGCCTCCATCCCGCCGCATTGCGGCGCACCCGCTTTATGGGCGTCCGGGTCCCGAAACGGGCCGCGCAAAAACAGGGCCAGATCCCGCGGCAAAAAAGCTGCCATTTGCGACTTGTCAAGCCGCGAGCCGGTGGTATGCTAGACGGCCTTTTATGAAAGAGAAAATACATCCGAAATATGAGGATGCGGAAATTCGCTGCGCGTGCGGCAATGTGATCAAGACCCGGTCTACCAAGCCGAGGATCATCGTGGGCATTTGCAACGTCTGCCACCCGTTTTACACGGGGCAGCAGAAATTTGTGGATACCGCCGGGCGCGTGGATAAGTTCCAGCAGCGCATGGTCAAGACCCAGGCGGCGCAGGCCCTCGCCGCGACGCGCAAGAAAAAGAAGCACTAACGGCCTTCCGTTTTTTCCGCCCGCAGGATGAAGCGTCTTTGCGGGCGGCTTTGTTTTGCGACATGGACTTGCGTCCTCAGATAGAGAAGTTCGCCCAGCGGTTTGCCGAGGTGGAGACGGCGTTGAGCGACCCGAAAGCGTTCAACAACCCGCAACGCGCGCAGGAGTTGGGGAAGGAGTACGCCCGGCTCCGGGAACTCATGGGACAGGGGCAGGCCTATGCGAAAGTCGTGGCGGACCTGGCGGAAAACCGCGCCCTGCTGGAGGCGGAACCGGCGGAGTCGGAACTAGCCCTGCTGGCCCGGGAGGAAATCACACGGCTGGAAGCCGAGGAAAAGCGCCTGGGCCAGGAAATCCAACGGGGCATTTTGCCGCCCGATCCGGCTGACTCGCGCAACACCATTATTGAAATCCGCGCCGGAGCCGGGGGGCAGGAGTCGGCCTTGTTCGCCGCTGACCTCTACCGCATGTACACGCGGTACGCGGAACGGCGCCATTGGAAGGTGGAAGACCTGGATTCCAGCGCCTCGGACCTGGGCGGCTACAAGGAAATCATCTTCCAGCTCAACGGTTCCGATGTTTACCGGCGCCTGAAGTATGAAAGCGGCGTTCACCGGGTCCAGCGCGTGCCGGCCACCGAGGCGCAGGGGCGCGTCCATACGAGCACCTGCACCGTGGCGGTGCTCCCCGAAGCGCAGGAGGTGGAGATCGAACTCAAGCCGGAGGACCTGGAAATCACCGTCTGCCGCGCCTCCGGCCCCGGCGGGCAGGGGGTCAACACCACGGACTCCGCCGTGCAGGTAGTGCATAAGCCCTCCGGCACCATTGTGCGCTGCGCGGACCAGCGGTCGCAGCAGAAAAACCGGGCGCGGGCGCTCATGGTGCTGCGCGCGCGACTGCTGGAGCGCAAGGTGGCGGAGGAGAACCGGAAATACGCCGACCAACGAAAGGAGCAGGTGGGTACCGGCGAGCGCAATGAGCGCATCCGCACTTACAATTTCCCGCAAAACCGTCTCACCGATCATCGCATCGGGCTGACGCTCTATAACCTGCCGGCGGTCATGGAGGGGGACCTTGACCCGGTGCTGGAGCCGCTGATGGCGCATGATTTGGAGACGAAGCTGGCGGCACTGGCCTCATAAGGCGCGCCGCCGGCATCTGAAAACCAGGCTCACCAATGAACGCATTCCGACTCTGTCCGCCACCCCGCCCGCCCGGGGGGATCATTTTCGACTTCGACGGCACGCTGGCCGACACGATGCCGCTGCATTGGCAAACGTGGCGGCTCATTGCGGCGCGATATGGGCTGTCTTTTTCCCGCGAGCGGTTCTATTCCCTGGGCGGGGTGCCGGCGCGGGAAGTGCTCAAGATGCTGAGCGCGGAGCAGGGGGTGGCCCTGGATCCGGTGGCCGTGGCCCGCGAGAAAGAGGCGGCGTACCTGGCACTTATTGATCACGTGGAGCCGATTCCCCAAGTCGTCCGCGTGGCCCGGGAGCACTACGGACGGATTCCCCTGGCGGTGGCCTCCGGGGGCGCCCGGCCCGTCATCGAACGCATGGTGGATCACCTCGGCCTCCGGCACCTGTTCCGCGCGATCGTCACCCACGAGGATGTGGCGCGGCAGAAGCCGGCGCCGGACATCTTCCTGGAGGCCGCCCGCCGTATCGGCGTGCCGCCGCGAGCCTGCCGCGCCTACGAAGACACGGATTTGGGGATTCAGGCCATTCGCGCGGCCGGCATGGAGGCGGTGGACGTGCGGCAGTTGCTGGCGGCCGCGAACCAGCCAGCCCTGGCCTAATTAGCGCGCGGCGCGCGGTCGGAGGGCGGCGGCGTTTATCCCTGCCCCAGCTTGCGCGATTTCTCGGTCGCCGCGCGCACCGCGCTGATGAGCGTGCCGCGCAGCTTGCCTTTCTCCAATTCGTGCAGGCCCTCGATGGTGGTGCCACCCGGGCTGGCCACCATGTCCTTGAGCGCGCCGGGATGCAGGCCGGTTTCCAAGACCATCCGGGCGCTGCCCAGCACCGTCTGGGCCGCCAACCGCGTTGCGATCTCGCGCGGCAGCCCCGCGGCCACGCCGCCATCGCTCAGCCCTTCAATGAACAGGTAGCCATAAGCCGGCCCGCTGCCGCTCAGGCCCGTGACGGCATCCAGCAGCGTTTCTTTGACCGGGAGGGCCAGGCCGACGGCGGAAAAAAGCTGCTGCACCAGCGCGCCATCGGCCGGGTGCGCGGCTTTGCCCAATGCGAACGCGGTGGCCGAGGCGCCGATCAACGCCGGGGTGTTCGGCATCACGCGGATAAGCCGGGCCCCGGCGCCCAGGCCGGCTTCGAGCCGGGCGAGCGGGATGCCGGCGGCGATGGAAATCAGCAGGTGCCGGGAGGTGAACCGATCGCGAATGTCATCCAGCACCGCCGCCACTTGATCGGGTTTGACGGCCAGCACCAGCACCTGGGCAAACTCCGCCACCACCCGGTTCGAAGGAGTCGTCGGGGCTCCCACTTCCCGGGTGAAGGCGGCGCGGGAAGTCTTGCTGGGATCGGCGGCCAGAGTCTGCCGGGCGGAAACAAGGCCCGCCTGAATGAAGCCCTTGGCCAGCGCCGTGGCCATTTTACCCGCGCCCAGAAATCCCAGGGAAAGCTTTTTGGACATGCCAGAAGGGTAGCAGCCCACCCGGGCCGATGAAAAGGAAAACTGCCGTTTTCTGCCCAAAGAATCGCATCCCGAAGCCACGGGCCGGGCTGAGGGCCAATGCGTAAGCACCACATTGGCAGCAGGTTATCAAGGTATAAGCATGGCGGCGCCGGCCTGGTTTTAGCCGTGGCAGGCGGCTTGATTCGGGAAAGCTTTCCTGGCTTTGCAGCCTTTAATCAGGTCCCGCTGCCGGGCCGCCCGCGGCCGTCCTCGCCGAATTCTTCGCTGGGAAAGGCTGTTCAAAAATATCGGCAAATAATTGCAGAAAGACATTGACAGAATCCGGGATAATGTCTAAATTGAGAGGGCACTAGAGTGCTTGAGGTTTTTTACCTCGGTTCCTCCCGACCCAGTGCCGATCGTGCATTGTCGGCGCTGGGTTATTCTGTAGATACCCGCGGCCGCACCAACAAGTTCAACAACGCCGGCAGGAAGGTCAAGCCGGCAATCATGCAGGTTGCCAGCCCGGTGGTCATGACGCACCCCAGGCTGTAGATGCCCTGATGCCGGGCCAGCATCAGGCTCCCGAAGCCCGCCATGGAAGTCAGGCAGGATACCAGCACCGCCTTGCCGGTGCTGCGCGCCAGGATGCTGGGGCTTTGCTCTTCCGCAAACCGGTTGAGGACATGGATGCCATTGGTCACGCCGATGCCGATGACCAGCGGGAGGGTCATGATGTTGGCCGGGTTGAACGGGACATCCAGCCAGCCCATAAGCCCGGCCAGCCAGAGCGAGCCGATTGCGACCGGCACCAGCGCCAGCAGGACGCTGGTGAGGCTGCGGAAATGGAAAAAAACCAACAGCCCAATCGCCCCCAGGGAATACCAGGCTGCCTGTTCATAGCTCTCCTTCAGCAGGGCGGTGTAATAGTAGAGTTGCACGGGGGTTCCCGTGACGTCCGGATAGATTTTCTCCACCTGCCGGATGAAGGTTTCCTGCACCTCGCGCTGCCAGATATCGCCCTGGGGATAGACCATCAGCAGGTATTTTCCCGTGACGCCGATAAAGCGGTCGCGCAAGGCCGGCGGCAGGTCCGCCACGCTCAGCGGCGCGCGATCGTCCTGGGTCCGCAGGGCCTGAAAGGTATCGCGAATATCGAGGAACAGGCGGCGTTGAAACTCCGCCAGCTTGAGCGCGTTCGCCGCCACCTGGCGGTCATTGCCCCGCAGCATTTCCTTGCGCAGCGCCTGGATGGCGTCGCGCAGGGATTCGAATTGGGGAACCAACTCGGGTTGTTCGGCGCGCACGGCTTCCAGCGCCGCGCCCAGGTAGCCGCGCAGGGAATAAAGAACGGCGCTGAGTTCCTGGAGTTCCACCGGGCGGGGATCCGGCTCGCTAAAGCGCACGGCCGCCAGCTCCTGCTTGATCTGCCCCACCACAGCCAGTTTGCGGGTTTGATCCTCGCTCAGAAAGCCGTTAATCGAGTCCACGCTGGCCACGGCCGAAAGATTGGTCAGTTGGCGTTCCAACGCGCCCGCCTGCGCCAGGTTGGTGGCCACCACGGCTCCAAACAAAACCGATTTGGGCGTCGAGGCGATCAGCGCCTTCTCATACTCCACCGCCGGCAGGCCCTTGCTTTGCATGTTAACCAGATTGTAATCGAAATAAACCTTGCGGAGCTGCGTGGCCGCCAGTCCGCATAGCGCCAGCGTGACCCCGGCGGTCAGGACGGGGCGGCGCAGCCAAAGGTTTTCGATCCACGCCCGGCGTTCCGCGGCCGGGCTTAGCTGGCGGTCCACCACGTTCTGGCGTCCGCGCAACAACAGCACCGGCAGGAGCGTCATCATCGGGACCAGGCAGATGACCAGGCCGCCGCCGCAGATGATCCCCATTTCCTGAATGCCTTTGAAGTTGGTCAGGCCCATCGCCAGAAACCCTCCGGCCGTGGTCAGTCCGCCGGTCAGAATCCCCTGCCCGGTGAGCACCATGGCCCTGGTTAACGCCGTCTCCATGGCCTCGCCCCGGCGCAGCTCCTCTTCATACCGCGAGATCAGGTGCACGCCGTAGTCAATGGCCAGGCCGATCAGGATCGGCATGAAGGTGATGGTAAGGATATTCAGGTGGCCGATGACCAGGGTCGCAAAGCCGAGGGTGTAGCCCAGGCCGATAATCAGGCAAAACGTCGCCTTTACCGGCCGCCCCGTCTCCTGGTAGCCATAGATGAAAATCAGCGCGCACAACGCAAGCGCGACGACGGACGCCAGGGCGGTGTCCTTTTGGGATTGAGCCATTTCATCCAGCTCCAGCACCGGCTCGCCCGTCAGCCCCACGTTAATCCCCAGCACCTCGAGCTTGGTCTCCTCCACCAGCTCCCGCAAGCGCAGCACCGCCGCGGTGTTCAATTCCTCTGTCGGCGCCTGGGCGGTCACCAGGTAAATCCGTCCCTGGGCGAAGGTGATGTACATTTGCTGCTGGGCTTCTTCGCCCGGGTCGAACAGGGCGGTGATGCCCGGGGAAGGCGGCGCGCCCGAGCGGCGCAGGCTATCCGTAGCCTGCGTGATGATGCGCTCCAGCGCCGGCAGCGCCTTGAGGAGCGATTCGTTGGCTTCGGAAGCCTCCTGTTTTGCCGTCCGGAACTGGGTGCAGATCAGGCGAAAGAGCGACACGAGGTTCGTCGTGCGGGTGAACTGCGCGATAAATGGCTGGAAATCCTTCAGGATCAGGCGCAAATCGGCCAGGTCATTTTCAGGCACCAGCAGCAGGGCCTTGGACCCGAGCATCTTGAGGTCTCCCTTGTAAAAGACATGGTTAAACAGGTTGGTCTCCGCTTCGAGCTTGGCGCCGAGCCGATCCACAAACTGGCGGTTCTTCTCCCCATCCTCGCTCTCCACCACCACCACGAGGTCGTCCTGGGTCGGAAACTCCTTCTTCAGCCGCAGAAAGTTCTGGTGATACTTCTTGTTCGCCCCCACGAGGTCATTGCGGCTCGTGTTGAACTCGATCCCCGGATACTTGAGGGTCACCACGAGGCCCCCGGCAAACAGCACCAACTGCGGATACAGGAACAGCCGTGGATGCCGTAGCACCACCCGCGCCAGGCCGGCGAGGAACCGGGCCATCAGGTTGTCCGTGCTAAGCGGTTTAATGCGCATGGGCGCGACCGGGCTGGCCACCGGTGCAGGAAAGGTTCCCACGACGCGCGGCTGGCTTCCCGGAGGCCGGGCGTCCGGGAGGCGTTATCCGCCGCTCCCGGCGGCGCCCTCCGGCGATTCGGCGTTGGAATAAACTTCCTTCACGTCGTCGTGGTCTTCCAGGGCCTCGATCAGCTTGTCCACCGCGGCCACCGCCTGGCTGTCCGGCAGCGCGACGGTCAGCGTGGGCAGCTCGGTCACGCCCGCCACGTCGGCCTTGATGCCTTGGGCTTCAATCTGTTTATGCACGGCCTCAAACTGCGCCGGGGTGGTGATGATTTCGTAGCCTTGCGGCTCGGCCTTGAAATCCTCCGCGCCGGCCTCCAGCGCCAGCTCCATCAACTGATCCTCGCTGGCGGCGTCGCGCGCGATGATGATCTGCCCTTTGCGGTGGAACAGGCGGGTGACGGCGCCTTGCGAGGCAATGCTGCCGCCGTTCTTGGTGACCAGGCTGCGGATTTCCGAGGCGGTGCGATTGCGGCTGTCGGTGCTGATCTCCACCAGGATCGCCACGCCATGCGGCCCGTAAATCTCGTAGGTCAGGTCTTCAAAGTTCGCCGTCTCCCCGCCGCCGGTTCCTTTCTTGATGGCCCGCTCGATGTTATCGCTCGGCATGTTGGCGCTGCGACACTTGAGCAAAACCATCCGCAGGCGCGGATTCATGCTCGGGTCGCCCCCCCCGATCTTGGCCGCGATGCTGATTTCCTTGCTCAACTTGGAAAAGATTTTGCCGCGTTTGGCGTCCAACGCACCTTTGAAGTGCTTGACCTTTGCCCATTTGCTATGTCCAGCCATATCTCGTTATTGGTTGCAAGTGGAATTGAACACCACTTGCCCCCCCGGCAGAAGCTATTTTTTTCGGTGCCGCGCCCGCCGGCCATCCCGGCCTCCTCCCTCACAGCCCGAAGCCCAGGGCGGGAAAACCATCCCGCTCAGGCCCGAACCGGGTTTGGCTCGATGAGATGGCTCCGCCGCTGGGGCGGGCCGCGGGGGCGGTATCGAGCAGGGGGCGATCAGGGGCTCCGGCCCGCTCCCGGGGGCCGGACCACATTCGGGTCCAGGCGCGCGGCTTTGTTGAACTCGGCGACCGCTTCCTCCCAATTACCCTGCCGGGCGAGCGCCTCGCTCAGCAGCAGGTGAACCGGGGCGCTCTCCGGTTTCAGCCGCGCCCACTTGCGCAGATAGGCCACCAACTGCGCCTTCTCCTCCGCCGTCTGCACCACCTCCGCCCAGTCCCGGGCAAAGCTCAGATGCAGTTCCATATACAGCGGGATGGTTTCATACGCCCGCCGGTAAACCGCGTCCCGCAGGGCCACGTCCAGGGCGCGGCAGTAAAGCGGTTCGGTGCTCTTCCAAAGCGGCAACTGGCGCGCGGTTGCCACCGTGCTGGCGGCCAGAAGCACCGCCGCGCCGGCGATTACGAATCCTTTGGCCCGGCGATGTTTTTCGGCCAAGTCCCCCAACCCCCAGGCCAGGATGATCAGGAGCCCGATGGACGGCAGGTAACTGTAGCGGTCGGCCCAGGATTGCTGCCCGACCTGCACCAGCCCGATGACCGGCACGAGCATGCCCAAAAACCATAACCCGCCCACCAGCCAGTAGCGCCGCCGCCGCCCCAGCCAGAACATGCCGAGGCAAACCAGCAGCAAAACGCCCGCCGCGCCGGCCACCTGCTCCACCGGCCACGCGCCGGGATGCGGATACAGAAAGGCCAACTGGTCCGGCCAGATCATTTTCCGGAGATAACGGACATAGGCAACCAGCGCATTGCCCAGGCGCCAGGAAAGGCGCAGTTGATCCGCCGTCGCCATCGCGCCCTCGGCCTTTTGCGCCCACAGGGTGATCCCGCTTTGCACCAGGGCCAGGGTCAGGAAAGGAACTTTCTCCAGTGCCAGCAAAGACCAGGCACTCATTCCCGCAGTCGAGCCGGGCGCGCGCTGCCCGCGGCGGGGAACCCGCTGCAGCGGCCAGAAATCGAGCAGCCCCAGGACCAGCGGCACCGTCACCAGCATGGGCTTGCTCAGCAGCCCCAGCGCGAAACAAACCAGGGCCAGACCATAAAAAAGGGACGCAGGCAACGGCGGGCGGCCCGCGCCGCGCGCCGGGACGGTCGGGTCCCGCTCCTCCGGGCCGGGCGGCCGGGCGTAGCGGGCGTAGGCCCAGAGCGTAAGCATGAAAAAGAACCCGCTCAACACATCCTTGCGCTCGGAAATCCAGGCGACTGACTCGACGCGCAGCGGATGCAGCGCGAACAATGCCGCGACCAGCGCGCTCCGCCAGGTCGCGCCGGTCAACTGGCGCAACGCCAAAAACAGCAGCGCCGCGTTGAGGGCGTGAAACGTGGCGTTGACGAGATGAAACCAGCCCGCATGGACGCCAAACAACTGGCAATCGAGCATGTGTGAGACCCAGGTCAGGGGATGCCAATTCCCCGCCTGCGTCGCCCGCAACGCCCAGGCCAGCCCCGGCCCGGTCAACCCGGCTTTCACCGCCGGGTTGTCGAGAATGTATTGCGGATCGTCGAACCGAAAAAACTCGAAGCGCCACACCGGCGAAAACACCAGCCAGGCGCCCAGCGCCAGGAGCAAGCTGATTCCCCACACCCGCCCGCGGCCGCGAGCCGCCGCCGCCGGCAGTGCCGCGCGCGTTTCCGGTTGCGGCGGGTCGCCGCCGGCGCGTCCTTGCGCCGGCGCGGGCGCGCCGGGTTTATGACGACGTCGTTTCATCCGCTTCGCAGTCGGCATTCTCATTCAAATCGGGAATCAAGGCAATGGCAACTCCTCGCTTCAGCGCCAGTACTGTCAGCGCCGCTGCCGCGCGGGCCGCCGGCAAGCGCCCGCCCGAAAAATCCACGCCGCCCCGGCGCGAAAGCCGCCTCGCAGACGCAACCGGCGCAGCGCCATTTTTCGGCAATGCAATTTTAGGGCTTGCATTTTTCAACGGACGGAGCGAGGTTATCACCAGGCAAGCGCGTTCGGGTGCGCGAGGGGGTCGGAATAACGCGCGTTCTTTGGAATGAAAGCGATAGCAGATTTTACCCTGCCTATGCGCGTGATTAGAAACTATGTCCTTGAACCGTAGTAAATAAGCCAAGGGACTCAAACTGTGGCCGTGGCCGACATGCCTTTACTGGAAGTCGAAAGCAGCCCGGTCAGTCCCACCTGTTTCTAATAAGTTCAAAGGAACTGTTACACACGGCACTGGCGGGGTTCTTTTTTTCGCTCCCTCAACCCGGAAATACCGACTCATTCCCCCAGCGATTGCCCCGATGAACGGCGAGAACGGCCCGATCCCCGCCGCCGTTGCACTCAACGTTTTCCCGACGCCCTCCAATCCTCGTTGCCAGCTCAATTCCACTCCCACAAGCCCGACCAGGCTATTTCCCAACACCAAAGGCCATCCAGCCTCCCTGTTCGCAGCAGCAAGTCTATTTAATGCGTGATAAATAGCTGAAGGCCCCCGATCTGGAGGTGGAGGACTTACATTCCAGCTTCCTTCCGCCAAGGCCAAAACGCCATCCAAGGTTCGCCCAAGTCGCGTCCCTGATAGGCGAAGGATTGGGCTCTGAAAACAGGGAAACAGGCAGGAAAGTGATAAAAGAAGAATGACAAAGGGGGTTTTGAGGGAAAATCAGGCAAAAAAGGCCGAATTAGCCCTAATTTAATGGTTTAACCCAGTAACGTTAACGATACAGGAACAAGGCGGAACTGAACTTTAAGGGTTTGGCCGCTGTTTTGGCCAGGTTTTATGCTGAAATCGTTGCCGGATCGCGGCGATTGGTTTCCTGTACGAAAGATTATGGGGATTTGGCTGGCAGGAGGCTCGGATGGATGACGCGCCCGGCGGTGTAGATGACCTGCCCGAAAGGCTAAAGGGCGTTCCCCCTCACGCCGACGGCATGAAGCTCTTTCCTCGTTTCGACCTTTTCAGGCATCCATGCCCATGACCCAGATGCCGTGAATTTACCCTGCCACTGAGCCGTGTACAAGGGGTGTACAAGGGATGCCCATCGGATGTACCAGCTAAAATCCTATGGACTTCCGGTGAGCATCCCTTGTACACCCCTTGTACACGGCTCAGTGGCAGGGTAAATGTAGGGCTAGTCTATAGTAGATTTGAGGCACGCTTCGGCCGGAATGAGCTGGGTTTTGCTTCTATTTTATCCCTCTTCGTGTTCGTAAGTCGTTGATTTTACAAACAAAAGGCGCTTGGAATCCAGCAGCGATACTGCTGAATTCACTAAATAAGGGGATTCCGGGGCTATGGCTTGGGCGGTCAGGGGAACCCAGGCTCCAGAGGAACGAGGGTGGGCGGTTGAA
>JAAYVL010000133.1 GCA_012517205.1 Verrucomicrobiota bacterium
CCCCAGGCCTGGGAACAGGCCGCGAAGCTGGCGCGGGCGCGAGCCTGGGCGGGAGACCGGGCATCGCGGGGCATGGTTAACGCCCGGCAACATTGGCCAAAGGGCGTCGAGTAATAGACATAAGCTCCGAGTCGTCCGGAGCGGGGGGAATCGAGTAATTTCATAAGCGAGAAACTTCCATGGTTATTGTAATTCAAAGCCGGGAGAGCGGCCCGGCGGCCCGCGCGCGCGGGTCAGTTAACCGGGCAGCGGTTTGTCCCCAGCCACCGGAAAAAGGGTATCAGGCCGGTGGCGGCGGTCAACGAAGATAGCAACCCGCCGGATTCGAGCGCGGTGTTGGGAAAGAAGCTGCCAAAGTGGGAGCGGCCGGGGCGCGCGCCTTCCGAAGCGGCGCGGGAATGGTCGCTCAGTTTCTGTGGAATGGCTTTCGCCCGGGAGCGGAAAATACCTGGCAAGCCCGGGTCAAGGAGGCGGAGGTTTTCGCGGGTTGTGATTTCGCGGAGGCGAGTCGGCAGGGGTGGCGGGGCCGCGGACGCTCTCAAACGGGAGAGGATGGCTGCCGCGGGAAGGCGGCGGCCCGATAAAAAAAAGGCGGCGGCAGGGTTGCTGCCGCCGCTTTAATCAGACTAGCGTTTTAACGTTTGGCCTTGGCTTTGGCTTTGGCTTTGGCGGCGGGCTTGGCCTTGGCTTTGGCTTTCGCTGCGGGCTTGGCCTTGCAGCAGTTCTTGGTTTTCTTGCTAGCTTTAGCTGCCATTCTGTTTTCCTTTCTACTGGTTCTATTGCTGTGTGTTGTTTGTTGTTTCTGTCTGGTTGCTCCGAAGCAGCCCGGGACGAATGAATGACTGGCTTCGTCTCAGCGCTTCGGACAATTGTTTGCTTCCCGGCGGCGCCCGCCGTTCCACGCGCGCGCGGCCATTTGCCGGCGGCCCGGTTCAAAGATTCCACACGCGGCGCAACGGGCGCGGGCGGGGAGGATGTCTTTGCTGATGATGGATGCAAGGAGCAGGCCAAACCCGCAGGCGGACAGGGTGACGGCGGCGAATCCGGGCGCGTTCAGCGCGGCGGACGGGATCGCCGCCAGGCCCAACGCCAGGAGCAGCAGGCCGCCCCGGGCGGCGGAAGCCTGCCGCGCGGATGACTCCGGTGTGACTCGCGCATGGAGGAAGCTCGCGCCGGCCCACCGCGCCGCGGCACGGACGGCGCGCGGCGGCCGCGCGAACGCCAGCCTTATCCGCCGTCCGTTTTCCCCGTTCGGGGGAGCTTCATCGTTGCCGGTTCTGTTTGTCGTTGACACAACTTCGCCTGCGATTGAATCGAAGATTATCACTCACCGCCAAACGATGCAATACTAAATTACTAACAATTTTACCCGCGATCAGCGCGCGCGATTTGTGCGCGGCGCGCGCGGAAGCGGCGCCGGCGCGGGCCGCGGCGCGCGCTCAATTCATGTGCCGGATGAACTCGTCGGCGCGCGTGATCGAGCGGTTCATGGATTCGAGGAGGCGGGTGATTTCGTCCTGGATGCCGGCGGCTTCGCCTTTGAGCGACGCGACGGCCTGGGCGTTGAGGTTGTGCTTGAGGAAGAGCACGTAATCGTTGAACTGGGTCAGGACGGGCGCCATGCTTTGCTCGGCGTTCGCCAGGGCCTGGTGCATTTCCTCGTAGCGGCGGCGCGTGGCGTCGAGCTGCTGGCGGCTGGCCGCCTGCAGCGACGCGGTGTGGATCTGCTGGATTTCCTTTTCCCATTCCGCGAACAGATCGCCCGCCACGGTTTCCACGTCGCGGATGCGCTGGCGCACCGTCTGGGCGCGCTGGACGCAGCGCTGGTATTCGGTCTTGAGCGCCTGGTGGGCGCGCTCCAGTTCGCCGCCCGAGAAGGCGGTGATTTCCTTGAGCCGGGTGAGCGCGTCGCGGAATTGTTCCTGCGCGGCTTGCTGGCCGTCGCGGGCCGCGGTGACGCGTTTCTTCAGCAGGTCGCGTTTGTGGACGCCGAATTTTTCATAGGCGGCATAGTAGGTGGAGCGGCAGCCGGCGGCGGCGGCCAGGCACAGGAGGGCCAGCGCGATCGCCGGCCACCGGGCGGAACTGGTTTTCATAAGGCTTAGCGCGGGGCGCGGCGCCCGGCGGCCGGGGGCGGGCGTTTATAATTACGCCGTGATTTTATACTTTCGCGGCCGGGGGTCGCAGCCCATACTGGAACGCAGGCTATGGTCGGCCGCCGTTAAACTCAAGCATAGAAAGACAGCGTATGGGTCTGCTCGATTATTTGAAGACGCAACTCCTGGAGATTATCCAGTGGCAGGATGATTCGCGCGACACGATTTCGTGGCGCTTTCCGGATGAGGACAAGGAAATCAAGCGCGGCGCGCAGCTCATTGTGCGCGAGTCGCAGGTGGCGCAGTTTGTGTACCTGGGGCAGTTTGGCGACACGTTCGGCCCGGGCAAACATACGCTCGTCACGGACAACATTCCCATTCTTTCGACGCTCAAGGGCTGGAAGTATGGCTTGGAATCCCCGTTCAAGGCGGATGTCTATTTCGTCAACACGCGCCTGTTCACGGGCAACAAGTGGGGCACGGCCAATCCCATCATGATGCGCGACGCGGATTTCGGCATTGTGCGCGTGCGCGCCTACGGGACGTTTGATTTCCGGGTGGTCGAGCCCCGGTTGTTCCTGAAGGAAGTCGCCGGGACGGACGATCATTTCCGGCTGGATGAGTTTGCCGACACCATGCGCTCGCGCGTGGTCAGCGTGTTCAGCGAGGCCGTGGCCTCGGCGCGCGTGCCGGTGCTGGATGTGGCCGCGCGCTATTCGGAGCTGGGGGCGGCGCTGCTGCCGGCGATCAACCCGGCCATGACGGGCAAATACGGGCTGGAAATCCCGAGCTTCATCATCGAGAACGTGTCGGTGCCGCCGGAGGTCGAGCAGGCCATTGACAAGCGTTCGAGCATGGCGGCGATTGGCAACCTGAATGATTATGTGAAGTTCCAGATGGCCGAGGCCATGACCCGGGGCGGAGGCGAGGCCGGCGGCATGGCGGGCGCCGGCGCGGGTTTGGGCGCGGGCCTGGCGATGGGACAACAGATGGCGGCCGCGCTGGCCGCAGCCCCGGCGGCGGCTCCGGCCGCGCCCGCGGGC
>JAAYVL010000030.1 GCA_012517205.1 Verrucomicrobiota bacterium
CGAAGACCACCGGGGCGGGCGGTTCCTCCACCGGCGCCAGACCCAGCCCCCGCAGGGTGCTGTTGATCTGAACGCAGAACTGCTGCCCGCTTAAGTGCGAATACTGCCCCATCCAGGGCCGGCTGGGAACATGCAGCGCCGCGGCGTTCCAACGCTCGCGCTGCGCTTCGCTGAGCTTGAGACCCCACTCCCGCGAGGAGATCCCGAAATATGACCGTGCCGCCGCCTTGCGCTCCGAGGGTCGGTCTCGGGGAACGGTGCGCCGCCGGGCGCACACGCCAAAAGGGGACTGGTAGTAAGTTTCCGCGCCCAGACTGCCCGTGCGCGGAGAGGTGAGCATTTTCATAGTTAAATACCTTTCCGTTATTGCCCCGGAGAGCGGCTTGGCTTCCCGCCACTCCTTGGACTGGAAGTCCCAGCCACCACCACCCCGAGGGTTTGGGGGAAGGCTGGCGGGCGGAGGGTCTTCGCGCAAGGGCAATTTTTTGGGGTTGGCGGTGGCAGGCCGGTGCGGAGCGCCGCGTGTGGGCACGCGGCCTACAGGGGGCGGGAGGGTGCGTGGGGACTTGTGGTCTGCCGGGAGTGCGGTGCTGCGAGAGGGCATGGGGGCTGCCGCGGCGCACTTCCATTTCCTGTAGGCCGCGTGCCCACACGCGGCGCATGGCGACCATTTGCCCGGCGGCTGAGAAAAACCTTCACGCGCCCGCCTGGGTTGCCAGCGGTCACAGGGTCTTTTGTTATCAGCGCCTGAGTTTCCCTCCCGGGCTTATGATCTACAAAACCAAGGGCCCTGTCCGTTGCGATGGAATTGCTGCTGCCCGGCGCTGGAGAGCGTCATGCTCCAAGGGTGCATCCCAAGGGCGTCCGCTGTTGCGGTTCAGCAAGTCAAGGAGTTCCAGGCGGCAAAACAACACGCCCGCCAGGCAAACTCAGCGGGCGCGGGCTGTGTCCTCTTCCTGACAAAACCCGCGCGGCTGGGGATCCGGAAAGCTGCCGGGCGGCAAACGCAATGCCCCCCGGCTCGAAGCCGGCCGAACCAGGCCTTTGTAATGCGCTAATTGGCCGCCCGGCCGCCAATGCCTTTGGTGCCGGCGGCAATCATGCGCGCGGGTTCTTTGGGACGGAGCGCGCGGACGGCTTTGCCGGCCTGCCACATCTCCGAATTGCCAATCGCGGCGAGTTCCTTGCCTAACTGCTTCTGGTAATTGGGTTTGCCGCATGCCGAAAGCACGCGCGCGCATTCCTGGCCGCTCTTGACGCGCGCATACAGCTCTTTAAAGACCGGCAGCACCGCTTTCTTGAACTTGGGTTTCCAATCCAGCGCGCCACGCTGGGCGGTCGCCGAGCAATTCGAATACATCCAGTCCATGCCATTCTCGTCCACCAGCCGGATGAGGCTTTGCGTCAGCTCTTCCACCGTCTCGTTGAAGGCCTCGCTGGGGGTGTGTTTGTGCGCGCGCAGGACGTCGTATTGGGCTTCCATGATGCCCGCCAGCGCCCCCATCAGCACTCCGCGCTCGCCGGTCAGGTCGCTGAACACTTCGTGCTTGAAGGTCGTGGGGAACAAATAACCCGAGCCGATGCCAATCCCGAGCGCCAGGCAGCGTTCCTGGGCGCGGCCGGTGGCGTCCTGTTCCACCGCAAAGCTCGAGTTGATGCCGGCGCCGGTAAGGAAATTGCGGCGCACCGAGGTGCCGGAGCCCTTGGGGGCGACCATGATCACATCCACGTTCTTGGGCGGGATGACGCCGGTCTGCTTCTGGTAGGCGATGGAGAATCCATGCGAGAAATACAGCGCGTCGCCGGGTTTGAGGTTCCGCTTGATGACGGGCCAGATGGCGCGCTGGGCGGCATCGGACACGAGCATCTGGATGACCGTGCCGCGGCGGACGGCTTCATCAATCTCGAAGAGCGTTTTGCCCGGCACCCAGCCGTCGGCCACGGCGCGGTCCCAGTCGCGCTTGAAGGCGCTGGCCTGGCCGATGATGACCTTGAAGCCGTTGTCGCGCAGGTTGAGCGATTGCGCCGGCCCCTGCACGCCGTAGCCGATGATGGCGATGGTCTCATTCTTGAGCACCTTGCGCGCTTTGGCCATGGGAAACTCTTTCCGCGTGATGACCTGTTCTTTGGTTCCGCCGAAGTTGATGATTGCCATAATTGTCCTGATCTTTTGTATTTGCGTTTGTGTTATACTAACCGCCCGGGCGCGCGGGTCAAGGAGCTTGCCGGGTTGCCGCCCCGCCCGGGGCGGGCCGCGGGCCGGCCGGTTCGACCCCGCCAACCCGGGGCGCCCGGCGTATCCGCGCCGGGTTAATTCCGCGGCAGGGCAACCTTGCCGGTGCGGGTCACTTCCATGATCTTGAAGGACTGCAAGAGGCTGAGCAGCTTTTCCACCTTGTCTTCATCGCCCGTCACCTCGATGGTCAGGTTCTGGGGTTGAATATCCACAATTTTGGCGCGGAAGATGTTGGTGATTTGCATCACTTCGGAGCGGGTCTTTGAGTCCACGCCCACCTTGACCAGCGCCAGCTCCCGGTCCACGTATTCGCCTTCGCGGAAGTCCTGCACGTTGATAACATTGGTCAGCTTTTTAAGCTGTTTGACGATTTGGTCCACCGTGGCATCGTCGCCGCGCGTCACGATGGTCATGCGCGAGACGGTTGCGTCCTGCGTCGGGGCGACGTTGAGCGAGTCAATATTGTAGCCCCGGCCGCTGAACAGGCCGGCCACGCGGGTCAGCACGCCGAATTTGTTTTCCACCAGAACTGAAATAGTGTGTCGCATAAATCCCCGCTTAAGCGGGCAAGGAAAGCTACAACCCGCGGCCGGGCGGAGCAACTGGAAAAACCCGGAAACCCCGGGGCGCGCGGCGGGCTGCGGCGTCCGCGGGCGCGCGGCCGTTTGGCGGCTTATGATTTCAGGCGGAGGAACTGTTCCAACTCCGCGACCTGCCCGGGGCTGGGGCGCAGCCGCGCGATGCGGGGCCAGTCGTGTTTTGCAAACGCCTGGGCCAGTTGGGCGGCGCCAGGGCTCAGCCCGCTCCCGGCCAGGCCGGGCAGCAGGCCCAGCTCCAGCCGCAGTTTAAATTCAAACGCCAGCACGGTGTGGGATTGGGCCGCCGGGCCGGACAGGTGGCGCAGGAGGGACAGCATCAGCTCGAAGATTCCGGGCAGCGGTGTTTCGGTTTCGGTGGCGCGCTCGATCAGCGCCGCGCAGCGGGAGGCCTGCCGCAGGAGGATGAGCTGGCGGCGCAGGTTGCCATGCGTATCGCGCAGCCGCACCTCGCGCAAGGTATGCAGCTCGGAGCGCCGGCTGCGGCTCAGGCTGAAGTCCGCCCAGTAGAACAGGTCCAGCTTGCCGTGGAAGGGAGATTGGAGGCGGCGCGCGCCCCGGGCCACGGTGGCCAGGCGCCCCAGTTCGGGCGTGAGCCAGTGCACGATCAGGCTGGTTTCCGTGAGCGGCCAGGTGCGGAAAACGAGGCCCGTAGCCGTTTGAATCATGGCACGCCCGCCCCGGCGCCCGATTCCGGCAGCGCCGGGCCCGCCTCCGCGGCGCCGGGCAGCGGCGCGCCCTCGGGCTGGATCGCGCCCAGGCTGATAATGTACTTGATGGCGTTGGCCACGGTCAGGTCGAGTTTAATCACCTGGGTCTCCGGCACCATCAGCAAAAACCCCGAGGTGGGGTTGGGCGTGGCCGGGACGAATACGCACACCACCTTTTCGCCGGTTTTCGCCTCCACCTCCGGCTGCTGTTCGCTGGTAATGAAGCCGATGGACCACATGCCGCCATGCGGGAACCGGACCAGAACGACGGTGCGAAAGGCGGTCTTGTTGGCGGAGGAAAAGGCGTCGTTGACCTGCTTGGTGGCGCTGTAAATCCGGTTGAGGAGGGGAACCCGCATGAGGGCCGCATCCACCCATTCGATCACCCGCCGGCCAAAGTAGTAGCGGGCCAGCAGCCCGACAATGCCGATCAGCAGGGCGGCAAACAACAGGGCCACCACGCTCCAGTACCAATACATGGGGCCGCTCCCGCCGTCCTGGTGGGCCAGCCGGGCCGGCAGAAAGACCAGCAGCAAATCCGTGATGTTGGCAACCGTGCCGAAAAGCCACCGCAGCACCGCCAGCGAGATGACGGCCGGCAGCACTATGACCAGGCCCGCCCAGAAGTTGGCCTGCCAGCGCGCGAAAATACTTTGCTTCACCGCGCCAGTTTAGCCGCGCCGGAGGCCGGGCTCAAGACCCCGCACCCGCCCGCCCGCCGCCGCCGCGGTTGCGCGCCCGCGGCGGGCGGCTTATTGGCTGCGCACCCGGAAGAAGCCCGAGGGACTGCCGGGCACCGGCGTGAAGGTCCAGTTGGTGCCCTGGAGCGGGCCGGCGATGGTCAGCCAGTTGGGCGTGGTCAGCGAGAGGCTGAACTCGACATACAACTCGCCCGCCGCCCCTTCCCATTCCAGGGACATGGTGCCATTCGGCCCCCGGCGCAACCCGGTGAGCGTAGCCGGGGCCGGGATCACCTTGCCGAACTGGAAGGCCGCTTCGCCGGCCGACCAGTCGGAGCTTAGCCCGCGCAGATCCTGCGCGCTCACGCGCCAGTAGTAGCGCGTTCCGAGGACCAGATTCTGCGCGCCGGGCAGTTCCTGGAGCGGGAGGGACAATACCCAGTTGCCGCCCGGCGGCACGGCGACGGCCACGATGCCGGTGGCGTTGATCACCGGGGCCGTGAAGGCCAGGTCCGCGGCCACCTGGATATGGTAGGTAGCCACGCGGTCGCCCTCATCGGGATCGCCGGCCGAGGGGAACCAGAAGAGCCGGGCCTCGAGGTTCGTCACCAGGACCCCGGATGGCGGCCCGGCAATTTCCGGCGCGGCGGGGGCGTGGTTGATTTCATTCACGAAAAAGGTCGCCGTCGCCATCCAAGGGCCCGTGTTGGTGCCATCCGTCGCCTGGCAACGCCACCAGTACTGCGCGTTGTCAGGCAGGTCGGTGTCCACGGGCCAGCTTGTGATGGCTGTTCCGGCGGATACCAGCGGCACCTGGGCCACCAGGTTCGAGAGCGCCGCATCCGCATAGACCTCGAAGCGGTAGGAGAGCGAGTCGCCCTGGTAATCCACCGCGTTGGTCACCGATAAGATCGGGCGCACGACGGGCACGCTGGCCAGGTTTGCCGGGGCCGCAAGGATGGGCGCTCCCGGCGCGGGTTCGCCAATGCCAATATCGTCCAGGAACAGGTCTTGATCCGGCGCGCTGCCATACTCGCTCCATACGATAAACCGCAGGCGGATGGTTTGGTTGAGATAATTCGCAAGCGACGCCTGGAAGCGCGTCCAGGGCTGATTCCAGTCGTTGTTCAGCGCGACCAGGTCGTTCCAGACCAGGCCGCCGTCGGTCGAGACCTGCGCGCGAAAGCGGGTTCGATACCAGAGCTGGCCGCGCGCCCTGAAGGTCAGGATGGGATTGACCGCGTTGCTCAGGTTGAGTTCCCGTCCCAATACCAGCGCCAGTTGCGTGTCGGGCGGCATCCAGGGAAAGACCGTGTCGCGGACAGCGTATTGCCCGGCGAAGGGTTGGTTGGTGTCCACCGTCCAGACCGGGTGCAGCCAGTGGTCCAGCCCCGCCTCGAAGGTTTCATGGAACGGATAAGCCGCCGGGGCGGGAGAGTGTTCGCCCAGCGAGATATCGTCCAGGTACCAACCATCGCTTGGGGGGTTGCCGCCGGTGTTCATCTGGAAGCGCACCCACACCTGGCTGCTGTTTTTCCAGGGGGAGAGGTCAACCGACTGCTCGGCCCAGTTGGTGCGCGTTGCCGAGACTCCATAGACCCGGGTCCAGCTCGCTCCGCCATCACCGGAGATGAATACCCGGCCCCAGTCGCCGGCCGTGATGAAGTGCCGGTCCCAGAAGCGCAAGACCGGCCAGACGGAGCCGCGCAAGTCGGCGGCGAACTGTGCGTAATGCGAAGAGTAGTTGGGGTAGTCGCCGGGTGAATCCGCCAGGGCAACGGAACCGTTGCGTCCCGCGCCCGGCCAAAGCGTCCAGGTGCCGGTGAACGTCCAGCCCGGCTGCTGGGTCTCGAAATCGGCCACCCACGGCAGTTCCACGCCGGCCGTCGTTGCGGAGGACTGGTTGGAGCCGACGCTATCGTCGTAGTGGTTGTGGAGATACACGCGGTAATAGTAGGTCTTGCGCGCCATCAGGCCGCCGTCCACAAAGGTGGTCGCCGCCTGGTTCGTGATGACGGCCAGCAACGTCGAACTTTCGCTGACGTTGGGTGTCTCCGACCGGTAAATGCGGTATTCTTTGAAGTTGCCAATGGCCGCCTCGGTCCAATCCAGGCGCATGGAAGCCGGCGTGATCTCAGTCAACGGATAAAGCGCCACCGGGGGCGGCGATTCCTCAATCGCGAGGTTGTCAATCCAAAGGTCCTCAGCCGGGGCGCTGCCGTATTCATTCCAGGTGGCAAACCGCAGCCGCACCAGCCGGTTGACCAGGCTTTGCAGCGACACTTGCGCCCGTGTCCAGTCTTGGTTCCACTCAGAGTTGAGCCCATAGAGCTCGCCCCAAGTCAACCCGTCGTCTGTCGAGTAATGCACCCGGAACCGCGACCGATACGGCAACTGCCCTTTAACCCAGAATACCAGTTGCGGGTTGACCGCGTTGCTCAGGTTCAAGGGGCTCCCCAGCCCCAGCCAATAGGTCGTGTCCGGGTTCATCCGCCCGCTCGGCGTGTCCCGCACCGCATACTGCCCGCCATAAGCCCCGTTGGTGTCCCGCGCCCAGGACGCGTGCAGCCACTGGTCCAGCCCCGCCTCGAAGGTCTCGTAGAAAGGCAGCGCCAGGGCCGCCGGGGCATGCTCCGCCACCGTCAAATCGTCAATGCTCCACCCATCCTCGGTCGTGCTCCCATCCGTCCACAGATGAAACCGCAGCCGCAGGTTGCCCTGGTTCTTCCAGGGCGACAGGTCAATGCTCTGCTCGGCCCACTCGGCGCGGATGCCCGCCGCCCCGTAAATCGGCGTCCAACTGTTGCCATCCGTGGACACCTCCAGCCGGGCCCAGTCGTTGTCCGCCAGCCGATACCGATCCCAAAACCGCAATACCGGCCAGGTCGTGCCCACCAGGTTCACCGCCGTCAAGGCGTAGCTGTCCGAACTGTTGGCATAATTAAAGCCGGGCGAATCCGCGAGGCAGGCCAGGCCGGAGTGGGCGTCGTTGGTCGCGATTCCCCAGGTGCCGGTGAGGTTCCATCCCTGCAGCGAGCCTTCAAAATCTTCCGTGAACGGCAACGGATTATTCAACGTGCGCGCGCTGCTTTCCGTGGGGCTGTCGGGCGAGAAGGCGCCGTATGAATTCACCGCATAAACCCGGTAGTAATAGACGGTGTCGAGGGCCAGGTTGGCGTCGGTGAACACCGTCAGGTTCCGATCGGGGATGGTTGCCACCAGCGTCGAGTTGATCCCGACTCCCGGCGTCGTGGAGCGAAACACGGCGTAGTGCGAGAACATATCCCCGGCAGCGGCCGCCCAACTGACGCGGATGGTATGCGACGTGATCTGGTCGAGCACCGGCGCATTGACCACGGCGGGCGATTCCGCCACCGAGATGTCGTCCAGGTGCCAGCCATCGCCTTGGGTGGATGAATCCGTGGTGATCCGGAAGCGCAACAACACGGAGACCGCATTGGAGTAGGGGGCCAGGCTGAACCGGGCGCGCCGCCACTGGTTGGACGAAGTGCCGGTGAAACTGGCCAGGGAAGTCCAGTCCGTGCCGTTGTTGAGCGATACTTCCGCATTGCCCGAGTCCCCGGAGGCGAAGTCATACTTGTGATAGAACGAGAAGACGGGCGCACTGGCCTGGCCCGCCAGAAAGAGCGGCGCCGCCAGCGTGAGCGCCTGCGAGGTAATGTTGTTGGCGTAATTGGTGCCGGGCGAATCCGACCAGCCATGCTCCGGCGACAAGGCGTCCTCGGAACTTAAGGCCCAGGGCGCCTCGGCGACCCAAATGTTGGGGCCGCCCTCGCCGTTGTCGGTAAACGGATAATCCATCCCGGGATGCGTGGTGACGGCGATTTCATTGCCCAGGGTGAGCAGGCCCCGGGTGTTGACCACCGCGACCCGGTAATAATACGTCGTCTTGGGCGAGGCCGTCAGGTCGGTCGCGTTGGTGGTGGCGGAAGCGTTCCCCTCGGCAATCACCCGCGCCGTGCGCCAGTCAAGGCCGGGCGTCAAAGAACGGTAGAGGCGATACGCGGCAAAGTCCGCCGCCGCGGACGGCGTCCAGGCCAGGCCGATGGAATTCCGGTTGGTAGCCGTGGCGGTCAGCGTCACGGGCGCGGGGGCTTCAGCGATGACCACGTCATCCACATACCAGCCGTCCATCACCACGGAACTGTCCGTGGCCAGGCGGAAACGAAGGCGGAAATCCGCGACCCCGGCATAGGCGGAAAGATCAAGCTGCTCGCGCGCCAGGGTCCCCTGCTGGCCCGTGTACGCGGCCAGCTCCGGCGAAACCCAACTATTGCCGCCATCCACGGAAACCTCCACCCGCCCGAAATCGTAGCCCGTTTCCAGCGCGTACCGATGCTGGAAACCGAGCGCCGGCCGAACGGCGCCGGCCAGCGAAAGCGATGCCGCCAGGGTCAGGGCCGAGTGGGTATTATTGGTATAGAACGTGCCCGGGCTGTCGGTGACGGCGTGGCTGGGCGAGCCATAATGCGTGGTGGTCAGCCCCAGGTGCCGCTCGCCGTCCAGTGGGACAAACCGCTTTCAAAATCATCATAGAAGGGAAGTGTCCCCGCCGAACAGGAACCGGCTAACAGCAAACCCGCCAGACAACGGCCAATGCCGCGCAACAGCGACTGCAACGGAGATGAAACAACAGACGTTAACATAGAATTTGGCACAACCGAGCTTTCTCTAATTAGTGCGGAAATAATAGGGCCGGGGACCGTTTTGTCGAGCCAAAACAAACGGCTTTTAACCGGCAGCCGCCTCGTTTTTCCCCGCCCGGCGAGGGGGAGCCGGAGGAGCCGGAAAGGATTTCCGGCGGGCGCGTTTGCGGCGTGGCTGCGCCCTTCGCGGAAGCGCTTCTGGCGGCTCCGCGGCCCACCCCGGCCCGGCGCGCGCCCTCGTTGAACTGCGGCAACCGCAGAGCGGCAAAGCCCGGCTTCGGCTGGGAATCACCCAAGCGCGCCGAAGTCAAACCGGCCGGCCAGTCGGCGGACCAGGCCATCTTCGGCTTTCTTCATTTGTTGACGCAGCCGGTGGGATCGGTCGTCGTAGCCCCGCAGGTGCAGCACCCCGTGAACCACGTAGCGGATTAATTCGCTCTGCCAGGTGGTGCGAAAGCGGCGGGCCTGGGAAATCGCTTCGTCCAGGCAGACCAGGATCTCGCCGTGGAGCAAGGCAGGGGGCGGGCCTGGTTGCGCCCCGGCGCCGGGGGATTGGGCGTAGTCGAAGGTGATGACGTCCGTCGAGCCCGAGTGCCGCAGAAAGGTCTCGTTCAGGCGGGCCATTTCGGCTGCCGCCACCATATAGATGCCCAGATCAAAGCGGCAGCCCGGCCACGTTTCCCGCAGCAGGGCCTGCGCGATGCGCCGCAGGGCGGGCAGGTTCACTTCCCGGCCGGGGTGGCGGTTGACCAGCGTGAGCGAGGAACGGCGGCCCGGCCCGCGCCGCATCGTTTTGGCCGTTTGGGCCTCCCGCGGGCCGGCGGGCCGGCGCGCGCGGCCGGGGGGGTCAGGCTTCTTCCGCATGCGGGGGGCGGCGCGCCTGGCCGCGGTGGCGTTCGTAAGCCGAGATGATGCGCTGCACCAGCGGATGGCGGACCACGTCGCGCTTGGTGAACTCGACAATGGCGACGCCCTCAATGCCCTGCAGGGCGCGGTGCGCTTCGAGCAGGCCGGAATGTTTATGCTGCGGCAGGTCAATCTGCGTCTCGTCGCCGGTGATTACGGCCTTGGAATTAAGGCCCAGGCGCGTGAGGAACATGAACATCTGCTCGGTGGTCGAGTTCTGCGCTTCGTCGAGGATGATGAACGCGTTATTGAGCGTGCGCCCGCGCATGTAGGCCAGCGGGGCGATCTCGATGACGCCGCGCTCGGTATGCTTCTGGATGTCTTCCGCCGGGAGCATATCGTGCAGGGCGTCATGCAAGGGGCGCAAGTAGGGCATGATCTTTTCATACAGATCACCCGGCAGAAACCCCAGCGCCTCGCCGGCTTCCACCGCGGGGCGGGTCAGGATCAGGCGCGCGACTTTGCCCTCCTTCAACGCGGCCAGCGCCACGGCCACCGCCAGGTACGTCTTGCCGGTGCCGGCCGGCCCCACGCCCAGGGTCACGTCATGCGTTCGGATGGCATCCAGATACCGTTTCTGGCCCACGGTCTTGGCGGTCACGCCGGCCTTCTTGTCGGAAGTGCGGATGCGGTCGGAGAGGATGTTCTTGAGCATGGCCACGCCCTCCTGGCGGATGATGTTCAGCGCGTTCGAGAACTCGCGGTTCCGGACCGGCGTCCCGGCCTGGAGCGAATCCTCCAGCAGCAAAAACAGGTGCTTGGCGCGGGCGATGGCCTCCGGCTCGCCCTCGAGCTTGATCCAGCCCTCGCGGGAGGTGGCCTTGACGCCCAGCTGCTGCTCCAGCACCTGCAGGTTGCGCGGGTCGTGGTTGTAAAGCTGCTGCGCAAGGCGGGCATTCTCAAAATGAAGGATTTCCGTAGGCATGATTCGAACTCAGACGTGAACGGCGGGACGCGGGCAAACGGACGGCTGGACGCGGGCGGAAGGCACGAACGCTCCGGGCTAGGATGGGTTCAGTTCCGCGCGCAACCGGGCGGCCAGCTCGCGCAGGGCTTCCGGCACCACCACCGTGTCCGCCAGAACGGGCATGAAATTCGTATCCCCCAGCCACCGCGGCACGACGTGAATATGCAAATGCCCGAGCACGCCCGCCCCGGCGACCTGCCCCAGGTTTATCCCGATGTTGAACCCCTGCGGCTTCATCACTTTGGACAGCGCCGCCTGGCAGCGCCGCGTCAGCTTCAGAAGCCCCGCCAGTTCCTCATCGGTCAGCCCCTGGAAGTCCGGCACCTGCCGGTAGGGCACAATCATCAGGTGGCCGCCGGTGTAGGGATACGCATTGAGCAGCGCAAAGCACGTGCGGTCGCGCGCAATCACGAGGTTCGCCTCGTCATCATTCGCCTGGGCGATGCGCGTGAACAGGCTCTCGCTGTTCTCGGGCTTGGGCGCCAGGATATACTCGATCCGCCACGGAGCATGCAGTGCTTCCATGCCCCAAGGGTAGTAAAGACGGCGGAAAATGTCAAAAGCCCCCGCCCGGGGGCCGGCCGGGGTTCCCCCCGCCGCCCGCGCCCCGGGCAAAAAATCGTGTGGCCTAAGCCGGGCCGGCTGCTAGAATCCACCCGCCATGCTTCTGACACAGGCAGAACTCCAGAGTTTGGTGGAAGCCAAACAACGCGCCCCCCATCAGTGGCTGGGAATGCACCCGCTGGCCAACGGCGCCGGCCTGGTGGTGCGGGCGCTGGTGCCGCAGGCGGTGAAAATCGAGGCGCACCCGCTGCGCGAACCGGACCAACCCATCCTCCCGTTGACGCGCCTGCACCCGGCGGGCCTGTTCGAGGGCGTGACGACGGCGGTGACGGAACCCTACGCCTACGAGCTGGTCATCACGGATGCCCAGGGCCGCGCGCAGCGCCGCCGCGACCCGTACTCCTTTGCCCCCACCCTCAGCGAGGACGATTTGTTCCTGTTCGGCAAGGGCGACGAGCGCCGCATCTACGATAAACTCGGGGCGCAATTGCGCGTGCTGGACGGCGCCGCCGGCGCCAGTTTCGCGGTTTGGGCGCCCAACGCCCGGCGCGTCAGCGTGGTGGGCGACTTCAACCACTGGGACGGCCGCTGCCACCCGATGCGGCCGCTGGGGCAGTCGGGGGTGTGGGAAATCTTCGTGCCGGACGTGTCCGCCGGGGCGCACTATAAGTTCGAGCTCCGCAACGCGCGGGGGAAAGTCATGCTCAAAACCGACCCCTATGGCTTCTTCTTCGAGACGGCCCCGAAGAACGCGGCCATTGTGTGGAACAACCGCCAGTTCCCGTGGACCGACGCGGACTGGCTGGCGCGGCGGCGGACGCGCGATCCGTTGCGCGCCCCGCTGAGCATCTACGAGCTGCACCTGGGCTCCTGGCGGAAGAAATCGGCGGCGGAATCCCCCGGCTACCGCGCCCTGGCCGAGCCCCTGATCCAATACGTGAAGCAGATGGGCTTCACGCATGTCGAATTCATGCCGGTCGCCGAACACGCTTACTACCCGTCCTGGGGCTACCAGGTGACGGGATTCTTCGCGCCGACCAGCCGCTATGGCCCGCCGGAAGACCTGCAATACCTCATCAATGCGCTGCACGCGGCGGGGATCGGGGTGATTATCGACTGGGTGCCGGCGCACTTCCCGCGCGACGACTGGGCGCTGGCCCGCTTTGACGGCACGGCGCTGTACGAACATGAAGACCCGCGCCAGGGAGCGCACCAGGACTGGGGCACCCTGATCTTCAACTACGGGCGGCACGAGGTGGCGAATTTCCTGCTGGCCAATGCGCTGTTCTGGTGCGAGCGCTTCCACGTGGACGGCCTGCGCGTGGACGCGGTGGCCTCGATGCTCTACCTGGACTACTCGCGCGCCCCGGGCCAGTGGATTCCCAACGCCTTCGGCGGGCGGGAAAACCTGGAGGCCATCGAGTTCCTCCGGCGGTTCAACCACCTCGTGCATACCGAGTTCCCCGGCGTCATGACCATCGCCGAGGAGTCCACCGCCTGGCCGCAGGTGACGCGCCCCCCCTACGTGGGCGGGCTGGGCTTCTCCTTCAAGTGGAATATGGGCTGGATGCACGACACGCTTGGCTACTTCCACCGCGACCCCGTCCACCGCAAGTACCACCAGAACGACCTCTCGTTCGCCATGCTCTATCACCACCACGAGAACTTCATCCTGCCCCTCTCCCACGACGAAGTGGTGCATGGCAAAGGCTCGCTGCTGGGCCGCATGCCCGGGGATGACTGGCAGAAGTTCGCGAACCTGCGGACGCTGCTGGGCTACCAATGGCTGTTCCCGGGCAAAAAACTGCTCTTCATGGGCGGGGAATTCGGGCAGCGCGCCGAATGGAACGCCAACGCGGAACTGGACTGGCGGCTGTTGACGGCAGGGCCTTACCATGCCGGCCTGCAGCGGTTCCTGGCCGACCTGAACCAATTGTACCTGGCGGAGCCGGGGCTGTGGAAATCCGACTACGACCCGGAGGGATTCCGCTGGGTGGACTGCTCCGACCACCTCAACAGCGTGCTCTCCTTCCTGCGGCAGGAAGCCGGCTCCCCCCGGGAGCTGATCGTGATCGCCAACCTGACCCCGGTGCCGCGCCGCCAATACCGCATCGGGTTGCCCCGCCCGGGGAAATGGCTCGAACTGCTGAACAGCGACGCGGCGATTTACGGCGGCAGCAACCTGGGCAACTACGGCAGCGTGACCGCGACGGAGAAAGCCTGCCACGGCCTGCCCTGCTCCGCCGAGTTCATCCTCCCGCCGCTGAGCATCCTGGCCTTCCGCCCCGAACTCCGGGCGGAAGACGCGCCCGCCCGCCCCGCCGCGGCCGCAGCCCCGGCCCGCAACGCCGGAGACCGCCCG
>JAAYVL010000053.1 GCA_012517205.1 Verrucomicrobiota bacterium
GCCGCTCCGCCCCTATCAGCGCATCCCCTCGCTGGAAGAGTATTATCGGGGCCGGATTCCCGCCGCCGAAATCCAGCGGCTCCGCAAGGAATGCGCCACCCAGGGGACCTCGCTGCATCACGCGCTGATGGAGCGCTGCGGCTGGCCGGCCATCCCCTACGATGGCCAACTCCTCGTCTCTCACCAGGACGCCCTGTTGCTGGGCGGCAAGGTGCAGGCTCCGCCCGGCTACGCCGACCATGTGCTTTTCCTCTATCCCGAGCTCTGCGAACGCTGCGGCACCCGGATTTGCATCGAGATGTGCTCGGGGCAGGCCATCGCGCCCGGCGCGGGCGGCGTGCCGTCGTTCGACCGGGAGAAATGCGTTCACTGCGGCGCCTGCTATTGGAATTGCGCCCATCCCATCCCTGGCGACCCGGAGCGGATGAACATCGCCTTCCGCGCCGGCCCCGGGGGATTGCATTCGGCGGAAAATTAGGCGGCCCGGCAGCCCCGGCCGGGGGCGGTATCATCGCTACCGGGCGGAAAGCTAAGGGGCTTGCCGGCTGGCGGGGGAAGGTCTATTCTATTGGCAACAGCGGGCGACGTGGCTCGGCTGCAGGAAATAACAGGAATTGTATGCATAGACTCCCATTTGGTCCGCCCCCGGGCCGTGCCCGGGCTTTTTCCGCGCAGCTTCGGCGGCCTGCTTTTTTCACCCTGGCGGCCGGCACGGCGGCCCTGTTGCTCATGAGTCTGCCGCTTCAGGCCGGGCCGCGCGACTCGCAATGGCGGGCGGTCGAGGCGGCAATCACGCAGGGGCGGCCCCGGACCGCCATCACCAACCTCGAGCCCATCATCGCGGCGGCCTTGAAGGACAAGGCCTACGCCGAAGCCGTGAAGGCCATCGGCCAAAAGATCGCTTTGGAGGGCAATCTTCAGGGCAACCAGCCCGAGGAGAAAATCACGCGCCTGGAGGCGGAGATCGCGCAAGCGCCTTCGGAGATGGTACCGCTGCTGGAGACGTTGCTGGCCGAATGGTATTGGCACTACTTCCAGCAGAACCGCTGGCGCTTCATGCAGCGCACCACGACCGGGGTTCCGCCCGGCAACGACTTCACCACATGGGACCTGCCGCGGCTCTTTGAGCGCATTGACCAGCTATTCCAGAAGGCGCTGCGTGCCGGCCCGCTCCTGAAGGCGACCCCCATTAGCGCCTGGGACGACCTTTTGCCCAAAGGTTCCATGCCCGATCGTTACCGTCCCACCCTCTACGACTTCATCGCCCATGAGGCGCTTGCCTTCTATGCCTCCGGCGAGCAGGCCGCCGCCCGCCCCGAAGACGCTTTTGAAGTGTCCGCCGACAGCCCCATCTTCGATCCGGCGGAGAAGTTTCTGGCCTGGCAGGCCGGCGCCGCGGAGGCTTCCCAGCCGGAACTGCGGGCGATTCAGCTTTACCAGGCCCTGCTTGATTTTCACCGCGGGGATGCCTCGAACCCGGCCTTCGCCCACGCGGATCTCGAACGCCTCACCTGGGGCTGGAATGTTGCCTTCGGCGAAAACAAGGACGCCCGCTACCAGGCCGCGCTGGAGCGTTTCATTGACACGCACGCGGATTCCGACCTCTCCGCCCTGGCCCTCGATTGCGCAGCGCGACTGCTCCAGCAACGGGATGATTTCGTCGCGGCCCGCGAACTGGCGTTGCGCGGGGCGCGGGCGTTCCCGCAATCGCCCGGCGGCAAGCGGTGCCGCAACCGGGTCGCCGAAATCGAGGCTCCGTCGGCCCGCATAACCACCGAACGCGTGTGGAACGCGCCGTGGCCGGAAATCACCGTGCACTACCGCAATGTTGAAACGGTCTGCTTCCGCGCTATCCCGTATGATTGGGAGGCGCTTTCGGCGGAGCCGCATTACCGGTTAGTGGGCGAAAAGGAACACCGGGAAATCCTGTCCCGCGCCCCCGCGCTGGAATGGTCGGTAAAACTGCCGCCCACCGCCGACTACCACGAGCACACCTTGGCCGTCCCCGCGCCCGACCGCCTCAAGCCGGGCTTTTATTTCATCGCCGCCAGCCATCGCCCGGACTTTGGCGAGACCAACAATGTCGTCTCCCTGGCGCAGGTTTGGGTGAGCCGCCTGGCCCTGGTGACGCGGGTGCGCGCCGGCCGGATTGAAGGCTTTGTGCTGCAAGCCGATTCCGGCGAACCGGTCGCGGGCGCTAAGGTGTCGGTGTGGCATCTAGACCTGCAGGGCAATCGTATTACCGACCCCATCCTGACGACCGACCAGAACGGTTGCTTTTCCCTGGAGCCGGTGTCGGAACAGTTCTACTGGTTCCGGGCGCGCCATCGTGGTCAAGAGGTGGCCACTGCGGAGAATTTGTGGTACTATGATGATTCGGAAGCGTCACCTCCGTCGCCGTACGCGAAGACGGTCTTCTTCACTGACCGCACGCTCTACCGGCCGGGGCAGACTGTTCAATACAAAGGCATCTGTCTCTGGGTGGACCGGGCTGAAGACAATTACAAGGTGCTCAAGGACGAACCGTTGACGGTGATATTCGAAGACGCCAATGGTAAAGAGGTGGCGCGCCGGCAGCATCGCGCCAATGATTATGGCTCCTTCGCCGGCAGCTTTACGGTTCCGCGCGATCGCCTTATGGGGAGAATGTCCCTCAAGGCCAGCGGGCGCGCCCCGGGCCAGGGCAGGTTCCACGTTGAAGAGTACAAACGGCCCCGGTTCGAGGTGGTGCTGGATGCCCCGCAGTCGGCGGTGAAACTCAACGAGACGGTGGTTCTGGTGGGCCATGCCATGAATTACTCCGGCGCGGCCGTGGATGGCGCGCAGGTCAAATACCGCGTCGTGCGCGAAGTGCGGATGCCGTGGTGGTGGGGATGGGGGTGGGGGGGCTTGCCGTCCCGCCCGGGCCAGGAGATAGCCCACGGCATCACCCGGACGGCCACGGATGGCTCATTCAAGATTGAGTTCGACGCCCGGCCCGATCCCAAGGTGCCGAAGAAGGATGAGCCGGTTTTCGTGTTCCAGGTTCATGCGGACGTGACCGACGGCGCGGGCGAAACGCGCTCCGCCGGCCGCCATCTGCAGGTGGGCTACGCCGCCCTGGAAGCCCGGATCAGCGCCGACGACTGGCAGACGGATGCCCAACCCGTGGAATTGAAACTGGAGACCCGGATGCTCGATGGCGAACCGCAAGCCGCCACCGGCGAGGTCAAGGTTTACGCGCTGCGGGCGCCGGCAAAGGTCCACCGTCCGCCGCTGCGCAGCCCCGAACCCCGAGGGCCCTTCGGGGCGGCCGAAGATGCTGACTCGCCCGCGCTGGACTTGTCCGATCCCAGCCACTGGCCCCTGGGCCGGATGGTGGCGTCCAGAAGTTTTGCTACGGGCACCAACGGCACAGCCCGGCTGGCCTTCCAACTCCCCGCCGGCGCCTATTGCGCGGTCATCGAGACGCAGGACCAGTTCGGCCAGCCGGTCACCGGCCGGCTTCCCGTGCGGGTCCTGCCGGCTGGGGGGAGCCGGCTGAACCTCAAGGTGCCTCATCTGCTGGCCGCGCCGAATTGGGAACTGCAGCCCGGCCAGGAATTCATGGCCGTGTGGGGGACGGGCTACAAAACCGGCCGGGCCTTCATTGAAATCGAGCATCGTCAGCGGATGATCCAGCGCTATTGGACTCCGTCCGGCGTCACCCGGCAGCAGATTCGGCTGGCCCTGACCGAAGCCATGCGCGGCGGCTGCTTTGTCCACGTCACCTTCATTCACGAGAATCGCGCCTACCTGGAATCGCGCGAGATCCGCGTGCCTTGGAAAAACAAAGACCTCGACTTGAAATGGGAGCGCTTCGTTTCCAAGCTCCAGCCGGGGGGCAAGGAAACATGGACGCTGGAGGTTCGCGGCCCAACCCCCCAGGGCCAAAGCGGCGGCGCCGCCGCCGAGTTGGTGGCCACGCTCTATGA
>JAAYVL010000109.1 GCA_012517205.1 Verrucomicrobiota bacterium
CACGTCCCCAGCCGGCCCTGGATGGGGCAGTATTCGCACTTAAGTGGGCAACAGTTTTGCGTCCAGATCAACAGCACCCTGCGGGGGCTGGGTCTGGCGCCGGTGGAGGAACCGCCCGCCCCGGTGGTCTTCGGCCCCAACCCGGTCACCGGGCTGGAGATTGTCAATGACGCGGAAGACGGGGTTCGGCTGCGGCTGAATGTCGGGGAGGCCCATGAAGACATCATGGTCTTTGGGCAGCCACCCTGCAGCGCGGGCCGAATGAAACCCCGCCGTGCCTATTACCTGGGCCTGTTGGGCCCAAGTCAAAACGGGCAAAGCGACATCACGGACCTCTACGCCGCCCGGTTTGGGCGACCCGCCCCGGGGCAGAAGGTGTTTATCGCCGTGGTTCAGACCCGGAACGGCTGGAAAGGCCAAAGCCAGGTTCACAACGCCATCGTCCCGCCGCCGCCGACCTTGAAATCTCAGCAAGCGGCTGAAACGGCAAGGGTTAAGAAATCGAAGCCCGCCGCCACCCCGGCATCCACCGCCCCCCACAAGACCGTCTCTTCTCCGTCCTTTCCAGCCATGTACAAGGGGAGTACATCGGAAGCCCGGCAGGAGCACATGGAAAATAAGCATGAGCCTCCTTTGAGCCTCCTTTGTACACCCGTTGTACACGGCCTAATGGAAGCGTTAGGCTGGCTGGGGCGGGTGGGGCGGGTTTGGGCGCGGGCCTGAGCCGGAAAGGAGGAATGGACGACTTGCGAATGATGTAAAACGACGTTAAAACCCAGGTTGAGCCCGGCCCGGGCGGGCGGAGTTTGAACTCACGGATTTGTGAGCGGGGATGGATTGTCTCCTGAACCGGGATCTTGGCGGACGAATTTTTTTTGATTTTATCGTTTGCCCTGTGCGCGTTTCGATTGCAGATTATGGGCGTAGTCGCAAAATGAGACCTAAAAGGTCAAACTATCGTCGTTTCAGCGAAGGCAGATGAATAGCACCCGCAAATCTTTGTTCCGCATGAACACCAAGCAACTTCTCACCCTAAGCACCGTTTCTCTCGCCGGCGCATCAGCCGCCCTGGCTACCGCCGATTATGGCCCGGCGGTGGATCGCATGATCACTGGTTGCGCCAAATGGTATACCTCCGGCTACGGCCACAAGTTTGCCGTCGTGCATTGCATGGAGGGGTACTACCTGACCGGCACCTCCTATCTGCGGCGTTGTGATATTTCGGTCAGTTGCCACTATACAGTGAACGGGCTGGTGGATTATGCCGGGGATGCGCCGCGGGGCGAAATTTCGCAATTGGTGCCGGAGGCGTATTATGCCTGGCACGCGACGTGTTGGAATCAACATTCCCTGGGCACGGAGCACGAGGGATTTGTGAGCAACCCGGCCTGGTTCACCGAGGAGATGTACCAGGCCTCGGCGCAGTTGCATCGGCATTTTGCGGACAAGTTTGGCTTTGCCAAGGACCGGAATCATATTGTGGGGCACGGGGAAAAATCGAACGGGGCGTGGTGCGCGTATGCTTCGGCGAACCTGGGCATCAATCCGTATTGCAACACCCATAC
>JAAYVL010000097.1 GCA_012517205.1 Verrucomicrobiota bacterium
CCCCCCCGCCAAACTCCGCCGCCGTCGGCACCACCGCCAGCGCCTGCACCGCCGACACCACCTCCGTGGCGTCCGCCCGCTCAAAGCCTACCAACTCGCCCTGCGCATCAGTATAAAAGACCAGGGCCGCCGAACATGCCAGGGCGTGTGCCAGCAGCAAACAGCCCAAGCCTGCAATTATGCGCCGAATGAGAGTGAAACGAATCATAGCACGCGTAGTTGAATACATAACTATTGGGGAGACTACCCTAAGAAGCCTCAGTTGGCCAGTAAAAAAACGCCAAACATCATTTGCGCCCGAATTGTCCTCCCCGGTTATGACGGCGACTGCCGCTGAGGATGCGCTTTGAGTTTCTGTTTCTCCTCGGCGGCGAGGAGGCCGCAGAGAGGAGCTTCCGGCCTCCAGAATGATGTCATTTAACCGCGACTGGTTCATTTCATTCTGCCGAGCTTCTTCCCCAGCAATGCTTTGGTTCGGAGGCCATTCCTTTTCAAGCTTTTATGTGAGGAAAGAGGATTTCCCCACGGCTTCTCTAACCTATTGAATTTATAGTCGTTACCATCATTGCCTACCCCTAGCCATACGCCGTGTACAAGGGGTGTACAAGGGATGCCCACCGGGTGTACCAGCTAAAATCCAATGGACTCCCGATGAGCATCCCTTGTACACCCCTTGTACACGGCCTAAAGGCAGGGTAAATTCAGGGGGCGTTCAGGGTGCGCCGAAGTCGGCATGATTCGGGTTTTGCCTCTATTTTACCCCTTTTTATGCCTGATCTATTGATTTTATCGGCGAAAGACCTGGGATTCAGCAGGCGTGCCCTTGAATTTATTAAACAAAGAGTCCGCCAGGGCTGCGGTTTGGGCGGCTGGGCCCGCCCAGGATCCGCTGAAACAAGGGCGGGCGGTTGAACTGCTCCACTAAATCCCGGCTCCCCCTGGCTACGTTAACGATGTAGAACCACTATGACGGCGCAATGGCTGGGAAATCGGCTTCCGTTGGACGATGAATCGCAGCGGATTTGCCGTTCAGCCAGGCCATAGATTGCCTCGTCCGGGGGGTTGTGGAAATCCGGCGGGCGAATGCGTAAAAAAGGATCGGGGCTTGCGTGATCGGGGATTTGAGCGTGTGAACGGCAAACCCGGCACGGCGCGTTGCCCGGGTCGGTTCGAGTTCGGGACAGAAATTGGGCTTGAAATCCTGGGCCAGAGGCGCAGTGTTATAGCGGAACGGCAATAGATTGCATATTTATGAATGCCCCTGACCCCTCCCTTCCGCCCACGCGGGAAATTGCGACCCGGTTGCTTCCCCAATGCCATTGTCATCAGCCGCGGCCGTCCAACTGGCCCGTCCACGCGGGGGCCAACTGGCTCGTGGTCAAGGACACTGAAACCGCGCCGAATGAGCCGCCGCTCATCGAGTACGAGTGCTTGAACTGCCACCGCCGCTACCGGTTGCGGGCGGCCAAGCTCTTCGAGGTGTTGGGAGATGGCACCGAGCGCGCCTACATGCGTGAAGGCCGTTATGGGCGCTGGCTTTCCTGCCGTTAAGGCGTCCCCTTTTTTCCCGCGTCCTGCTCCCGGCGGATCGCCGCCGGATGGACTGGCGGCGCGCGCGCCTGGCCGCGGCGCCGGTTAACCGCCGGTTTCGCGCCTCAGCGCGCCAGTGATCGGCAGAACCGTTCGATCCGCTCCAGTCCCTTCTCGATATTCGCCATGCTGGTGGCGTAGCTCAAGCGGATGTAATCGTCGGCGCCGAACGCGATGCCGGGGACGGCGGCCACTTTTTCGGCTTCGAGCAGCCGGGCGCAGAAGTCGGTGGACTTCAGGCCGGTGCCGGCGATATTCGGGAAGAGGTAGAAGGCGCCTTTGGCTTTGACGCAGCTCAGGCCGGGAATGCGGTTGAGGGCATTCCAGGCGCGGGTGCGGCGCCGGTCGAATTCCGCCAGCCAGGTCTGGAGATGGTCCTGCGGGCCCGTCAACGCGGCGACGGCGCCTTTTTGGGCGAAGCTGGTGGGGTTGCTGGTGCTGTGGCTTTGCACGGCGTCAATCGCCCGGGCAATCGGCTCGGGCGCGGCGCACCAGCCCAGCCGCCAGCCGGTCATGCTCCAGGCTTTGGCGAAGCCATGCACGATGATGGTTTGCGCGGCGTGGGCGGGGGAGCACCCGGCCACGCTCCGGGCCACCGCGCCATCGTAGAGCAAGTGTTCGTAAATCTCATCGCTCATGATGAGGACGCGGTGTTCGAGGCAGACGTCGCCCAGGGCCTTGATTTCGTCCGGCGTATAAACCGAGCCGGTGGGGTTGCTGGGCGAGTTGAGAATGAACAGGCGCGTGCGCGGGGTGATGGCGGCGCGCAAGGCATCCGCCGTGAGCTTGAACTCGGTGCGGTCGGTCGTGGGAACGATGACCGGCCGGGCGCCGGCCATTTTCACCATCTCCGGGTAGCTCAGCCAGTAGGGGGCGGGGATGATCACTTCGTCTCCCTCCTGGCAGGTGGCGAAAATGACGTTGAAGCAGGAATGTTTGCCGCCGCACGAGACGATGATCTGCGACGGTTTAAAGGCCAGCCCATTCTCGCGCTGGTGTTTGTCGGCGATGGCGGCCCGCAGCTCCGGCAGGCCGGCGGCGGGGGTGTACTTGGTGAACCCGTCCGCCAGCGCCCGCGCGCAGGCTTCCTTGATGTGCGCGGGGGTGTCGAAATCCGGTTCGCCGGCGCCAAACCCCACCACGTCCTCCCCCGCGGCCTTCATGGCCTTGGCTTTGGCGTCAATCGCCAGTGTCAGCGAGGGGGACAGCGCTGCGGCTTGCCGGGAAATGTTGTAGTTCATAATTGTGCGCCCGAGGATTATCGGCTCCCGCCCGGAGCGCAAGCGGCAAGTCGCCGTGAACCGGCGCGGCGGAACCGTCCCGGCGGCCGCGCCCCGGGATCACTTGTCTTTCCAGCACTTCATGGCGTCCTGGATGCGGTGATAGTCGGGCATTTCGCCGGTGTCCGGGACCTTTCCGGGATAGGCCCCGGTTTTGGCCACCTTCCAGCGCCATCGCTCGACATGCCCGTCGGCAAAAGTCAGGCAACCGCCCCGATTATGCCGATCGGCCGGCATATCGAACCACATGGGCCCCCACCAGGGCGCGCCGGCCGGGTTCCCAAACTGGGCGTCGTAGAGGGTATCTTCGTGCTCGTCAATGAACACGAAAAGCCGGCTCGGCACAGGGCGCCGAATCTCGGTGAGTTTCCGCCAGGAGGGAATGTCCGAAAGGCCGGGAATGCCCAGTTGCTCCAGGTATTCGGGAAACCCATTCACCGATTGGCTCATGTTGTAGCTGCGGTTGCGCCGCTGCGCCGTCGGCAGGCCCGCGCTCTCCACCTTCGACTGATCCGCGGGGCAGTGATAAATGCCCACCGAGGTGTTGTAGGGAAACAACACGCCGCTTTGCAAAGCCAGGGTGTTGGTGTCGGTGCGGGGGGAATCCGGGCACCAGGAAATGCTGGCCGCGCCCACGCTCCATGAGGGGCCGCTAAAGACCATGATCGAGTTGTTCGGCGCCAGCAGATCGGCATTGTCGGTCGCATACAGGTGCCAGCATAGCGCCAACTGTTTGAGGTTATTCATGCAGCCAACGGTCCAGGCCTTGTCTTTGGCCCGCGCCAGCGCGGGGAGCAACAGCGCCGCCAGGAGGGCGATGATGGCAATGACGACCAGCAACTCGATCAACGTGAACGCGGAACCCCGCGCGCCACGCGCCGCCCTCCGGCGGGCGTTCGCTGCCGGCCCGCCGCGCCACTCGAAATCAACCTGGGGTTTCATACCCGGCTCACGCATGCTTTTACGCTTACAGCCTAGCCGCAAGGCCGGACGTTTGCGAGCAAAAACCGCGCGCGCGACGGGCGGCGGTTCCCCGGGCGAAAACGCCGCTGCGGGCGGGCGCTATTTCTGGACCTTCCGGGCCACGTTGTTCAGGCCAAGCGCGATTTCCTCCGCTTCCGAACGGGTCGCGTCCGGGGTGAAGGTGAAAATGCCATCGGTCACGCGCCGGGAGATGATGGGAGCGGCCAGCCAGCGCGAGTCTTTGATCCGCTCGCCAAACTGGCTGAAGACGGCGATCCGCCGGCCGCGGTTGGCCGTGGTGTATTCCTCGAACAGCGCGGTGCCGGCGGAGTTGAATTTGATCCAAAGCGCAAAGCCGCCCACGACCTCGATTACCTTGGCCTCGGCGACATGGCCTTCGTCGAGAAAGGCGTGCTTTTGCGCGCAGATCTGGACGGGATTCAGGCGATAAACCGGGATGTGGTTCAGCGTGTTGGTTCCGTCGGGGGTGGTCTCGAGGTGCAGGCGCAGAACGGCGAGCAGCTTGCCGGGTTTGGATGGAGCGGCGCTTTGGCATCCGCAGAGCACCACCGCCGCGACCGCCGCCGCCAGCAGCAAATAGATATTGAATCGTTCCCAACGAGTCTTCATAGTGGGTCAAACAATCGAAATAGATTCAGAAAGTAAAGCGTGTTATGGGCAAGCAATACAATAAGGTCGAGAAGCGAAAACGGCGAAACGCTTATTTGAAGCGCAAAAAAACTGCCGCCAAGGCTAAAGGGAAGGCCAAATCCGCCCCGGCGGCCGCGCCGGCTGCCTGAACCCCCTCCCGCGCCCCGCGGCCAACCCGCGGCGCGCTCCTTTCTCCGCGCCTGCCGTTGACGGGCCTGGGCGGGCGCATTCTCCGGGCTCAACCCGGACGATGTCCGAAGGCCACTTCCGCTCTGTTGCCGAACCGGCCGCCTCCGCGCGCCGGCCCGGCGTTGTCGTTGCCATTTCGCCAGTCGCGCCCCCGGCATGGCGGCGTTCGCAAGACCTGCTCCGCTCAATCGCTCCGGCCAGCTTTTCCGTCGAAACTGTCAACCGCAGGGAGAAAAAGTTGTTCACCGCCGCCGGGGATGAAAGTTTGGCATTGTGAATAACTCGCGAGCCCGAGGCAGGAAACCCTTGGCCCCATTGGGTGATTTGCCTGCCACACCAACCCGGCATCCGGCCGAATCGGTGAATAAGCTGTGCATAAGGATTTGTTGTCGGAAATGGAATCTCGGGTAAGCTATGAGCAGTTCATTGAAAGAACTGAGACGTGCGGGAACAGTCAACGCATTGAACCGCAGTTTCAGAGATAATCCCAGGTGACTGGGGAAAGGTTGGGCCAGGCTGGTTGGCACAACCCCTCCCAAGCCGGATCGTAAAGGCCGGTGGCAGAGGCAGGATTCACCAGTTCCTCTGGCAGCGTTCGCGCGCTGTCAGTAAACGCGAAAAAGGGACTGAGCGATCAGGAGCGATGAGAAACCGCTCCGAATCGAGTCAAGGCGCCCGGGCAGGTTTCGAGCCTGGGCCCATCGCAGTTACCCAGAGGGTATCCGGTTGCTACTGTGCACCAGCACGGGCGGGCGGCTCTGGCGGTCTCCGGAAGGAGGTCGGCCCAAGGAAAGACGCTGAAAGGCGAGACAAAGTGAGCGTCCGAACCGGGAAGGACACGCGGCCTCGGCACGGCTCGTGAAAACCTTCCAAAGAGTCGGCGATGTTAAAAACGACACCGCTGGCCTGTGGACTAAAGGCAACCTGAGAGTTAAGAGGCGAGACCCGTGGCACCGAGCCAACGCGCTGCCAGAAGCAGCGGCCGTCCCGGCGCTAAGTGGTGAAGACGCGGATCCCAAGCCGCAGACGTGTCTTGACCTGGTTCGCAAGCCGGTGGCGCAACCACCAGCCCAAGCGAGCTGAAAAGCCTCACTCAATAATTCAGCCGCCGCAAGGCGCTGCACGGCCCTGCTATGAGGCCGGTAACTCCGCTTGCCGTGGAGAATAGCGTCGGGAAGCTGGCAGCCGGTTCGGCGCCTAATGCCAGCACCGGGAAAGAGAGCGTGGCGAACTCCCATCCCCCATTGAGTCCCTGTTCGGCCCCCCGGCCGGGCAGGGACTTTTGGTTTTCACCCCGGGCCTTTGGCGGCCGGCATCTTTCCACTTGCCCAACCCTGGTTTATAGTGAACATTAGCGCGCGAATTACTGTTAACCCGGGCTCGCGCCCTTAGCTTTTGAAATATTATGAGCCGTATCTATAACAATATTGTGGAAACCGTCGGGCGCACGCCGCTGGTGCGCTTGAACAAAGTCACCGCGGAAGCGCCGGCCACGATTTTGCTCAAGTGCGAATTCTTCAACCCGCTGGGCAGCGTCAAGGACCGCATCGGGCAGGCGATGATTGAAGATGCGGAGCGGCGCGGGGTGCTCACGAAAGACACGGTGATCATCGAGCCCACCAGCGGCAATACCGGCATCGCCCTGGCGTTTGTCGCCGCGGCCAAGGGCTACCGGCTCATCCTCACCATGCCGGAAACGATGTCGCAGGAGCGGCGCACGCTGCTGGCCATGCTGGGCGCCAAACTCGTCCTCACCCCCGGCGCGGAGGGCATGAAGGGCGCCATCGCCAAAGCGGCGCAATTGGCCCGGGAAACCCCGCACGCCTGGATGCCGCAACAGTTCGAGAACCCGGCCAACCCCGAGGTTCACCGCAAAACCACGGCCGAGGAAATCTGGGCCGACACGGACGGCAAGGTGGATATGGTCGTCGCCGCGGTGGGCACCGGCGGCACCCTGACCGGCTGCTGCGAGGTGCTCAAGGCGCGCAAGCCCTCCTTGCAGGCCATTGCCGTCGAGCCCAAAGACTCCCCGGTCATCTCGCAAACCCTCGCCGGCCAGCCGCTCAAGCCCGGACCGCATAAAATCCAGGGAGCGGGCGCCGGCTTCATCCCTGGAAACCTGCACCTCAAAGACGCCCGCGGCAATCCGCAGATCGTGGAGTGCATCCAGGTGAGCAATGAAGACGCCTTTGCCATGGCCCGGCGGCTGGCCCGGGAAGAGGGCATCCTCGCGGGCATTTCCTCGGGCGCCAATGTTTGGGCCGCGATCCAGGTCGCCCGGCGGCCGGAAAACCGGGGCAAGCTGATTGTCACCATCGCCAATTCCACCGGCGAGCGCTACCTGAGCACCGCCCTGGCGGACGAAGCCCGGGCTCAACTGGGCGGGTAAAGATATCTGAAAATAGTTGTTGCGGTCCCCGGGGGTTAACGGTAGTTATAGGGGCATCGAAGGTTTGTTAACCGCGGTGGGCGGGTTCGGCGAAGACCACCCTCCGCTGCGGCTTCTCAAGAATTCCAAGCCCATAAGTGGTTTTCCGGGATTCATTCGGAAAGCCTTCGATGACACACAGACTTGTATGAGCACTGCTGCCAATACCGACAACGCAAATACTGCCGCCACCACTGAAGGCGCCGGCTACCTGGAAATCTCCGAGAAGGGCTTCGGCTTTCTCCGCACCGCCGAAAATCATTTTCATCCCAAACCGTCGGACATCTTTGTCACGCCGGACACCATCAAGCGGAGCTTTCTGCGCGAGGGCTGCCTCGTGGCCGGCCCCACTCAGCCGCCGCACCGCGGCAACAGCCCGCAGCTCAAGTCGGTGGACAAGGTTAACGGAGTCCCCTTCTCGGATTACACCAAGACGGTGCGGTTCGAGAACCTCACCACGATTGATCCCATCGAGAAGTTTCGCCTCGAAACCACGCCCGACCTCATCGAGACCCGCGTGATTGACATGGTGACCCCGCTGGGCAAGGGCACCCGCGGGCTGATTGTCGCCCCGCCCCGCACCGGCAAGACCACCATCCTCAAGCAAATCGCCAACGCCATCACGGCCAACCACCCGGAAGTCCACGTGCTGGTGCTGCTCATTGACGAACGCCCGGAAGAGGTCACCGACTTTCAGCGCTCCGTCAAAGCCGAAGTCGTGGCCTCGTCCAACGACCAGGACCTGGAGACGCACGTGCGCCTTTCCCGCTTCATGATTGAGCGGTGCCGGCGCATGGTGGAATCGGGCAAGGACGTCTTCGTGCTGCTCGACTCCATCACCCGCGTGGCGCGCGCCTACAACAGCGCGCACGGCGGCAGCGGCCGCACCATGACAGGCGGCGTGGACGCGCGCGCGCTGGAAATCCCCCGCAAAATGTTCGCCTCGGCCCGCAAGATCGAAGAGGGCGGCTCGCTGACGATCCTGGCCACCGCGCTGGTGGATACCGGCTCGCGCATGGATGAGCTGATCTTCCAGGAGTTCAAGGGCACCGGCAACATGGAATTGATTTTAGACCGCAAGCTGTCGGATCGGCGCCTCTTCCCGGCGATTGACATCCCCAAGAGCGGCACGCGTAAGGAGGAAAAGCTCTTCCCCAAGCACCAGATCGAAGCCGTGCGCAAGCTCCGCCGCACCATGGTGGACCTCAACCCGGTGGAAGCGATGGAAACCCTGGTGGCCGCGCTCCGAAAGCACAAGACCAACGACGAGCTGCTGAGCAAGCTGCTCTGAGATTCCGCCACACGGCGGCTCCCCGCCCCGGCGGCGGCGCGGCCGGGACACCCCGGCGTGGATAGTCCCTCAACCGCCCGCGCCCGCGCCCGCTATGCGCGCTTGGCGTACGGCAGCTTCCACGGCTTGCGATAGCGCACCCCCACCAGCTTGTCGGCCTGGGCGTCGCCCTCCACCCGCTCGGCGGCGGCATCCCAAACAATCTTGCGGCCGACGCGGTAGGCAATGTTGCCAAGGTGCGCCACGGTGGACACGTGATGGCCGACGTCCAGGTTGAGCACGGGCTGCCGGCGCGATTTCATACAGTCCAGGAAGTCGCGCACATGGGCCGGGCGCGGGTCGGGGCTGCCGGGCTTGCGCTGGTTATCGAGGTTGGCCCGCTTCTTTTCCGTGCGGATCTCCCACCCCTGGTCATTCAGGATGATATTGCCTTCGGTGCCGCTCCATTCGACGCCCCATGAACGGTTATACAGGCCATTGTCCAGACCGGCCTTATGCTCCCAGATGAGGGTAAAGCCGGGAAACTCATAGACCGTCACCTGGGAATCCGGGGTCTCCGAGTTGTCATCCAGAACGAACTTGCCACCGCAGGAGTAGGCGCTCCGGGGCGCTTCCCGGTTCATGCCCATGAGCATCATGTTGATGAGATGCACGCCCCAGTCGGTCATCAAGCCGCCCGCGTAGTCCCAGAACCAGCGGAAGTTGAAGTGGAACCGGTTGGGATTGAACGGCCGTTCGGGGGCGGGCCCCAGCCACAGGTCATAGTCAACTCCCGGCGGCGGGGGGCAATCCGCCGGCTTGCCAATACTGGGCAGCCAGTCCAGGTACGCCCAGCCGCGCACGATGCTGACCTTGCCGAGCTTGCCGGAGCGGATGAATTCGCCCGCCTCGACGATATGGTTGCAACTGCGCCACTGGGAGCCCATCTGCACCACGCGCTGATGCCGCCGCGCCGCCTCGAGCATCGCGCGCCCCTCGTCAATGGTGGTGGCCAGCGGCTTCTCGACGTACACATCCTTCCCCGCCTGGCAGGCCAGAACCGTGGGCAGGGCGTGCCAATGATCGGGCGTAGCGATGAGCACGGCGTCCACGTCCTTGCGATCCAGCACCCGGCGGAAATCCCGCGCCGTGTCCGGCTTCCGGCCGCGCTTCTGCTGGCAAATCTCCACTCCTTTGGCGATCCGGGCATCATCCACGTCGCAGACCATGACGCAGTCCACCTCGGGATTCTGGAGGAAACACGCCAGGTCACCCTGCCCCATGCCGCCGCAGCCGATGATCCCCAGCCGCACCTTGCCATTCGGGCCTGGCTCACCGGCGCGCGCGCTGCGGACAAAGACGCTGGAAGTGAGGCTGCTGAGGGCGAGGGGCGCGAGCCCGGCGGTGAGCGCGGACTGGCCCAGGAAGGTGCGACGGGAAACCGGTGTCATAATTCAATTCAAACGCGATGCCTTAGTTTAACGACTGTATTGCCACGATGCCTCCACCCTGCCGCGCCCCGCGCCGCTTGTCCAGTGAAATCCGCCCCCACATACGCCCTTGAAACCGCCGCCATTCACGGTAGGCTTGCCCGGACCGTATTCAACCAGACTCTTGTATGGCCGAGATTTATCACGCGTTAGGGTTGCACATGCACCAGCCGCCGGGGAACCTCGTGGCGCTGCATAATTCCGCGGAAAGCTGGGAGGCGCGGCAGATTCTCTGGTGCTACGACCGCCCCACGCGCATGCTCGAGGGCTATGAAGACGTGGCCCGGCTGCACCTGAGCTTCTCCGGCACGCTGCTCAAGCAACTCGAAGACCCCGGCGTGCGGCAGACCTTCGCGGAGGTGGCGGACATCGAGGATTTCCTGAACCGGTACCGGCGCGCGAACATCGAGTACCTGGGAAGCGGGCTGTATCACCCGGTGTACCCGCTGACCCCCCAAGCGGACTGGGACGCCCAGACCGAATGGTGGCAGGGGCTGGGGCGGCACCTGCTCGGGCGGGACCGGTTCCCGGGGTTCTGGCCGCCGGAGATGGGGTTCTGCATGGAAATGATCCCCATGCTGGCGCGGCACGGTTACCAGTACGTGCTGGTGGATTCGATTTACCTCAAACCCCGGCGCCCCATGCGCTGGGAGGAACTCCGCTACCGGCCCTACCGGGCGCGCTACGAGGGCGCGGAGATCATCGTCGTGCCGCGCGACCGCGAACTCTCCAACGCCCAACTCTCGGGCACCGACCCCGGCTGGTTCCAGCAGGAAATCCACGAGCGCACCCGGCCTTGCGATTTCCCGGCGCTGGTGACGACCTGGACGGACGGCGAGAACGGCGGCTGGTTCCGCACGACGAAAATCGAGAGCGGCTTCTGGGGCTTCTTCTACCGCCCCCTCCTGGACCGGTTCCGGGCGGGCACGCTGGGCTTCACCCCCATCCACATCAGCCAATACCTGGCGCAATACCCGCCCACCGAGGAAGTGGACGTGCATCCCGGCGCCTGGAATACCGAGCACCAGTGGGGCGGCGATTTCACGCAGTGGACCGGCTCGCTGCTGCAGAAAAAGGGATGGGACGAAGTGCGCCGCGCCAGCGAATACTACTGGCAGGTCAAGCGCGCCTTCGACCAGCAACTGGCGGCGCTGACCCACCCGGAGGAGATACGGCGCCTGATCGTGCGCGCCTTCGATCACCTGCTGGCCGCCGAAACCAGTTGCAACTTCTACTGGGGCAGCCGCTGGGTGTCCCGCTCGTTTGACGAGCTGGAGCAGGCCTACGCCCTGCTGGATGCGGCCATGCACCAACTGCGCAACGCCTAACCCGAATATGTACCTCGTGCAAATTGCCAGCGAGTGCGCCCCGGTGGCCAAGGTGGGCGGGCTGGGCGACGTCGTCTTCGGCCTGAGCCGGGAACTGGAAATCCGCGGCAACTCGGTCGAAATCATCCTGCCCAAATACGACTGCCTGCGCTACGACCAGATCTACGGCCTGCAGCTCACCTTCCAGGACCTCTGGGTGCCGTGGCACAACGGCGCCATCCATTGCAGCGTCTATTTCGGCTTCGTGCATGGCCGCAAATGCTTCTTCCTCGAACCGCACTCCGAGCATCATTTCTTTCACCGCCGCGTCTTCTACGGGCAGCACGACGACGACCAGCGTTTCGCCTTTTTCTGCAAGGCGGCGCTGGAGTTCATGCTCCAGAGCGGGAAGCACCCGGACGTCATTCACTGCCACGATTGGCAGACCGGGCTGGTGCCGGTCCTGCTTTATGAAATATACCAGCACGCGGGCATGCGCCACCCCCGGGTGTGCTACACCCTCCACAACCTCCAGCACCAGGGCCTCACCGGCGAGCATATCCTCCGCGCCACCGGCCTCAACCGCCACGCCCACTTCTTTCACCCCGACCGCCTGCAGGACAACTTCAATCACGCCGCCCTCAACCTGATGAAAGGCGGCATCGTCTATGCCAACTTCGTCACCACCGTCTCGCCCCGCTACGCCTGGGAAATCCTCAACACCTCCCATAACTTCGGCCTGGGCCATACCCTGTACGTCCACCGGGCCAAACTGGGCGGCATCCTCAACGGCGTGGACTACGAGGTCTGGAACCCGGAAATCGACCGCCACCTCCCGCGCCCCTACAGCCTCAACCACCTCGACGCCAAATATGAAAACAAACACGCGCTGCGCCAGCGGTTCTGGCTCCAGGACGCCTACAAGCCCATCGTCTGCTATATCGGCCGGCTGGACCACCAGAAAGGCGTCCCCCTCATCACCCACGCCCTGCACTACTGCCTCCAGCACGGCACCCAGTTTGTTCTGCTGGGCACCAGCCCCAACGGTGGCATCGGCCACCACTTCTGGCGCCTCAAACAACTCTACAACGACAACCCCGACTGCCATCTCGAACTGAGCTTCAACGAAGAACTCTCCCACTTGGTCTATGCCGGCGCCGAAATGATCATCGTCCCCAGCCTGTTCGAACCCTGCGGCCTGACGCAAATGATCGCGCTCAAATACGGCACCGTCCCCATCGTCCGGGCCACCGGCGGCCTGGCCGACACCGTGTTCGACGCCAACTACGCCGACCGCCCTTACCACGAACGCAACGGCTTTGTCTTCAACGACTACAATAACACGGGCATCGAATCCGCGCTGCACCGCGCCATCGGCCTGTGGTATGCCTATCCTCAGTATTTCCGCGAACTCACGCTCAACGGCATGCACTATGATTTCTCCTGGAACCACCCCGGCCAGCACTACCTCAACATCTACGAATACATCCGCGACAAATAAGCCGCCCGCCGGCCCCCCCCCGCCCCGGCTCTCGCGCGCGGCGTTCCTCCGCCTGCTCGGGGCCGGCGTGGCCGCCGCCTCGCTCAACCTCGCGCGGAGCGGCCCGCCCGGCGAACGCCCCGCCGCCCGCATCCAGCCCATCCGCGGCAGCTGGATCAGCATCTGGTGGGATGACCGCCGCCACCTTTACTGGAATGACACCTGCCGGAATTACACCGCCCAACAATGGCGCCAGGCCGTCCGGGAAGTCGCCGAACTCGGCATGGAATACCTCGTCCTGCTGGCCATCGCCAAAGGCGGCCAGGCATTCTACACCACCCCCCTGCTGCCCAAACTCGAACTGGCCTGCGCGGACCCCCTCGAGGCGCTCCTGGCGGCGGCGGATAAATACGGCGTCAAATTCTTCCTCAGCAGCGATTGGTTCGGCCCCTGGGATCACCAGTGCCTGCACGACCCGGCGCGGGTGCGGGCGCGGTTCCAGATGATGAGCGAGATCGCGCGGCAATACAGCCACCACCGCAGCTTTCACGGCTGGTATTGGCCCAACGAAGCCGCGCTCGGCCCCTATTTCACCGACGAATTCATCGCCTACGTCAACGCCTGCAGCCGCGAAGCGCGCCGCCTCACCCCCCGGGCCCGGACGCTTATCGCCCCCTACGGCACCCACCGGGCGGTCAACGACGATCGGTTCGTGCGCCAACTGGAACAACTCGAGGTGGACATCATCGCCTACCAGGACGAAGTCGGCTGCCGGCGCATGAACCCGTCGCAAAGCGCGGCCGCCTTCGAGAAATTGCGCCAGGCGCACCACCGCGTGCCCCAGCGCGCGCTGTGGGCGGACGTGGAAACCTTCGCCTGGGAAGGCCCGCCCAACCAGCAGAGCAGCCCCCTCATTCCCGCGCCTTTCTCGCGGGTGAAGGAACAGTTGGCCGCCGTGTCCCCGTTCGTGGACACCATCCTGATCTATCAATACCAGGGCCTGATGAATAAACCCGGCAGCAAAGCCTTTGCCGGCCACCCGGACTCCACCCAACTCTACACCGATTACCGCCGCTGGTGGCGCAAGCATGCCCGCAAGACGCCGCCCTGAGCATTTCAATCCTGCGAACCCGGCGCACGATCACCCTGCCCACTTGCCGGTTCTTAGTAGCGAAAGCCGTTCCAGGCTCCGCCTCCCGGCCGGTTAACATTTCGCGCGGCGAATGAAATAGCGAGATTGGCCCCGCCACAGGGGCCAACTCACCTCCTCGCTCCCTCACTCGACGCAGTCTCCCCGGATTGGCGCACTTTAGCCTCCGCGAAAAAACACCCGGCTTCGACCGCCTTGCCCCAACCGCCATCCGGCAGGTCCCGTTTGCCCCGATCGCTCCCCTGCTTCGGGTGCCGAACTGTGCCAATTTGGCACACCCTAACCCCGCCGTCCTGAATCGGCCGCTCCTCAAACCAGGGCCAGCTCGCCCCCCTTAAAAACACGCCAACGCCCCTAAAACCTCCTCCGCCCAACCCGCATCCCGCGGCCAATTCCCAGCCTGCCGACCCCATCATTTCCCGCTCTCTTATAGCCGTGTACAAGGGGTGTACAAGGGATGCTCATCGGATGCCCAACTTAAAATCCTATGTTCACCCAGTGAGCATCCCTTGTACACCCTTTGTACACGGCCTATTATTGGCTATTTTAGAGCCTGGAGTGAGCCGGATTGCGCAAAATCGGGGCGGGTAGCGATGGCAAGGAGCGCGGGGTGGGACTGGCGGCAGGCGGGAGAAGTGTCCAATAATTGGACAGTTCGTTGGCGCGGTCATGGAGGAAATATTACCCTGGTCGGCGGTGTATTTTCGGATTAAGGCGATCGCTGTTTTATGGGGATTACGCAGGGGGCTTTGAGTTATTCACTGCTTAAAATGGGGTGTGCCAAATTGGCACAGTTGGACTTCGGGCAGGGATTCTGAATATGCCGGCGAGAGCATGAGGGTCCCCTGCCCTGGGACGTTGCCTTTTCCGCGGCGAAGCTCGTATCCCGGGCGCGCGATGTGCGGCGCGTTGGCGCGGTCATTGCCAACTGGATGACGCAGCGGGTGGCGGAGCGCTGCCGGGGACAGGCGAAGCGGGGAGGCTCTTTTTTTCCCCGAACCTCGCCCCGGTTAATTGACCCGCCGCGGGATTTCTGGCAAAAGTAATTTATGCGTAATCTTCGTGCCTTCTGGTTTTTACTGATCGGGCTTTGGGCGGTTGGCGCCGGGTGGGGATGCCGCTGCGGCGGCGGCCCGGGCGCGGCGGCGGACAAAACCTTCGTGCTCTGGCAACTGCCCAATCAAACGCACAGCCAGATTATGTCCTATGTCCTGCGCACGGCGGGCGGGAAAGTGATCGTGCTGGATGGCGGCACGACCGGAGACGCGGCTTACTTGAAGGGATTTTTGGCGGCCCTGGGCAACGAGGTGGAGGCCTGGTTTATCACCCATGCGCACGATGACCATTTTGGCGCCTTGAGCCAGTTGCTGGAGCAGGGCGCCGCGCCGCGCATCCGGGCGATCTACGGGTCGCTGCCCACGCAGGAATGGGTCAACGCCCACGGGGTGGGCGCGGAGGATACCCGGCCCTACGAGCAGTTTCAGCAAGCCTTGCGCAAGGCGAACCAGGTGATCCGGGACCTAGCGCTCGGGCAGGAGATGACGATTGACGGCGTGCGCTTCGAGGTGCTGGGCGTGCATAATCCCGAGATCACGGTCAACGCCATCAATAATTCGAGCCTGGTGCTGCGGGTTTCGGATGCGGCCAAGTCGGTTCTCTTCACCGCCGATCTCGGCGTGGAGGGAGGGCGCAAATTATTGAGCTCGCCCCGGGCCGCGCGCCTGCCGTCGGATTACGTCCAGATGGCCCACCACGGGCAGGACGGAGTGGAAGAGGCGTTTTACCAGGCGGTCCAGCCGGCCCGCTGCTTGTGGCCGACGCCGCTCTGGCTGTGGGACAACGATTCGGGCCAGGGCAAAGGCTCGGGCCCCTGGAAGACGCTCGAGGTGCGCGCCTGGATGGAAAAGATGAACATCCAGGAGCATTACGTCATGGCCCGGGGGCTGTTCCGGATCGAGTAAGCCCGGCGCGCCGGCCGCGGCGGCGCGGCGGCGGCGGGAGGCGCGGGGCGCGCGGCGGCGGCGCTTACAGGCGCCCGTTAAAGCGATGCAGCGTTTCCAGCATCGCGACGTAATTGGCGGCGGGCATGTAGTTGGTGATGGAGTTGCCGGAGCCGCAGGCATAGCCCCCGCCCGGGGCGCAGGCCGCGAGAATCTGCCCGGTGCGGCGCCGGATGGCGGCTTCGGGGCCGCGGCTGAGCAGGTCCACATCCACGCCGCCCAGCACCGCCACGCGCGTCCCCCAACGCCGCTTGAACTCCTCGACCGGCACGATCACGTCTTCAAAGCTGTGCTTGGCGTCAATGCGCACCGTCTCGATCAAGTCGGGCATGATTGCCTCGACATGGCCGCAACTGTGGAGCAGGAACAGGCGGCCGGTGCGGTGGGCCAGCTCGGCGTAGCGCTGGTGCCAGGGCAGGATGTATTGGCGCAGGTGCCGCGGCTGGAGCAGGGTGGCGGTCTTGAAGCCCATGTCGTCCCCCAGCCAGATCGCGAACACGCCGTCCATCTGGCAAAAGACGTGAAAGGCCTCGTAAATGATCTGCCCGACCCGATCCACGACGGCCTGCACGAGGCCGGGCTCGTCGTAAAGCAGCAGCATCATGCTCTCCAGTCCCAGCAGGTTGCTTGACCATTCCAGCACGCCGCCGGAGAAGCCGATCAGCCCCATGCCCTCGGGCAGCCCGTCCGCCGCCGCTTCCGCCGCCGCGAAATCAATGGCCGCCCGTGTGGGCCAGGGATAGGTTTCCAGGTCGGCGGCGGTCTTGATGAGCCCCTCCTGTTCATTGACCCATTGCCGGTCGGCGGCGGCGGCGGCGGCGGTGTTGCGCGCGGGCAGGGTTTCCATCTGGAACGGGATTTCCGCCCGGACCCGGTAGTAGTCGTAGCCCAGGGCGCGATGCAGCCGGACCCGCTGCCGGACGCCCGCGCGAAACGTCTGCCAGCCCTCCGCGCGGGAGAGCGGAATCAAGGGGCGCCCGTGCAGCGCGGCCAGGACTTCCTCGGCAATCGCCAGCTCGACCAGCGGAACCCGCCCGCAGTCGCCGCCCTGCAAGACGCGCCGGAACTCATCAACATTGGGCTTGGGCTCAGGCAGCCGGGGAAGGATGTCGTCGTTCATTTGATTGCCGGTCGGTCAGGCGCATTCCACGGCCTACAGTCGCAGAGGGGGCGGGAAGGTGCAAGTCGCGATCCGCCAACCGCTCCCGCCCGGGGCGCCCGCGGGCGGCCGGGAAGCCCGCGCGGCGGCGGGAGGATCAGCCCAGCGAGAACGTGGCCCGCGCCAGGCCGTTGGTGCCGGGCGGCACGGGTTGCGGAGGGGCGAGAAAGAGCCGGTCGGCCGGGACTTTGCCGGTGTCCCGCAAGTATTGCCGCACGGCCTGGGCCCGCTGGCGTATCAATTCGCGCAGGTCGTCGTCGGTGGCGGCCAGCGCGCGCATCAGCCGCTGCTCCATTTCGGCGCGGCCCAGGCCGGCCGCGGCGGGCGGCGCGGCGGCGGGCGTGTCCGCCGTCTCCGGGGCGGCGGCGG
>JAAYVL010000041.1 GCA_012517205.1 Verrucomicrobiota bacterium
GAGCAGTCCTCCCGCCCGGGCCCGGCCCGGAGCGAGTCTCACGGAACGGCGAAAGGATGTTTGCATGGCGGCAAGATAACAGACCGCCAGGGCCGCCACAATTTGCCAGTTCAGAAAACGCCGCCGTGTTCTCCGCCCGCCCGGCGGACGCGCGGAGCGGCGCGCGGGCCGTTCCCCCGGGTGGTGCGTGGCGGCAATTTTCCTTTTTCCCGCCGGGATTGCTTTGCATATTGCGGGTGGCAATCGCATGAACCCGCAAGTTCCACTCTCGGAATTGACCGGCCGGATACAGGCTTTTCGCGCCCGGATGGACGCCGCGCAGCCGGATTGGGAAATGGCCGCGTTCCTGGGCAAGGTCAACCAGTACTACCTGACCGGCACGCGGCAGGATGGCGTGCTGCTGGTTCCCCGCGACGGCGAGGCGGTGTTCTGGGTGCGCCGCAGCTTCGAGCGGGCCGCCGAGGAATCGTGCTTTCCCAATCTCCGCCCCATGAAAAGCTTCCGCGACGCCGCCACGGCGGGTGCGGCGGCTGCGCCCCGGCGCAGGATCCACCTCGAGACCGGGCTGGTTCCGTTCGCGCTGCTCCAGCGGTTCCTGAAATACTTTCCCTGCCAGGAAGTGGCGGCGGTGGACCCGCACATCGCCGGGGTGCGGGCGGTCAAGCGTCCGTATGAGCTGGCGCTCCTGGAGCGGGCCGGCGCCCTGCACCGCCGCGTCCTCGAAGACGCCGCGCCGGCCCTGTTGCGCGCCGGGATGACCGAGGCGGAGCTGGCGTGCGAGCTGTATGCGCTGATGGTGCGGGAAGGGCACGATGGCACGGTTGGCTTCAGCCAGTTCAACGTGGACATCGCCGTGGCGCAGTTGGGCTTTGGCGAGAACTCGCTTTACCCCACCAGCTTCGATGGGCCGGGCGGCTGCCGCGGCCTGAATAGCGCCGCGCCGGTGCTGGGCAGCCGGGAGCGCAAGTTGCAAAAGGGCGATTGGGTGTTTGTGGACCTCGGGTGCGGCGTGGAGGGCTACGCGACGGACAAGACGATGACGTATATGTTTGGCGCGCCGCCGCCGGAAGCGGCGCTGGAGGCCCACCGCCAATGCGTCGAGCTGCAGCTCCGGCTGGCCGCGCTCCTCAAGCCCGGCGCCATTCCGTCCGCGATTTATGCCCGCATCCTGGCGGAGCTTGACCCGCGGTTTCAGGTGAACTTCATGGGCTGCGGGAACCGGCGGTCGGCCTTTCTCGGGCACGGCGTGGGCCTGCAAATTGATGAGCCGCCCGTGATTGCCGAGGGCTTTGACGAGCCGCTGGCCGAGGGCATGGTGCTGGCGCTCGAACCCAAAAAGGGCGTGCCGGGTGTGGGGCTGGTGGGCACCGAGAACACCTATCTCGTCACGCCCGCCGGCGGCCGGAGCCTCACCGGCAGCCACCCGGGCCCCATCCTCGTATCGTCCTGACCCGCCCGCCGGTTTTTCGTGGGGCGGGGTGTGAGGGTTTGGGCGGGGGATTGCGGTATGAAATTACGCCCTTTCAGGGCTTGAAGATATTGTGGGGCCTTTCCCCGGGGCGTTGCCCCGGGCTATCGCAGAGTGCCCCGTTGGGGCGATGGGGGTGTTCCCGGGGCGTTGCTTGGGCTATTGCATGACGCCCCGTTGGGGCGCGGGGGGCGTTTCGGGAACGGGAGAGCGAGCGGGCGGGCGAAACCGGGCATTTGGCAGAGGACAGGTTCAGGGGCGGTGAATAACTTTTTGGAAAAAGTCGGGGCCTACCCCCGTAATTGTCATACCCCCTGCGGTAGAGTGATGGGCGTATGAATAGTTATCAGAAACATGCAGTGGCCGGGAGTCAGCGTCGGCCGAGGTTCCGGAATGGCGGGCGCGGGGACGGAGGGCGCGGAGGGTCAAACGGAGTCCGTGGCCGGAGGTGGCGCACCCATCAGGAGTTGAACCTGAAACCTTCTGATCCGTAGTCAGATGCTCTATCCAATTGAGCTATGGGTGCCGCCGGTTATGCCGGGCACTGGACAGTCACAATTTGCCAGATGGCGGGCGGATGGCAAGCGGTTTCAGGAGCTGTTTTCGCGGTTGCAGGCATGGGGTCGGGCCGGGCCAAGTCCCGGATGGGGGTGGGGTGTTTCTGCCCGCGCTTCGCGCGGCGGTGGGAAGATGCTGCCGGCGGCGGCGGCGGCCAGGTTATCCGGAAGACGGTTCTTGAAATCCAGGGCAGAGGGGGTAGCATCAGGTCCTGGGTTTGGGGTGCATATGAGCAGTAATGAACGCATTAGGCCAGGGTGGGTTGCCGCTGCCGCCGGCTTTGAGGGAGGCAGGGGATAGCATGGCTTGCAATCTGGTCACCGCCGCAACGTTTCGGCAGTTGCAATCCCGGTTGCTGGAGGATTTGCGCCGCGCCGGGGCGGAGAGCGGGTGGTCGCCGAAGTGGGTGGTGGTTCCGAGTGCTTCCCTGGCCAATCATTTGCGATTCGAGTTAAGCCGGGGCGCTTCCACCACGGCGTTGGCTAATGTGCGGGTGGTCAATGTGCCGCAATTTGCCCAGCGGTTGGCGTTGAGCCTTTTGCGGACCGCGACGCCGCCCTGGGGTGCGTTGCTGGATTTGCTGCTTTGGGGGCTGGTGGAGGATTTGCCGCCCCAATCGCCCCTGGCGTCGCTCCGAACGATCAGCGGCGGCCCGGGTCTGTTGCGGACGGCGTTTGTGGATTTGGCCGAGGCCGGATTGGGCCCGGGCGAAATATGGAAGCTGGAGGAATTGGCGGGTCAACCGGATATGCCGTCCCGCGATAGGGAATTGCTGTTGCTGTATGTGCGGTGGGTGCAGCTTTTGCAGGAGCGGCAGGTGGAGTGGGCGCCCCTGGTCTTGCAGCGGTTGCCTGGCCGCCTGGAGGAGGCCGAGGACCGGGAGCTGGCGGCGGCGCTGGGCGCTGAGGCGGGCCAGTCGCCGACCCTTTATATTTATGGCTTTTACGACTGGATTGATGTTCACCTGGAATGGTTGGGAGCCCTGTCCCGCCGGGTGGCGACCACGGTTTATTATCCGTGGATGGGCGCGCCGGAGGGAGCGCATCCGGCCTTTGAGTTCACGGGGCCGGTGCGGCAGTATTTGCGAGGGCATTTTGCTTTTGCCGGCGAGGACGCGGTCGCCGAGCCGCCGGAGGTGTTGGGCCAGTTCTTTCTGGAGACTTTCCCGGAAGGCTCGATTGGCCCGCAGCCGGACGGCCTGAGTTATCAACGCGCGGCGGGGACGCGGGCGGAGGTTATTTCGGCGGCGATCCGTATTCGGGCCTGGCTGGACGACAAGGACAACCCGCTGGCGCCCGAGGAGATTCTGGTGGTTGCGCCCCAGGCGGACGCTTACGCGGACGTGATGCAGGAGATATTCGCGGCGTTCGCCATTCCGGTGCGGATCGCGGATGTGGTTTGTGGGCCGACTCCGGAAAGCGCGATTCTGCGCATGCTGGCCCGGATTTGGGAGGAGCAGGCTCCGGCGGAATGGGTTTTGGGTTTATTGCGGGCGTGTCCGGATGCCAGGGTGGCCCGAGGGGTCAATCTGGATCAGTTCGAGGGCAAGGTGCGGGAGTTGGGGATATGGGGAGGGGCAGCGTGGCGCCGGGTGCTGGCGGACGACGAGTTCCCGGCGCGGGGCGAAGGTTCGAGGCGTCCGCCCGTGCAATTTAACGCGGCGGAGAAGGCGCTGATCCGGGAGATTATTGAATTTGTTCCGGCGGGCAACGCGGAGGCGGTTCCCCGTATTACGGCAAGGGACGCGCGGGCGATGCTGGACCGCCTGCAGAAGGATTGGATGAGTGATCCGACGCCGCTGGAACCGCTTGTCCGCGCAACGGAGGAGCTTGCGCGGTGGCGGCCGTCGCTGGCCATCGAGCGGCGCCAGTGGACGCAACTGGTCGCGGAGAGCGACGGGGTCCGGCGGCAGCGGGATCCGCGGTCGCGGGCGGTGTTGTTTTTGCCGATGATGCGGGCGCGGGGTCTGACCGCGCGCGGGATTGTCATTCTGGGCCTGGCCGCGGGACAGATTCCTTTTCGGGTGCCGGAGGATCCGCTGCTATCGGAGCTGGCGTCCGCCCGGCTGGCGGAGTGGGCCAACCAGATTGGCCATCGCCTGCCGCCGAAGGCGCGCCTGACGGAGGAGTTGGTGCTGCTTTTCAGCCTGATCAACACCGCGGGTCAGCGGGTCCACTGGGTCGTGCCGGAAACCGATGCCGCGGGGAAAGCCGTCGCTCCCACGCCCTGGGTTCAACGCTACTTTAACCGCTGGGAAAACCAGGAGCCGAAAGTGGCGGACCCTTTGAGCCGCCGGATTGCGCGCGCCCCGTTTGAGCAGGCGATTTACCTGAAGAAGTTGGATCCGAAGCGCGGCGAGTTTTTGCCGCCGGCCCTGGCGTTGTTTGTGAATCCCAAGCTGGCCGCCCGGGGAGACCCGGATGCGGCGCGCTCCTGGCTTGGCGAATCCATCGCCCGGCGGGGCAAAAAGCCGGAGTGGAGCGGAAGCATCCAGTGTCAGCCGGATTTCCGGAACGGCCGGGTGAATGTGACCAGCCTTGAGGCGCTGGCACAATGTCCGTTCCGTTTCTACGGGGAACAGGTGGCCGGCTGGAAGGCGCTGGAGGCGCTTTCGTTGAGCCATGAATTGGCGGCACTGGCCCGCGGTAGCTTGCTGCATAAGCTCCTGGAAGAGGCGGTGCGGCCGCATTTGCGGACGAGCCGGGTCGCCGAAATCGCCGCGGAGATGCTGGCGCAGGAATGCGCGAAATTGCATACGCTGGCGCAAAGGCTGCCCGAATTTTCGCCCGCGACCGCTGCGGCGCTGGCCCTGCTGCCGGAGGTGTTCCAGCAAGCCGCCCGGCGGCAGATGGTGAGGCGGGCAGCGGCTTACTTTGAGGCGGCCTTGAATCATCCGGCGGTGCCGCAGGACGTCGAGGTGGCGGTGGCAAAGGAGTTTCCAGGCATCCCGGGACTGATGGTGGCGGGGAAGATAGACCGGGTTGATCACAATGAGGCGCGGGTGGAACTGCTGGATTACAAGAGCGGCAAAATGCCCTCCGACTATCGGAAAAGGGTGAAGCTGGGGTGGCAGATTCAGGCGGTGCTTTACCCGTGGCTCAGCGGGCAGAACGACGCCTGTTTCCGTTATCTTTTCCTGGGCCGGGCGGCGGCGGAGGAGGGGGATGCCAAGGGCGCGCCGGAGGCGGCCGGTTTCCTGAGTGAATTGGCTCCCCTGTTGCAAGCGGGGCATTTTATTCCGACATCCAATCAAGCCATGGAAGAACTCGGGCTCAGCAAGGTTTCTCCGTGCCGGTATTGCGCCCTGGCTTCGGCGTGCCGCCGTTTCGAGCCGGGGGCGGCGGCCAAACACGCCCGGTTGTTTGAGAAGCTTGCGCCCGCGCGCTGCGCGTCTTTGCGGCAGGCGGTGAATGGTAAACCCCCGGAGAAAACGGATTGATGATACCCGATGCCAGACAGCGCCGCGAGGCCGTGCTAACCTCCGGGCATGCGTTTGTGTGGGCCAGCGCCGGGACCGGCAAGACCCATACGCTGACGCTGCGCGCCCTGTATTTGCTGTTAACCGCGCCGTTCGACTCGCGCGCCCAGAGGACGGAATGCCGCCTGCTCTACGGTGGCGCCAGCCGGGCGGAACGATTGCGCGCCGCGCGCGCGGTGCTCCGGCGGTTTGTGCTGACCACCTTTACGCGCAAAGCGGCCGCCGAGATGCAGACCCGCCTGTACGGCTACCTGGACGCCCTGGCCAGCGCGGCCAGCCTCACCGCGCTGCGCGAGCGCTTTCCCAACGACAGGCAGTTGCGGGAAGTGGTCGAGGCGACGTTAGGCCGGCTGGGCGGCGGCGAGCCTTTTTCCCGGCTGCAAGCGGGCGCGGAAGCGCTGGGAGAACTGGCGACGGAACTGCGGGTATGCACGCTGCACAGCTTTGCGGCGAGCCTGCTGCAGCGGCATTCCATTGCCGCCGGCATCCCGCCCCTGGCGCAATTTGCCGAGGAAGATGATCCGACGCTGATGAATGTGGGCAGCCAGGTGGTCGAGCGTTGGTGGCAAAAGGTGCTGGCGGAACCCGAATTGCTCCAGGACCTGGAGGCGTTGATCCCGATTCTGCCCCAGGAAGACATGCGGGAATGGTTTGAGGCGATCTATCAGCATCGGCGGATCGCCGACGAGATGGATTTTCCCGCACCCGACAACCACGCCATCCACGCGCTGCTGGCAGCAAGCCGCCAACTCGCCCAGGAGTTGGCGGGCGCGCCTTCCCGCGCCACCAGGGTGATCCAGGCCGGCAGGGAACTGCAGGCGATCCTGGCGAGCATTAGCAACGGCCAGGCCTTCGCCTGGCGGGATTTCTGCGGCTACCTGGAGAGACAATCCGAGGTGCTCTTCAGCTCGAAGAGGTCGCAGGCGGTCCAGAAGGCAATCGCCGCGCTGGGCGCCGGAAGCCGGTTTTATGAAGACGACGGCTTAATCTATGAGCTCGCCCTTCAGAAATGCCTTGCGGAAGAGTACCCGGAGGATTGGGCGCGGTGGCGGCGCCTGGCTGGCCGCTTTGCCAAGTGGGCGGAGGATGCGGCCGTGCGCGAACTGGGCGTCGTGACCTTCGACGATATGGTGCGCCTGGCCGCGCGGCTGCTGCGCGAAAACGATGCCGTGCGCCGGGAGGAGCGGGAGCAGCTTTGGGCGATCCTGGTGGATGAGTTTCAGGATACGGATCCCCTGCAGTTGGACCTGCTGGAGAGCCTGCTGCGCCGCCAGCCGGGCGACCCTGAGTTGATGGGCTTTTTCGTGGGGGATCTCAAGCAGTCCATCTATCGGTTTCGCGGCGCGGACCTGCCGGCGATCCGGGGGTTTGTGAGCCGCTATTCGCAGGTGGTTCAAAGTACCGAGGTGGGAGAGTTTCAGCTTACGGCCAACTTTCGGAGCCGCCCGCCAATCACGAAGTTCGTGAATTATTTTTTCGAGCGGTGCGTGCCACTTCCTAATTACCCAAACGAGCGGCTGGAACCGGTGCGGAAGGGAGCCACCCCCATGCCCGAGTGGCGCCGGCTTGCTTTGGCGCAGCAGCGTGGCGCGGTTGGCGCGCGGCTTGAGTCCGCGGGCCGGGAAACCGTGCGGTTGATCGCAGAGCACCACGACCAGTCCGGCCAAGATGACGCGGCTTACCGCGATATTATCGTGCTGGTGAGCACGCATGACGAACTGGATATGCTGTTGCCGTTGCTGGAGAAGGCGGGCATTCCGGCGGTCAGCGGCGGCGCGAGAACTTTTTGCCAACAACCGGAGGTGCTGGACGTGTTGAATCTGCTCATTGCGGCGCAGAATCCGCTGGACACCCTCGCGACCGGGGCTTTGTTGCGCAGCCCGCTTTTCGGGCTGTCGGATGTTCAAATTTACGGGCTGTTGGCGCGCCTGGAGCCGGGCGAGATATTTCATGGCGACGCGGCGCTGCCCGCGGACCTGCCGGCGCCCGCCCGCGGCCGGATCGAGCAACTGCGGCGCCTGGTGCGGGAGCGGCCCGGCACCGCGCTGGCGATGTGGCTAAGCCAGTTGCGGGAGTTCATTCCCATGGGGTTGTATGCGCAACAGAATATAGAAGGGCGCGGGGTTGCGCGAATTGACCAGGTGCTGGCCGCTTTCCGCCGCGCCGTCGAATTGGGTTCGCTCCCGCCGATAAGCTGGCTGCTGGAACAGCGGGACCGGGCCCGGGATCGGTTTGACGCCAAACCGGGAGAGGATGTGAGCGTGACGGACGAAAGCACGGCGGCGGTGCGCGTGCTGACGATTCACAAAGCCAAAGGATTGCAGGGCAAGTATGTGATCGTCCTGGGCTGGCAGAAGGCGCTGGACAAGTTGAAGCCCAGGGAGGAATCGAGCTGCCATTTTCAGCTTACCGATGCGGACGGCCATACGGTTGGCGGATTCAAATTGCCGTGGGGACGGCTGGAGGTGGTTTCGACCGACTATCGCAAAGCCCAGAAACTGAATCAGCAATATGAAGCGGAAGAAGCCCAGCGCCTGCTCTACGTGGCCGCCACCCGCGCGGAGGATCGTCTGGTGCTGTTGTCCCCTCATTGCCAGGCAAGCCCCCAAGGTCAACTGGCGGAAATCCCGTCCCCGCTGCAACAAGACGGGGGTGCGGGAGAAGCATGCGGCGGCACGCTGGAGGTAATTGTAACGCTCCCGCCGGAGCCGATCCAGCGCCCGTCGGGCAGCGCAGTGCGCCTCCGCAGTCCTGATGCCTACGCGCAACTGTGGCGCGCCCGGCTTGAGCGCGCGGCCGGAGAAGCGGAGCCTTTGCTGCATCAACCCTCGCGCCTCGAACCGGTGGAAGCGGAGGACAAAGCTGATTTGCCGGACTATGTGCGGGAAAAGATTGATATGGCATCGGCCCGGGCGATGGAACTGGGAACAGTGGTGCATCGTTACCTGGAGCGGCACTTGCAGGAACCCGGATACGACGCCGCGAAGCTGGAGGCGGTGGTCTCGGAAATCAACGGGGGCGTAAGTTTCCCTGAAACCATCGAAAAGGCGCGCGTTGTTCTTACGGATTTCTACGGCGGCGCGCTTCATCAGCGCGCCTGCCGCGGCCGGATCGAAGCGCGGGAGGCCCCGGTCTTTGCAAGCTGGGAAGGCAAAGCCTGGAGCGGCGTGATTGACCTCGTCCTGCGCGAGGGGGACGCCGTAATTGGCGTGGACTACAAAGTCATGAAAATGCCGAAGCAACTCCCGGCGGAATACGAACAACAACGCCGGGTTTACCAGGAGGTTCTCCGGCGCCTCTTCCCGGGGCAACCGGTGTCGTTCGAGTTCTGGTGGTTAATTAACTCCCCACGGTGACCCCGGTGTTTCCGATTTTCTCCCGCGCAACGACCACAACCACCTTTGAAAGGGCTTCGCCTCCGGGCCGCGCGGGTCTTTGCCAGATCATCCTGCTCCATGTTTCCCCGCCGGTTGCGGGCCCACCGGCTCCGGCCCGATCCCGCGCATGCCCGTTCATGGAGATTCGGAATCACGAGGCAATCAACTTGACCCGATCCCCGCTCCGGGTTATACCCATTAAGCCCGCGAGCTTGCGGTTTGATATGGCCTGCTGCCAGGCGGCAAAGGCAGGACGCGCCATCCGGCGCGGTCAAATTGGAAGCTCCGAAGGCGCGACCTCCGCCGCAATCATTGCGCGTCCCGGGCCAGTTTAGCTCAGTGGTAGAGCAACGGTTTTGTAAACCGTCGGTCCTCGGTTCGAATCCGAGAACTGGCTCCATCGCCGCAAAACGGCTCCGCCCCGGGCGGGTCAGGCCGGCGCGGCTTTGGCGTAGGCTAACGGCACCACCAGCACCGCACACTCCGCCTTGCGCACGACTTTTTCCGCCACGCTGCCAAAAAGCGCCTTGCCCATGCCGCCGTGGCCGTGCCGGCCAAGGACAATGACGTCAATCCGCTCGGACCGGGCGAACTCAAGAATCGTCGCCGCATCCGGCCCGATGCGGAAGACCGTCTGCAGGTTCATGCCCGGAGGCACGCGCGCGAGATAATCCGCCGCGATCTTCGCATCAATGGTCTTTTTTGCCTCGGCGTTGATGTTTTCCACCTCGGCGAGCTGCGTTTTCCAATACTGCGCATCCGGCTCGTGAATGACGTGCATGAGATACAGCGTCGCATCCGGCCGGCGGGCGGCGGCCTCCAGCGCGAACGGGAACGCGGCCGCGGCGCTTTCGGAGAAGTCGGTGCAAAAGAGGATGCGCTGAAAGCGCGAAGCGGGAAGCGGGGAAGAGCTCATAGGGGGACGGCTATTTAATCAAACCGGGCAGGAAAGTGGCAATTTGCGGGAAAAGGATGAGCAGGATTGCCGCCAGCACCAGCGCCCCCAGGAAGGGCATGCTGCCGCGGAAGATTTTTTCAATGGGCACATCCCGGGACATGCCCGCGACGACATACACGCAAACGCCGACCGGGGGAGTGATGACGCCCATCATGGTCACCACCACAATCATGACGCCAAACCAGATGATGTCATAGCCCAGCGCCAGGATCAGCGGATAGAAGATTGGAATGGTCAGGATGTCCAAGGCCAGCGCGTCCAGAAAGCACCCGCCCACCAGATAAAACAGCATAATCAAGCCAATGATGCCCCAACCGGGCAGCGGCAATCCCGACAGCCACGCGGCCAGGGTGGAGGGCACCTGGGTCACGGCCAGAAACTTCCCGAAAATAATGGCCCCGGCAACGATGACCATCACCATGCATGCCGTGCGGATGGATTCGTTCAGGCACTGGGTGAACTTGCGCCAGGTCAGCTCGCGCTTGAGCAGGGCGATGACCAGCGTGCCCGCCGCGCCGACGGCCGCGCCTTCGGTGGCGGTGAAGAAGCCGGCGAACATCCCGCCCATGACCAGCACGAACAGCGTCAACGTTTCCCATACGCCCTTGAGCGAGGCGAACCGTTCGCGCCAGGAGAAGACCGGCCCCGGCGGTCCGAGATGCGGATGGCGTTTGCATTCGAAGTAGATGACGGCCCAGAACAACAGCGCGATCATCAGCCCGGGGGCCACGCCGGCGATAAAGAGTTTGCCGATGGATTGCTCGGTCAGGATGGCATAGACGATGAACACGATGCTGGGCGGGATCAGCATGCCGATGCCGCCGCCCGCCGCCACGCAGCCGGTGGCCAGTTGCATGTCGTACCGGTAACGCCGCATTTCGGGCAGGGCGACGGACGCGATGGTGGCCGAGGTGGCGGGGCCCGAGCCGCAGATGGCGCCAAAGGCGGTGCAGGCGCCGATCGTGGACATGGCCAGCCCTCCCGGCAGCCGTCCCATCCAGTGGTAGGCGGCATGGAACAATCCGCGGCTGATGCCGGTGTGGAAGGCGATCTGCCCCATCAGGACAAACAAGGGAATGGTGGTGAGGTTGTAATCGGAGAAAGTGGTGTAGAGGTCAATCGTGGCCATGCTGAAGGCCGCCGCCGGCGACACCATGACGGCAAAGCCCACCAGGCCCACCGCCGCCATGACGTAGCCCACCGGCATGGACCCCGCCAGGAGGAGCAGCAGCAAAGCAAAGCCGAAAAGGGCGCCTTCGTTCGGGCTCATGGCTTGATCATCGGCTTGCCGGGATGCGCCAGGTGATACGCCTTGATCAGCACCACCAACCCGCACGAAACCGCCAGCACATACGGCACCCAGAAGATCGGCAGTTGCAGCGTCATGCTGACCTCCCCCCGGGTCCGGAGCGAATGGCCATAGTCCACGCATCCCCAGGCCAGCAGGCTGAATAGCGCCATGCCCGCCAGCCGCATGAGGGCGTCCACCACAATGCGCCCGCGCCGCCCCAGTTTATGGAAGAAATACTCGATGGCGACGTGGCCCTTGATGGCGGTGGTGTAGGGCAGCGCCGCGGCAATGGTAATCGCGGCGGCAATCTTGACAATGTCATACGCGCCGGTCAGCGACAGGCGGAAGAGGCGCAGCACCACTTCCGCGCTGGTGACCAGCACCATGACCATGAGGCTGGCGCACGCCACATAGGCCAGCGCCATCACCAGCGCCCGCAGCGCCTGGTCATAAAGGCGCCACGGGCTTTGCGGACCGGACGGAGGAACGGGCGGCGAACTCATCGGGCGGCCGTTCCCGGGCTAGTGCCGCCGGAATATCCGCCGCCGCGGCGCGCCAGACGGGCCGGTTTCGTTGGCTGGTATTGCGAAATCATCCCGCTTCGGCGGGGCTGCCACCTTTTCGGGTTACTGGCTGGTTTTGGACGCTTGAATGCCCGCTTGAATATCCGCCAGCATCGCCTCGCCGGGCAGGTTCTTTTCTTTGGCCTGCTTCGCGAAATCATCCAGGATCGGCTTGACGGCCGCCTTCCAGCGTTGCTGCTCGGCTTCGGGCAGATGAATGAACTGGCGCTTGAGGTCGGTGACGAATTCGCGTCCGGCTTGATCCGCCTCATCCCAGGCGGCGCCGTGTTTGGCGATCCATTCCTGGCTTACCTCGGTGAAGACCTGCTGCACGTCGGCCGGCAGCGCCGCCCATTTATCCTTGTTCATCACCACGAACATGGCCGTCGTGTAGCCAATGGCCGTGGCGTCCACCACGTATTCGATGGTCTCCCCCTGTTTCCAGCCCTTGAGCGTTTCGATGGGGCACAGCGTGGCTTCCACAACGCCTTTAGCCAGGGCTTCGTAGGTTTCCGGCTGGCTCATGGCGACCGGCGTGGCGCCCAGCGCCTCGACAATCTTCGCCGACAATCCGGTGGCGCGCACTTTCATGCCCTTCAGCTCATCCAGCGAATGCACCGGCTTCTTGCTCGCGAGGATGCCCGGCCCGTGCGCGTGGACGTAAAGCATTTTCACGTCGTTCAGTTCGGCGGGCTGGTATTTTTGGATGATGGTGTTGGCGAGGCGCGTGGCGGTGGCGCCATCGGGATACCCCAACGGCAGGTCCAATCCCTCGAGCAACGGGAACCGTCCGCGGGTGTAGGCAAAACAGCTCATCCCGAGGTCCGAAATCCCTTTAATCACCCCCTCGTAGCACTGATCGGCTTTGGTGAGGGAACCGGCGGGATAAACCGTGATCTGCACGCGCCCGCCGGTGCGCTGCTGGATTTCATGCGCCCAGTTGGTGGCGGCGATGCACTGCACATGCGTCGGGGGGAAAAAGACGCTATAGGAGAGCTTGATCGTTTCCGTTGGTTCGGCCGGTTTGCAAGCGGTCAGACAAAGGGCCGCGAGGCCCGCGGCGCCCGCCATTAGTACCCATGGTTTCATGCTCATAAGAACTGTGTTTCAGGTTTCATCATGTTTCTGCGCCCCGCACCGGCGCGGTCGCGCGCAAGCCGGGCGCCCGTCACGGCCAGTTTATAACTCCGTTCCCCCGCCGGCCGCAACACTTCTTCTTGCCTCGCCGGCCTCAGCCCACCTGGAAGGAAATTCGCCGCACCAGGTCCCGGCCAAAGCTGTGCTGCAACCGCTCCAGGATCTCCTTGCGGTGATAGCGCACGATTTCGCTCAGCCAGACGCTGCTATCCACCGTGACGTAGAGCGTGCCCTTGTTCAGCCCGGTCGGCTGGGCATGCGCGGTGAGATTCGGATCCAGCAAATCATTCCACGCTTTGGCGATCTCCGCCTCGCTCCGGCGGCGATCCAGGCGGAGCGTCGCAAGAACGCGCGTCAAAACGGTCCCCACCGGCTGGGCGCGCAGGGCTTGCGCCTGTTCCAGCGGGGCCAGGTCAACCCCGCGCCACTGCGCGCAGACGCGCTCGCGGGGAGTCTGCGGGGCGGGGCCGTGCGGCGGCGGGCGCATCTTATCCGGGCCGGCCGCGCCGGGGTTGTCGTTCCGGGCTCATTCGGTTTCGCCGGCGGGTTTCGCCTCCAGCGGTTCATCCAGCACGAGCACTCCGCGGGGCGGCAGGTCGTAGTTGCCGGAGATCGCGTTGCCGGTCAGGGAATCGTGCATCGGCTTGTAGAACTGGACGCGCACCGGCGAGTTCTGATGATTCAGCAGGAAGTAGAGGTTGGCGTCGTCCTTCTGGCGCTGGCATAGCTCGATATTATCCGGCACGCGCAGCGGTGGATGCAGGTTGCACATCTGGCGCAGCCAGGTCACCAGGTCGGTGTAGAAATGCGCGTGGCTCTGCGTGCCGATGTAAATGGCCTTGCCCAGGCCGAACGGATGCAGCGTCATCGCTGGGCGGCCGGCGTAGAAATCCTTGGCGTAGCTGGCGATCACCTGGCAATCGCCCGGCTCGATGAGATCGCACCACAGCCGGGCCGGGTGCATGTGGCTGGCCGGGAAGGCCCCCTTGAACGTGAGATGATTCTCCTCCCCCGGCGGCAAGTGATCGAACTCGACCACCTCCAGGCCGAACAAGTCGGTCAGGTCGTGCGGGTAGCCGGTGTCGGGCACCTGGTGGTATTCATCCACCAACCCGGTGTTGAACGTGGCGACCAGCGTGCCGCCGTTTTGGACGTAGAGCTTCAGCCGGTCGGCTTCCCCGCCGGCCAGCAAATGCAGGGACGGCGCCAGCACCAGCTTGTAGCGCGAGAGGTCTTCGGTGGGGCGGGCAAAATCCACCGCGAGATTCCGCTCATGCAGCGCGTTGTAAAAGAGCTGGATATGCTCCCGCAGGTTGAAAAACTGGTTGCGGTGCGTCGCCTGCTGCAGCGCCCATTCATTGTCGTGGGTGTACAGGAGGCAAACCTCCGCCGCCACGCGCGAATGCTTGAGCGTCGGGGACAGCAGCTTCATTTCGTCGCCCAACTGGTCCACTTCCTTGAACACCCGCGCGGTGGCGCGCGCCCGGTGTGGCATCACCGCCCCGTGGAATTGCTCGCCCCCGAAACGCGGCTGGCGCCACCGGAAAAAGACAATCGCCTCCGCCCCCCGCGCCATCAACTGATAGCTAAACAGCCGCAGCATGCCGGGCCGCATCAGCGCGTGGACCTCCTGCCAGTTCACGCTGCCCGCCTTCTGCTCCATCACCCAGAAACCGGCGTCGCCGTCCGGGGTCCGGATGTCCGCCTTCTTGAGCGAGCGCAGCATGTCAATTTCGCAGGCCATGCCCGACGGTTTGGGCTTGAGGACGGCGTGGCTCTCGATGGAGACAAAATCAATCACCTCCGCCAGGTCGAAGTGGTCAAAGCGGTGCAGCAACGGCCGCAGGTTCGTGGTGACCGGGCATTGCGGCGTGAGCTGATGCAGCAAATCGGCCTGCATCTTGACAAAGCCCACGATGATGTCGCTGCAGAACCGGCGCCAATCCAGCACCAGCGCCGGGTTGTGCGCGGTCGGCGCCCGCATCGGCATGGGCACCTGCTTCCAGCTCGTGACGTTTTGGCCCCAGTGCCGCAACCCCATCAGGTTGTTCAGCCGCTCGATGGTTTCATACTTGTTCTCCAGCCACAGGTGCCACTCCCGGCGCGCGTCTTCATTGAACGACGCCTCGGTGAAATTGCCGCCCACGCCGTTGTCAATCTGCCAGGCGATGAGCTGCGGATGCGGGCCGAGCGCCTTGGCCATCTGCTCCACAATGCGGCGGGAATATTCCCAATACTTGTCGCTGGCCAGGCATACGGCGTGGCGGGTGCCCTCCCGCTTCACCAGCCCCCGCTCGTCCACCGGCAGGATGTCCGGGTGTTTCTGGGTGAGCCAGATGGGCGGCGCGGCGGTGGGCGTGGCCAGCACCACCTTGATGCCCGCCTTGCCCAGCAAATCCATCACCCGGCCCAGCCAGCCAAAGTCAAACTGCCCCTCCTCCGGCTCGCACAACCCCCAGGCGAACTCGCCCATGCGCACCACATTGATGCCGGCGGACTGCATCCACTCGATGTCCTGCTCCCAGGCCGCCTCCGGACGCTCCGGCGTCCCGCCGTACGGGTAAACCCACTGCTCCGGATGATAACTTACGCCGTAATACATAATGCTTCCTCGCGTTGCGACCGACACCCTACTTTAGCGGGAATCCGCCCCCGGCGCAATGCAAAAGTGGCCCGACCGGCCACCCGCAAAGACCGCTTGACACCCGCTCCAAACCCGCCCGCGCCCGGCGGCGCCGGCCTCAGCGCGCCCGCCCGAGATTCTGCAGAATCCGGACCGTGGCCGCCGCCTTGTTCAGGGTGTAGAAATGAATCCCGGGCACGTCCGCCTGGAGCAACCCCTCGCATTGGCGGGTGGCATACTCGATGCCAAACTCGGCGACCGCCGCGTCGTCCCCGCCCAGTTCCGCCAGCCGCGCCGCCAGGGGCGCGGGGATGCTGGCGCCGCACATGGCGGTAAATCGCTGGATTTGGGCGCCGCTCAAAATGGATACCACCCCCGGCACAATCGGGACCTGGACCCCCAACTCGCGGGTCAGATGATCGCGGAAGCGGAAAAAATCAGCGTTGTCAAAGAACAACTGGGTAAGGACAAAGTCCGCGCCCGCATCAATCTTCTCCTTGAGATGGCGCCAATCGGCGTGCCGGCCCGCGCGGCAGGCCGTGTGGCCTTCGGGGAAACCCGCCACGCCAATGCTGAAGTCGCCCTGCGCGCGAATGAACTGCACCAACTGGCGGGCAAACTCAAAGCCCCCCGGCGCCGGCTGAAACTCGCCGCCGCCGGGCGGATCGCCGCGGAGGGCCAGGAGGTTCCGGATGCCCAGCGCGCGCAGTTGGGCCAGCAGCTCGCCGATCTGCTCCCGCGTGGCGCACACACAGGTCAGGTGCGCCACCGTGGTCAGCGCGTGCTGCCGCTGGATGCGCTCCACGATCCGGAGCGTTTTGTCCCGCGTGCTGCCGCCCGCCCCGTACGTGACCGAGCAATAATCCGGACGGGCCTGCAAAAGCGCGGGCAGCGTCTTCTCGAACAGGATGCGGTCGCCCTCGTCGGTTTTCGGCGGAAAGAACTCGAACGAAAACACCGGCCTCCCCGCGGTGCGTCCGTTCGCATAGATGTCACGAATGAACTGCATCAACCGCCAGCGTGCGCCATCCGCAACCAAAAACCAAGCCCGAATCCCCAAGGAGCAGCGCTTCATAATCCCCAGCCCCCGGCGCGCGGGCCTCCGGCCCGCTTTGGGCGGTCTTTCTTTCGGGCGCCTGCTTCAGTTTCCGCGACAGTCTGCCGTCCCGTACTTAAAGCGGACAAGATGTCCGCGCGCCGGCGTTGGCAGTCGGTATATCCAGCGCATAAAGCCCGGGATTGTACGGCACCACGCCCCGCGGCTCGGCGGGGTTGCCGGGATTCTTCTGCTCGGGCATGGGACAATGATGAGGGA
>JAAYVL010000154.1 GCA_012517205.1 Verrucomicrobiota bacterium
CGAGATATCGTAGTGGCTGGTGGGGGAACCGTCCACCAACAGGCGAACGGCCACCCCGCCGACCGCCTCCGCCGCCTCGTAAACACCGTTGCTATTCGCATCGCGAAACAGGGTATCCGTGAAGAAATAATCAACCCCGCTTACGCCCAGGTCCATGGTGTAATACCGGCGATAGTCCGACGCCTCCCAATAATAATACCCATTTCCAATCTCGCGCAGGTTGACATGGTACATATTCAACCGATGCCCCTCGCTGTGCCACCAGCTCATATAAACCGCCTCCGCGCCGACATGGCCGGCGGCAATGTTCTCGGCTATCCCATTCCAGACGTAGCCTTCCGCGGTAATGCGATCCCAAAAATTGGATTGCGTCACCGGGTTATAATACGCGCTGCCCACCACCGTTTCATGCTTGAAAACATTCTGTTTGGCCATGTCCTCGCTGTGATGCCGGGCCGCCAGGGCCAGCTTCTGGTTGGGCGCCAGCGGGCCGGCCGTGGCCGGCACATCCGTATAGCTGCTGCCGCGCAACTGGTTTTCACTGACCGTGTCAAACCGCCCGCGGTTGACCCGCCAGCGAATCTCCTCCTCCAGCCCCGTCGGCTCCCCATCCTCCGTGTACAAAGTCTGGGCCGCGGCCGGCGCCGGGCGCCCCAGGGCCAGGGCGCAAAATATCAAAACCATCCACGGTAAACGGTTGTTTCTCACAACAAGCTAACCGCTAGCATGCGAACCGCGCCCGCGCAAGCAAGGGGTGCCGTCGCGACGCCCGGCTTTGGCCGCTGTTCCATCCGGGCCGGGGGGCGGGCGCCGCCGCCGGAACCGCGCCCATCACGGAGCCTCGCGATACGGCTGGCCGGCGCGGAAAAGCTCCCGCATCCGGGCGTTGAACGCGGCGGCGTCCGCGTCGTTGGCCTTTTCCGCAAGCTCCCGGGCTCGTTCCGCGGCGGCCACCGCTTCGGGAAAGCGTCCCGCTTCAGCGCAGGCCGCCGCCAGGGTCCCCCACATAAGCGCCTGCCGCTGATCCGTCAGGCGGACGGCTCGCTCCGCCAGCCGAACCGCCTCCGGCCCGTCGCGGAATTGCGGGTCGGGGTGGGTCGCCAGCGTCCAGGCCAGGTTGTTGAGGGCCTCCCCATAACCCGGCCGCGCGGCGAGGGCGGCGCGGTAGTGCTCGATCGCCCCCCGCGGGTCGTGCCGCTGTAAAAGCAACTGGGCCAGGCGATAATGCGCGGTTGCATTCCGGGGATCGTGGCGCAGCACCTCGGCATACTCCCGCTGCGCCTCGTCCAGCCGATCCCGCACCAGCCAGACGCCGGCCAACTGCAGCCGCGCCGCGGTGTTCGTCGGCTGAAGCCGCAGCAGCCCGGCCAGCTCGCGCACCGCTTCCTCGTAGTGGCCTTGATTCGCCAGCACTCCGCCCAGCCCGCAGCGGGCTTCACTCATGACGGGGTCCCGGGCCAGGGCCTGCCGGAACGCCGCGGCGGCTTCATCCCATTGACGCTCCCGCGCCAGCAAGGCGCCCAGGTTGCTGTACGGCTCGGCGGCCGCCGGGTCAAGCCGCGCCGCTTCCCGGCACTGGGCCCGCGCTTCCGCCAGCCGCCCGCTCGCGGCCAGCGCCGTCGCCAGGCCGTTGCGCACGGTCACGAACCGGGAGTCCTGGCGCAGCGCCGCCTCATAAACCGCGATGGCCTCCTCATTCCGGTTCTGGTCGCGCAGGACGCCGCCCAGATTCCGCCAGCTCACCTCCGACTGCGGGCGGATCTCCAGCGCCACCCGGTAGCAAAGCTCCGCCGGCCGCAGCGCCCGCTGCCCGGCCAGGAACTCCCCGAGGTTGTTCCAGGCCAGCCAGTTGCTCCGGGCGCAAGCCAGCGTATGGCGAAAGAGCGTCTCGGAGTTCTGCCAATAAAGCAACTGCGCCCCGGTGGCGCGCGCGCAGGCGATGAGCGCCGCGGCCGCCGCCCCCGCCACCACCCACCGTCGCCGGCGTCCCGCCCCCGCAAGCTCGCCCGCGCCCCACGCCGCGATGATTAACAACCCCACCGTCGGCAGATACGTGTAACGGTCCGCAATCGTCTGGCTGCCGACCTGCACCAAACCGATCACCGGCACCAGCATGCCCAGATACCAAAGCCAGCCCATCAGCAGGTACGGCCGCTTCTTCCGCTGCCCCCACGCCAGCAGCGTCGCGGCGGCCAGCGCCCCCAGCGCCGCCGCCAGCGCGGCGGCCGACGCAAAGGCGGGGGAATCATAGTGCACGATCAAGTCCGCCGGCCAAACCAGCTTCCCCAAATACCGCCCATAGCCGCCCACCGCGTTCTCCAGCCGCGCGCCCAGGGGCAGCGATTGCAGCTCCACCAACGCCCCTCCCGCTTTCTGCGCCCAGACCGTCACCCCGCAAGACGCGGCGGACAGCGCGAAAAAGGGCGCCTTCTCCACCAGCAGCCCAACCCACCGCCGCCGGCCGAAAACCGCCGCGCCGCCGCGCGGCGCGTTCCATTTCCCGATCCGCCCCAGCGGCCAATAATCCAGCAGCAGCATCACCAACGGCCAGGTCACCAGCATCGGCTTGCTCATCAACCCCAGCGCCAAACATCCCACCGACAGGAGATAGCAAACCAAAGCCGCTCCCTTAACCCCGCCCGCGCCGCCGCCGGCCGGCGCGGCGCCGGCCCGCTCCGGCTCACGGGCCCGGCGGCGGGACGCATACGCGGTATAAGCCCACAACGACAGCAACCCGAAAAACGCGCTCAACACATCCTTGCGTTCCGCCACCCAGGCCACGGATTCGACCCGCAGGGGATGCACGGCAAAGAGCGCGGCGACCAGCAGGCTGCGCCAAAACGCGCCGGTGAGGGAACGAAGCCAAAGAAACAGCAGGAGCGCGTTGGCCGCATGAAAAAGCGCATTGGTCGCGTGATGGCCCGCGGGCCGCAGCCCGTAGATTTGGCAGTCCAGCATGTGCGACAGCCACGTCAGCGGATGCCAGTTCGCCGCATGGCACCGGGTGAACGCCCAGCGCACGGCGCCGCCCGTCAACCCCTGCCGCACCTGCGGGTTCGCCGTGACGTAGTCGTCATCATCCAAATTGATGAAGTCCAGCTCCACCACCGGCAGGTACACCGCGAGCACCGCCAGCACCAGCAAGGCGGCGACCCACCATGCGCGTTCTTGATTCCGGTTTTGCGACATTCGACCGGGAATTGTTGGGCCGGCCCGCGAAAGCGCAAGCCACAATGCATCCCCATTGACTTCCCGCCGCGCCCGCCCCAAAGTAATTCGCATGAAAATCACCGCTGCCCGGCACTTGTCTTCCTCGCAAAGTTCGGCCCTTAATCCCACGGGCTTTGGCGCCCGCTCCGGGGCGCTGACGCTGACGGCCGCCCTGCTGCTGCTCTGGCTCGCCGCCGGGCCGGGCTATACCGCCGCGCCCGCCGCCGCCCCGGAAGCCCGCGGAATCTGGGTCCACCTTACCCACTTCAACCCCGACCCGGACCGCGGCAAGGCGGAGGTCAAGGCGTTCGCCGACCGCTACGCCGATGCCCACTTCAATTTCGTGCTCCCCTGGGTGACCAGCGATTACATCGCCGCGCTGACCGATCCCGCCTATCAAACCAACCAGCCCACCGCCCGGTGGGATGCGCTCGGGGAACTGGTCCGCTGCGCCCGCGAACGCCATTTGCAGGTGCATCTCTGGTATTCCTTCACGGATTACCGGTTCGCGCGCAGCCCGGACTTCAACCCCCGGCACGGCGGCGATCCCGCCTGGGCCGCGCGCCGGGTAACCCCGCCCGCCCAAGCCGGCCAGTCGCCGCAGGTGACCTCGCCCATGAACGATGTCTGCCCCATGCACCCCGAAGCCCGGGCCTGGCAGTTGAAGCAGGTGGACTCTCTGCTGGACCGCTACCCGGGCATTTCCATCCACATCGAAGAACCGGGTTATGGTACCACCGGGAATTGCGCCTGCGATCTCTGCCGTTCCCTGTACCGGAAAATCCACGGCACGGATATCGTGGATGCCATCAACAGCCCGGCGGCCGAAGATTTCCGCTGCCTGGGCACCACCGAGTTCATCCGCGCGCTCCGGGCCAAGCTGGAAAAACGCAACCCCCGCCCCATCTTTTCCGTCAACGGCGGCCCCTACTGGAGTTCCGACCGCAAACTCGGACGTGACTGGAAACGCTGGGCGGAACTGGGGTGGCTGGATTACTACGCCTCGCAGAATTATACCCCCAACCTGGAGTTCTTCACCCGCCTGACCCAGACCATCCTCAAAGACCTGCAACCCTGCCCCGTCTTCATCGGCATCGGGGTGAAATGGAGCGGCGGCGAAACCCCGATGCCGACCGTCCTGCAAGAAATCGAACTCGCGCGAAAACTCGGCGCGGCCGGCGTCATTCTTTTCAGCGCCTCGGCAATCACCGACTCCGACCTGGCCGCCCTCAAAGCGGGACCGTTTCAAGCGCCGGCCGATTATCCAAGCCCGCAACGCTAACCGCCGCGGCCACCCTTTGCCTGCCCGTTTCATCCCCGGCAGGGAACAGCAGCCGGGCGCCGCGCAAGGGTCAACAGCCTGCCCGCGCCCTTTCTTTTTTCGATAGGCCGCATGCCCCCCCGCAGCGCCCGGCCGCAGCCTGCCGCCCAATACGTGGCTCGGAAACCTTCCCACCACGCCCGGCGGAAGAACCTGCACCACCCCTCGACTGACCCCCTGCGGTTAGGGCTGGCCGTAATCCAATAGCACCTCAACCCCGGCCCCCTCTTTCCCCGCCTGCCCATCGTTCGGGACCAAATCAGACGATTAAAACCCACTCCAACCTCCAGAAAACTGTCCAATTATTGGACAGTTTTCACTTCCAAGCCCATTAAACCATTCCAACCGCCATTTTCGACCTAACCTTCGTCATTCCAAGCTATTCCATAGCTATCGCTTAGCTGTGTACAAGGGATGTACAACGGGAGTACAACGGATGCTCACCGGATGTACTATGCAAAATCCTATGTACACCCGGTGAGCATCCCTTGTACACCCCTTGTACACGGCTCAGAAGGAGGCAGGAATGGGGCTGCCGAGAGGCTGGCGCAAGGAGGAGGCTGCGGGATTGAATTCCGGACCGGGTGCCCGGCGGGGGCGGGAGACCGGGGCGAGGTCGGGGCAATTCCGGGTTGAAAACGGTGGGCAAACCCGTTAGACAGGGGGAGTTTTATTTAATGCGACAATTATGACCACCCCGAGATCTCAAATGTTGGACTTTATCCTGGGCCGCCGCAGCATTCGTATTTACTCCCCCGGGGAGGTGGACGACGAGGTGGTGACCCGGCTGCTGGAGGCGGCGATGGCCGCGCCTTCGGCGATGACGAAAGATCCGTGGCGGTTTGTGGTGGTCCGGGACCGGCAGATGCTGGCGAAACTGGCCACGCTGCATCCCGGAGCGGCCATGTTATCGGCGGCGGCGATGGCCATAGTGGTCTGCGGCGATCTGGACGTTGCGTTCGAGCGCCAGCTTAGCTACCTGCTGCAGGATTGCTCGGTGGCCATCGAGAACCTGCTGCTGGCGGCGCACGCGCACGGCCTGGGCGCCTGCTGGGTGGGCATCCACCCCGTTGAGCCCCTGATTCAGCGCGTCAAGGAGTTGCTCTCGCTGCCGGCTTCGTTTGTTCCCGTGGCCGCCATTTCGCTCGGCCAGCCCGGCGAAGCTCCGCCCCCGCGCACCCGCTTTAACGCCGATTACGTCCGCCAAGAGAAGTGGTAATGCCCCCGCGGTTTCGCGCGGATGACGGAAAGGCCGCCGGCCAGGGCGCGCCGGGTGCTCACGGGCTGCTCCAGTAGAGGTGGGTCCCATCTGATCGGAGCGTCCAGGTTGCGCCGGGCAGGGGCAGATTGGTCGTGGGCAGGAACGAGGCCGCCGCGGCCAGCCGGTTGGGCGAGACCACAAGCAGGTTGGCGTAGTAGTTGGTGAGGTTGATGGAGAAATCGTTGGTCGCGTAGTACAAGGTCTGGTTATCCCACACGCTATACACCCTGGCATAGCAGTCGGGGCCGGGGGTCAGGCCCAGGGAGGAAAACGTGACGATATTGGTTTGCGGGCTGGCCGTTTTGTTGAACACGCAGAGGGCTTTGGCTCCGGAAACGAGCGGGCGCATCCAGACCTCGCAGGTGGCATTGCTGGCGACCTGCCGTCCGGGCGCGCAAAGGGGGTCTTGATGCACGGCCAGGAAGGCCCGGTTGGTCAGCAAGGGGAGCATATCGGGCGTGACCAGGTCCAGCAGAATCGCCGAGGGCGCAATGCTCCATAAGCTCAGCGCGGTTTGCCGGATCCGGAGGCTGTGTTCGCCCGTCACCCGCGACAAGGTAAGGAAGTCGAAGTCCTTCCATTTGCCCGGCTGGTTGTCGAACGCGGAAAGGTATCGCATCCCGCGCCGGAAGTTCGCCATCAGCGCATTAAAGGCGGAGGCGGGGTTGCCCCCGATGTAAAGGTCGCCATAGGCCAGCCGGACGGCATCTATGACCAGGGGGAACCGCGCATCCGGCGCGGGGTTGGTCGTCCAGGAGCCGTTCATCAGGTAAGGGTTCCAGCCGATGGCATCGCCCGCCGCCCGCAGCGCCGCGAACTCGCTGAACCGTCCCGCCAGCGTGCGCGTTCCTTCGTCAATCTTCACATAGTCCGCTCCCCAGGAGTGCAGGGCCGCCGCATCCGCGACGTAATGATTGGTCAGGCGCATTCCTTCATTTCCCTTGGTCATTTCGTGATACAGGCCGAGCGTCAAGCCGCGCTCGCGCAGGTAGCGCCGGGTGCCGTCCCAGTCGGGGAAGTTGAGGGGATGGTAAGTGAGCAAGCCGTTGGTGTCCCGGCCGGAGTTGTTGGTGCCGCCCTGCCAGCCGCCGTCCAGTTGCAGCAGCCGCCAGCCAAGCTCGACCAGGTGGTTCGTGTATAAACTGTCGGCCAGGCCGCGCACGACCTCGTCATTAATCTGGCGGGAAAACGCGGGCCAGGTGCAGATTCCCAGCGGGGGCGCGTGAAATATCCGGCGAAACACCCCGCCCTCGGAAACGCGCAGGGTGTCGTTGAGCTTTGCCTGGACGACGGGAGGCATATTCGACAGGCCGCTGGCGTCTCCGACATAGCGGCCGCCCTCCAACTGCAGCGGCCCGGACGCCTGCCAGCCCGCCACGTGCCAGCCCGGTTCCACGAGTGTATTGCTGGCCCAGTGCAACACTCCGTCCGCCACGCCATTATTGGTCAGGAAAATGCCCGCGGGATAGCCTGGCACGTAGTAAACCACGTCCCCGGACGATACGAAACTCGCGTTGGACAGCACGGCGGCGCCGGAGGGGTTCGTGATGGTCAGGGGTTGGTTGCTCCAAATATCCACGTCGCGAACGGCGGGAGCGAACGCGCCATAGTGGTTTTGGTTCGTCCACACAACGGTATTGGTGCAAAGCTCGAAGACCGCGCCCGCCGCCAGCGTGTAAAGGCCGTTGGCCGCGGGGAGGGTCGAGCCGCTCACCCAGAGGTTGCCGCTGTTGGTGTAAACCCCCGGAACCGCGTTGCTGATCGCGCGCAGCCAGTTCGTCCCCGCCGCCAGGCTGGTGCCCGCGCCCGCCAAACCGGCCAGCACGTTCGTCTCGAGTTTGGCCCAGTTCGTCAGGTTCGCATGGCCAAACTGCGGGGTGAAACTCAGCCCGGCCGTTCCCTGGGTTGCCAACTGCCAGGTATGGGCATCCAGTTCCGTGGCGGTGATGCCGCGCAAACGCGCCAGGGGCACGGTGCCCCGCGCCAAAGCCGAGGCGTCGAGATTGGTGATTCCCGCGCCGTCGAGCGCAACCGCCGCTCCCGGGAGCAGGCTGGCGGCCAGCGTCGCGTAGGGCGTTGCCGTAATCGGCTGTCGCGGGCTTAGCCGAATGAAGGGGGCGCTGGGGCCGGCCGGCCGCACCTCTATCTCCAGCCACCGGGGCGAGCCGTCGAAGGCGGAGCCGCCAAAGTCCAGCGTGACGAGGAAGAGACCGTCGCGAACCGCTACCGCGGCGTTGGTGAGCGGGCCGGCGATGAGATGGCCCTGCGCGGGCGCGTCGGCGAGCGTAAACCGCAGGTCGTAGCTGCCATTGGCCGGTTCGCCGTCATCCAGCAACTGTCCCTGGTAGGTAAATGCGGCCAGTTGCGCCAGCATCGGCGTGGGGGTGAATACCAGCAGCAGCAGGAGCGTGAAGCACAATCGGTATTTCATAGCAAAGGCGCGGCGGCCCCAGTTTGCCAGCCTGGGGGTCGCCAGCCCCCGGAGCCTGGACGCCTGCGCCCGCCCTGGCAAGGCGAAAGGCTGCCGGATGCGGGCCTCGAAAACGGAGCCCGCCGCGAGGCCTTATTGCTTTTCCAGCACGGCGCGCAGGGTGAGTTCCGAGCCTTCGGTGATCTGCAGCGGCCGCCGGTAAGGCCGGAAGCCGGGCTTCTTCACCTCCACCTCGTGCGTGCCGACGGCCAATTTCACCCGGGCGGGCGTGTGGCCGACGAAGGCGCCGTCAACGAAGATTTCACAGGCGTCGTCGGGGGCGCTGACGTTCACGAAGCCGGCCGGGGCGGGGCGGGCAGGCGCGGGCGGGGGCGGGGCGGGCGCGGGCGTCGGGGCGGGCGCGGGGGGCGGAGGGGCCGGCGATCCGGCTTTGCGGGGACGAAACTCGCGCGCCTGGCGCTGGCTTTCGGCGATCTGCTCGGGCGAGAGGAAGCGTTCCGCGGCGGCCAGGTTGATTTTGGCATCCTCCGCCCGGGCATCGCCCTGGGCGGCTGCGAGGTTCAGCCACATATAGGCCTCCTGGTAATCCTGGGGCACGCCGGTGCCTTTTGAATAACAAAGACCGAGCCGGTTTTGGGCCCGGGCAAAACCCTGTTCGGCGGCCCGGCGCGTCCACTTCACCCCCTCGGGGATGTCTTTGGGCACGCCGTTGCCTTCGAAGTAGCAGATGCCCAGTTCGGTTTGGGCGTCTGCCAGGTCCTGATCGGCGGCTTTGCGATACCAGTTGGCGGCTTCAACGACATCCCGGCCGACTCCCTCGCCCCAGGTGTAGCATTGGCCCAAAACGAATTGCGCTTCGGCCAGCTTCTGATCGGCCGCCCGGCGAATCCAGCGGGCGCCTTCCACCTTGTCGGCTTTCACGCCTTCGCCGTCGAGATATTTCAGTCCCAGGCGGTACTGGCCGATGGCCGAGCCCTGGAGCGCGGCCTGGCGGAGCGCCTGGACGGCTTTCTTCGGGGATGCGGTGACGCCGATTCCCTGCGTATAGTAGGTGGCGAGGAGGAGTTGGGCTTCGACATCGCCCTTGTTCGCCCGGGCTTGCACGCTGGCAAAGTCTTTTCGTTCGGCCTCGGTCGGTTGGGCGTGGACCCGCATGACGCCCCCCGCCAGCACGAGCAGGAGCGCCACCAGCAAATGATTCGGCTTCATGCGGGCAGCTTAACGCGCTTCCGGCGGCTGGCAAGCGCGGCGTGAAGTCCCGGGCGCTTTCCGCCGCCGGCCGCCCGCGGAGTTCCGGAACCCAAAACGCCCGGCCCGCCGGGGTTCTTAAAGAACATCACGCCGGGGTTGTCCGGAGAATCGTCCTGGGCCATGTTGAACGCATACGGCTATGCAAGTTGAACCAACAGTGGCGCGGGACGCGGCGGGCGAGGCCCCGGCGGCTCCGCGGACGGGAACGGAATTGGCCATCGCGGGCATGACGTGCGCCAACTGCGCCCGGCATGTGGCCGAGGCCATCCAAAGCGTGCCGGGCGTCCACAGCGCGACGGTTCGCCTCGAGGCGAAGCGGGCGGCGGTTCGCTGGGCGGGCGGCGCGGCGCGGGATGTGGACGCGGTGATCCGGGCGATCGCGGAGGCGGGCTTCGAGGCCCGTATCGCGGACGCGCCCGCCGCCGGGGCCGCGCCCGGCCGGTGGCAGTTAAACCTGTGGGTGGGGATTCTGGGCACGGCGCCCCTCATGCTGGGTGAATGGGGCCTGGGGCTGGGGCTGACGCGGTGGTTCCAGTGGGTTTCCCTGGCCCTGGCCAGCGGGGTGCAGATCGTGGCCGGGGCGCCGTTCTACCGGGGCGCGTGGAGCCAGCTCCGGGCGGGCCGCTCCAACATGGACACGCTCGTGGCGCTGGGCTCGACGACGGCTTTTGTTTATAGCGCGTGGGCGCTGCTCCGCGGCGCGGGCGGCCATGTTTATTTCATGGAGGCGGCCGCAATCATCACGGTGGTCAGCGTCGGGCACTGGCTGGAATCGCGGGTGAGCGCGCGGGCGTCGAGCGCCCTGCGCCAATTGCTGAACCTGGCCCCGGCGCTGGCGCGGCGGCGGGACCCCGACGGGGCGGAGCGCGAAGTTCCGGTGGCGGAGTTGCGGGAAGGCGACCGGGTCGTCCTGCGCCCCGGCGACCGGGTGCCGACCGACGGCGCGGCGGAGGAGGGGAGTTCGGTCCTGGACGAATCCATGCTGACCGGCGAATCGGCGCCGGTGGACAAGGCGCCCGGCAGCCGGCTGTATGCGGGCACGGTCAACCTCAGCGGGCGGCTGCTGATGCGCGTGACGGCGACGGGTGAGGAGACGGCCCTGGCGCACATTATCGCGGCGGTGCAGCGCGCCCAGGCCAGCCGCGCCAACATCCAGCGGCTGGGAGACCGGGTCAGCAGCGTTTTTGTGCCGCTGGTGGTGGGGGTGGCGCTGGCGGCGGGGTTGAGCTGGGGGCTGGCGCCTGATTGGGCCCGGCGGGTGCATGATTCGCTGGCGCCGTTGCTCTGGGCGGCGCATCCGCCGGAGGGCGCGCTGGCGGCGGCCTTCATCATTGCCGCCGGCGTGCTGATTGTCGCCTGCCCCTGCGCGATGGGGCTGGCCACCCCGGCGGCGATCATGGCCGGCTCCAACGCCGCGGCGCAGCGCGGCATCCTGATCCGCGATGGCGTGGCGCTGGAAAAGGCGGGACGGGTCGGCACGGTGCTGTTCGATAAAACCGGCACGCTCACCACGGGCCGGGCCGAAGTGGTCAAAGTGTGGGACGAGGGGCGCCTCCTGAACCCGGAGGCGGCCCCGGGAGGGTCGAACGCCGGGCCAGCCGCCGCGGCGTCCGCCCGGGAGCTGGCGGCGGCGCTGGCGGAACATTCGTCGCATCCGATCAGCCAGGCGGTGGCGAAGCTGGCGGCGGCGCGCGCGCCGCTGGCCGGCTGGCAGGAGGTTCGCGGAAGCGGAGTGACCGCCACCCTTGCCGTGGATCGGGGAGCGCCGGTGGCGGTCCGGCTGGGCGCGTTGCGCTGGCTGGAGGAATCGGGGGTGGATTTGGCGCCGGGAAAGGATTTTATCGCGGAATGGGCGGCGCAGGGCGCAACGGTGGTGGGGCTGGCGGTGGCGGATCGCTTGCGGGGTTTGTTTGCGGTGAAGGACGCGCTCAAGCCCGGCGCCCGCGAGGTGGTGCGGCAACTGGCGCGGCAGGGGCTGCAGATTTATCTCGTGACGGGCGACAATGCGCTGACCGCCGCGGGCATCGCCCGGCAGACCGGCATCTCCGCGGCGAACGTCTTTGCCCAGGTCCGCCCCGAGCAAAAGGCGGCCCTGGTGCAAAAGCTGCAGCGGCAAGGCCAGCGGGTGGCTTTTGTGGGGGATGGCATCAACGACGCGCCGGCGCTGGAGCAGGCCGACCTGGGCATTGCGGTCAGCCGCGCCAGCGACATTGCGCGCGAGGCGGCGGACATCATCCTGCTCCGGTCGGAAATCGAGGCGGTGCCGGAAAGCCTCGGGCTGGCGCGAGCCACGCTGCGCACCATCAAGCAGAATCTGTTTTGGGCATTCTTCTACAACATCCTGGCCGTGCCGCTGGCCGCGCTCGGGTTCCTGAGCCCGGTGCTGTGCGCGGCGGCCATGGGGATGTCGGACCTGGTCGTCATCGGCAACGCCCTGCGGCTGCGCCGGTGGCGGTCGCGTTAGGGGGCGGGGCGGCGGCGGTCCGGCTCAGGGGGTTGGCGCGGCGCCGGGCCGCGGCCGCGGCGGCGGGGCC
>JAAYVL010000069.1 GCA_012517205.1 Verrucomicrobiota bacterium
GGCTCAGGAGGTAAAAACCCAGGGTCTTGGCGGGTTGGTCCGGGGCGCGTAGAATCTCATTCCCTCCCCGCGGGTTTTCCGCTATAAGCTGCTCGCTCATGCTTAAAGCAAGTATCAACGCGCTCTGGCAGTGGTATGCCGGAGCGTTGAAAAGCGGCGGCTACTGGGTCGTGGGCCTGATGATGGCCATTGAAAGCTCGATTGTCCCGTTGCCCAGTGAAATTGTCATTCCGCCGGCGGCGCACCTGGCATGGAACGACGGGCTGGTTTTTCTCGGGCTGCCGCTTACCGGCTGGACCGCGCAAGCGGGGCTGGTGGTTGCCGGGGCTGTGGGGTCGTGGCTGGGGGCGACGGTCATGTATTGGGCGTCGCGGCTGGCGGGGCGGCCGCTGGTGATGCGCTATGGCCGGTATGTTTTCATCCCGCCCGCCAAGATTGAGGGGGCGGAACGCTGGGCGGCCACCTACGGCGCGTTTGGCATTTTTGCGTCGCGGCTGCTGCCCGTGGTGCGGCACCTGATCGGCATCCCGGCGGGCATCGTGCGCATGGATTACCTGCAATTCTCGATCTATACGCTGTTCGGCTCGGCGATCTGGTCGGGGATACTGTGCTGGCTGGGGGTGAAAGTCGGGGCCAATATCAGCCACGGCGAGATGCACAAGGTCACTTTCTGGCTGGTGGGGTTTCTTGGGGTGGTGGGGGTGTTGTATTACGTTTTCGTGCACCGCCACATGAAGAGCGCGGATTCGCCGGCGCCGGCGGCGCGGGCGGACGGCCGGTGATCAGGGGGCGGTGATGCCCAGGGCGCGCTCGAATTCGGCCGAGAACCGCAGCAGCGCCTCGGCGATGCGCGGGGGTTGCTCGGCCACGGTGGCCAGCATGCGCTCGGATTTCTCCGGGCGGTAGCGGACCAACTCCAGCGAGGCGGTGACCAGCGACAGGTGGTTGTTGATGTCGTGGCGCATTTTCGTCAACTGACGGTGCAATTCGGCGATTTGCGGCGGGGTCAGCGAGATTGGTTGATCGGGTAAACCCATGCCCAAGAATGGCACCGGGCCCCGGCCGATGGCAAGCGCGTTCCGGTGTGGCCGGTTGACAAGGGCCGGCGCCCCGGTATGCTGGACGAACGACCCGGGCGGGAATGATCGGCCGCCCGGCCCGGTTGGTTTCCGGGGGACGGAAAGGACGCAAGCAAGTTTTGATCAGGATGCACTTTAATCGGGGCGAATGGGGCGGGGCCGGCGGACGGCGCGAGGCCGGGCCGGGCGGCGGGCGAGGGCGCGGCGCGCGGCGCGCCCGCCGGGCGTGATTCCCGGGGTGGCGCTATGTATTCGCTTTCCACTTGCTGGAACTCGCATCGGCACACCGACGGCCGCCAGATGCTGCGCGAGATTCGCGACCTGGGGTTCGACTACGCCGAGTTGGGCCACTGCACCCGGATCAGCCTTTTGCCCGGCATCCTGGAGGCGGTGGCGGCGGGGGAGATCCGGATTTCGAGCGTGCATAACTTTTGTCCGCTGCCCCTGGGCGTGAACCACGCCGCGCCCAACCTCTACCAGTTCTCCGCCGAGCGCCCCCGCGAGCGCGAGTTGGCGCGGCGCTACACGCTCAAGACCATCGAGTTTGCCGCGCGCGTCAAAGCCGCCGCCGTCGTGCTGCACTGCGGCAGCCTCGAGCTGAAGAACTACACCGACAAGCTGCTCGAGCTGGCCCCACGCCGGGAGAAGGTCGCGGACAAGTATGCCCGGCTGTGCGAGGAGGTGGACACCCGGCGCGAGGCCCGGAAGGGGCCGTTTATGGAGCGGCTCAGCGCGCTTCTGAAGGAACTCGGGCCGGCCGCCGAGGCCCACGGCGTCAAGCTGGGCCTGGAAAACCGCCAGGCGCTGGAGGAGCTGCCGCTCGACAGTGATTTCTCCTTCCTGTTTCGCGAACTGGCCAGCCCCGCCTTCGTCTATTGGCATGATACCGGCCATGCCCAGATCAAGGAGAACCTCGGCTTTTTGCACCACGCGATGCATGTCGAGTCGCTGCGCGACCGCCTGTTCGGGCTGCATCTCCACGATGTCCAATTCCCCGGCCGGGATCACTGCGCGCCGGGGACGGGCACACTGGATTTTGCCGCGCTCAAGCCGTTTATCCGGCCGGAGCAGATCAAGGTGTTCGAGCTCAACCCCAACCTGCCCGTCGCGGAAGTCCGGCGCGGCATCGAGCATCTCAAGGGGATTTGGGGCGAGGATTCGCCCGCCGGTTGAGCGTGTCCGCGCGAAGCCAACGGCCATGAGCGCGCCGCCCGCCCGAATCCTGCGCCGCGCCGCGCGGGACATTGCCCGGCGGCTGCAGGAAGCCGGCTACCCGGCGTTCTGGGTGGGCGGCTGCGTCCGCGATGCCCTGCTGGGGCGCCCGCCGGGCGATTACGATCTCGCCACCGCCGCCCGGCCGGAGCAGATCGAGCGGCTCTTCCCGCGCACCCTTGCCGTCGGGCGCAAGTTTGGCGTCATGGTGGTGCTCGAGGCGGGATGCCAGTTCCAGGTGGCCACCTTCCGCGCCGAAGCTGATTACCAGGATGGGCGGCGTCCGGGGCGGGTTGCGTTTGGCGATGCCCGGGCGGACGCGCTCCGCCGCGATTTCACGGTCAACGGCCTGTTTTATGATCCCGTGCGCCGGCGGTTGCACGATTGGGTGGGCGGCGCGGCGGATCTGCGCGCCCGGGTCATCCGCACCATCGGCGCGCCGGCGGAGCGCTTTGCCGAAGACCACCTGCGGTTGCTGCGGGCGGTGCGGTTTGCCGCGCAACTGGACTTCCGCCTGGAAGCGGAAACCTTCGCCGCGGTGCGGGCCCACGCGGCCCGGATCCGGCGCATCAGCGCCGAGCGCATTCGCGAGGAGCTGGTCAAGCTGTTCCAGCCGCCGCACGCCGCGCGCGGGCTGGAGTTGCTGTGGCAGAGCGGGCTGCTCGAGCACGTCCTCCCGGAGGTGGCGGCGACCGTCGCCTGCCGCCAATCCCCGGAGTTTCATCCCGAAGGCTCCGTCTTCAACCACCTTTGCCGGATGCTGCATCATTTGCCGCCCGCGCCCGATCCCGCCCTGCCCTGGGCGGTCCTGCTGCATGATGTGGCCAAGCCGCTCACCGCCACGACCGACCCGGCGACCGGCAGCATCCACTTCTACGGCCACGAGCGGCTCGGGGCGGAGATGGCCGGCGTCATCCTGCGGCGCCTCCGGTTTCCCCGCAAGCACATCGAGACGGTCGTGCAGGCGGTGCGCCGCCACATGCAGTTCAAGGACGCTCCGCAGATGCGCAAAGCCACCCTGCGCCGCCTGCTGCTGCGCCCCACGTTCCCGCTGGAGCTGGAGCTGCACCGGCTCGATTGCCTGGGTTCCCATGGACGGCTGGAGGTCTATGATTATTTGGTGGCGCAAGCCGGGTTGCTGGCGCGGCAGCCCCAAATCCGGCCGCCGCTGCTGACCGGCCACGACCTGATCGCCCTGGGCCAGCCGCCCGGCCCGGCCCTGGGGGCGCTGCTGGCCGAGCTGCGCGACCAGCAGTTGCAGGGCGAGCTCACCACCCGCGCCGCCGCCCGCCAGTGGGCCCGGCAGCGCATTGCCCGGAACCGCCCCGCCGCCCCGTAAAGAGTTTTGCGGGGTTGCGCTCCGGCTGTGCTATGGTTAAGCATCGTAAGAACACATCATGATTAGACACCTTGCCATCCGCGGTCTGTTTTTGGCTGTGGGGCTTTTTCTCTCCGGGCCGTCGCGGGCGGCGGAAGCGACCGCGCCGGCCACCAACGCCCTGCCCGTCATCAAACCCGGGCCGGTGGACGGCCAGATTGCAAGCGTGAGCGCCTCGATGCTGGAGAACCTTCACTACTTGCGCCAGCCCTTCGATGAAAAGGTCGCCAGCCGGTTCTTCGATCGCTATTTCGAGACCCTGGACCCGATGCGCCTGCATTTCACCCAGGCGGACCTGGCGGAGTTCGAGCCTTACCGCGCCAACCTGGCTCACCTGACGCTCGCGGGGAAACGCCGCGGCGAGGGCGACGTCACCCCCGCCTGCAAAATCTTCAACCGCTACCTGCAGCGGGTTGCCCAGCGGGCGGAATACTCGGAAGCCCTGCTCCAGCGGGAAAAGTTCACCTTCACCACCGACGAGCGGATCACGCTGAATCGCAAGGAAATGCCGTACCCGGCGGATTTGGAGGAAGCCCGGAAGCTCTGGCGCGAGCGGGTGCGCTTCGATTATTTGCAGGAGCTGCTCGGCAAGATCAGCGCCCGCCAGAAGAAGCCGGCCGCCGCCGCCAAAAAACCGGCGCCCGCGGAAACCAACGCGCCCCCGCCGGCCCCGCTCCCGCCATCGGCGGCCGGCACGAACGGCAGCCCTCCACACTCCGCCGCGCCGCCGTCCGGCCGGGGGTCATCGCCCACGCGGCTGGCCTCACCCAAAGACAAGGACTCCGCGGCGGGCGCGCGCGCGGACACCGACCGGCCGGCTGTATTCGCGCCGGTGGCGATCGAAGGCATCCGCGCGAAAGCGGACTCCGCGGCGTCCGCCGCCACGGGCCCGGCCGCGTCCCCGAAGAAGAGCGACGACGAGGAAATCATCGAGACGCTCCGCCACCGGTATCAGCGCAACCGGCGCTTTTTCGCCGATTGGAACAACGACGACGTGCTGCAACTTTATCTGACCGCGCTGGCCCGCACCTATGACCCGCACTCGGACTACTTCGGCCACGCGCAGCTTGAGCAGTTTTCCATCAGCATGAGCTTGAGCCTGTTCGGCATCGGCGCCGAGCTGCAATCCGTGGACGGCTACTGCAAGATTCGCCGGCTGCTGCCCGGCGGGCCGGCCATCAAGAGCAAGCTCATCAAGGTCAACGACCGCATTGTCGCCGTGGCGCAAGGCGACCAGCCGCCCGTGGATATTGTGGATATGAGCCTGACCAAGGCGGTGCAGTTGATCCGCGGCCCCAAGGGCACGGAAGTGCGCCTGACCATCATTCCCGACGGCGCCGAGTCCGCCACGCGCAACGTCGTGAGCCTGATCCGGGACGAAATCCCGCTGACCGAGTCGGCGGCCAAGGCCCGGATCATCGAGGGGCCGGATGCGAACGGCCAAAATCTCCGGCTGGGCGTGATTGACCTGCCGTCCTTTTACGCCACCTTCGATCCCCAAAACACCAAGGACAAGCCGGAGCCCAAAAGCACCACCGACGACGTCATCAAGCTCCTCGACAAGCTGAAGCAGGAGAAGATCGCCGGCCTCCTGCTCGATTTGCGCAACAACGGCGGCGGCTCGCTGGAGGAGGCCATCCGGCTGACCGGCCTGTTCGTCAAGACCAACTCGGTGGTGCAGGTGCGCGAGACCGACGGCCAGATCCAGGAGGCCGTGGACACCGACCCGCTGGTGGCGTATGACGGCCCGCTGGTGGTGCTGACCAGCCGCCACAGCGCCTCCGCGTCCGAGATTGTGGCCGGCGCCCTGCAGGACTATGGCCGGGCGCTCATCGTCGGCGAATCCTCGACGCACGGCAAGGGCACGGTCCAGAGCGTCAACCAGTTGCGCCCCTACATTCGCTATCCCGTCCCGTCGCTCACCAACGACCCCGGCGCCCTGAAGCTGACCATCAAGACGTTCTTCCGGCCCAGCGGCAAATCCACCCAGTTGCGCGGCGTCGTGCCGGACATCATCCTGCCCGCCGTTGCCAACGAGTCCAAAGACATCGGGGAAAGCGCGCTCGACAACCCGCTGCCCTGGAGCACCATCCGCAGCGCCCGCTACGACCGCTTCGACCTCGTCAAGCCCTACCTGTCCGAGCTCCGCGAGCGCTCCGCCGCCCGCGTCGCCGCCAGCAAGGACTACGATTATGTGCGCGAGGACATCGCCCTGTTCCAAAAACAGCAGGCCGACAAGACCCTTTCGCTGAACTTGCAGCAGCGGCTCAAGGAACAGCAGGATGCCGAGGCCCGCCAGAAAGCGCGCGAGCGCGAACGCCGGGCGCGCCCGGAACCGCGGGAAAAGGTGTATGAAATAACCCTCCAGCAGGCGGCGCAGCCCGGCCTGCCGCCCCCGCTCGCCGCCACCAACGCCACCACGACCGCCACCGCCGACCTCGATTCCGACGACCCGGACGACGAGGCGGCGGAGTCGCGCGCGCCGGCCCCGGACGCGCCCATGCTCGAGGCGCAGCAGATACTCCGGGATTACCTTTCCCTGCTGCCGAAAGGCAATTTGCTCACCGCCCGCAACTAAAGCCCTTCGCCGGACGGCCGGCTACGGCGCCGCCGGCGGCGGGTTGGAGGCCAGCGGAAGCGGCTGCAGGGTCAGCGGGTCGCGCAGGGGCAGCTCCGTCAGGCGCCCGCCCGCCAGCTCCGCCAGCCGCACCGGGTGATCCGGGTGGCCGAGCAGCACCGGGTCTTTTTGCCCCACGATGAGCAGGACCAGCTTTTCGGGGGTCAGATATTTCCGGGCCACGCGCAGCACGTCGTCCGGGCCCAGGGCCTCCAGGCGCGCGCGGTAGGTTTTCCAGAAGTCCGGCTGCCGGGCGTAGCGCCCGGTGAATTCGTCCTGAGCCAGGGTGCTGGCGATCTGCGCCTTGGTCGCGAAGATGCGCGGAAAGCGCTCAATGAACCCGCGCCGGGAGACGTTCAACTCGGCGGCGGAGACCGGCGCGGCGGCGATGCGCTTCATTTCGTCGAGCACCAGCGACGCCGCATAGGCGACGGTGCGCGATTTGGATTGGAACCCGGCCTCGAAAACCAGCGGGTAGTAGATGCCGCCCGGGAAACGGGAGTGCGCGTCGTAGGCCAGCCCCTCGTCGGAACGCACCCGGTTCATGATGCGCGAGGTGAACCCGCCCCCGCCGAGGATATCGTTCATCACCCCCACCGCGAAGTAGTCCGGGTTGTCGCGCTGAATGCCCGGCAGCAGCAGGGCCGCGCGCCCCTGGTTGACGTCCTTGTTGACCAGGTAAACGCCGGGGGCGGCGAAGACCGTGTTGGTCGGGATGGGCGGCGGCGTTGCCCCCGCGAACGGCCAGTCCGCAAACAGCGCCGTGAGCTTTTTCGTCATCTGGTCGCGGTCGAAATCGCCGCTGGCCGCGACCACGAAGTTGGCGGGGTGAAACCATTGGCGGTGGAAACGCACCAGGTCGGCGCGGGTGATCGCGTCCACGGAGGCCGCCGTGGGCAGCCGGTTGGCCCAGAAGTTTTCGCCAAAGGCCAGGAAGTTCTTTTCCCGCTCTTCAATGGCGGCGGACTGGTCGTTGCGCTGCTGCATGTCCTGCCGCAGTTGCTGCCGCCGCAGCGCAATCTTGTCCTCCTGGAAACGGGGCGCCGCCAGAACCTCGCGCAGGAGGGCCAGGCCCTCGTCCGCATCCTTGGCGAGCAGGTTCAGGCTGACGCTGCCCTGGTCGGGGCCGATGCTGGATTCCAGCCGGGCGGCCAGGAACGCCAGCCGCTCCTCGAGGGCTTCCGCGCTCTGCGACTCCGTGCCGCCCCGGGCCAGCAGGTAGCCGGCCAGGCCGGCCAGCCCTTCCCGCCCGGCCGGCTCCAGGTAGGCGCCAACGCGGATATACACCACCACCTGGATCAGCGGCAGCTCGCGATCCGGCACCACGTAGGCCACCGGCCCGCTGGCCAGCGGGACGCGGAACTTCTCCGGCGCCGGCGGTTCATAAACCAGCGGCGCATAGGTGAGCTGCTCGGGCCGGGCGGGGATGTCCCCCTGCGCCCGGGCGGGCGTGAGGCTGGCCGCTGCCAGCAGCGCGGCGCCGCCGGCCAGGAGGCACCCGAGCCGGAAACCGGGGCGCGGAGGTTTCGGGGTTTGGCCGGCGGCCATCGCCGGGGCGCCGGGGTTCGCGTCGAGCGGTGCGGAATCCGGGTTCTTCATGGTTTTTGCGGGGTTGCGGCGGGGGTGGGGGCGGCGGCGGCGGGGCGCGTGTAAATGGCCACCGTCCGGTTCTCCCGGGTGAAGTACTGGCTGGCCACGCGCTGCACGTCGGCGGCGGTGACGGCCTGTATCTTCGGCCCGGCCTCGTTGATTTCGCGCCAGTGGCCGGCGCCGTCGTTGCGGATGAGATGGAGCAGAATCGGGTAGTTGGAGGAAAGCCGCCGGTAGGCCGTCGCCGCGAAGTGGTTTTTCACCTTCTGCAATTCCTCGGGCGGCACCGGCTCCCGCTGCAGCGCCGCGAGCAGCGCGTAGATTTCCTGCTCCACTTGCTCGGGGCGGTGGCCGTCGCGGGCCTCGCCGCCGATGTTGAAGAAGCCTTCCCATTTCCAGGAAACCTGCTGGGCCCAGGTCTCGGTGGCCCGGCCGCTGCCCAGCACCAGCCCCTTGTACAGCCGGCCGGTGCGCGTGGCCAGAATCTGGCTGAGGATTTCCAGCGCATACGAATCCCGGTGCCGGAAAGGCACGGTATGCCACAGGATATCCACCTGCGGATTCGTCTCGGCCTCGGCGTACATGCGCTTTTCGGCCGCCTGCGCCACTTCCGGTGTGACCACGTCCGGCGGCGTCCGGGGGCCGCGCGGGATGCGCTCGAAGTATTTGCGCACCAGCGCCCGGGCCGCGGCGGGCGCGAAATCGCCCACCAGGATGAGTGTGATGTTCTGGGGCGAATAATACGTGGCGTAGAACTCATCCGCCTGCGCCTTGGAAATGGCCAGCAAATCCGAGGGCCAGCCGATCACCGGCCAGGCGTAGGGCGAGGATTCCCAGAACATGGCGTTGAACTGCTCCTCGAACTTGCCCAGCGGCGTGGATTCGATCCGCAGCCGCCGCTCTTCAAGCACCACATCCCGCTCGGCGTAAAACTCGCGGAAAACCGGGTGGAGCAGCCGCTCGGACTCCATCCACGCCCACAACTCCAGCTTGTTGGCCGGCACGACAATGAAATAGGCCGTCAGGTCCTGGGTGGTAAAGGCGTTCATCCCCGAACCGCCCTCGCCGCTATACAGGCGGTCAAACTCGTTTTTAACCAGCAGCGCGCGCTGCTCGTCCACCAGCCGGCGAAACTCCTTTTCCAGCTCGCGGTAGCGGGCGGTGCGGCTCTCGGGCTGGCGCGGATCCGCCCCCGCGCCCTGCAGGTGGGCGGCGCGCATTTGCCGCTCCTCCTGCCGCATCGCCTCGCGGACCCGCTCCTGCGCGGCGATAATCTCCAGGTCGCGCGCGTAATTCGTGGTGCCGATCGTCCGGGTGCCCTTGAACATCATGTGCTCGAAGAGATGCGTGATGCCGGTCACGCCCGGCCGCTCGTTCGCGCTGCCCACATGCGCCACCCAGCCCCCCGCCACCGTCGGCTCGTCGTGCCGCGGCACCAGCAGCACCCGCATCCCGTTGGCCAGGTGCTCCTCCTCCACCGGAACCTGCTGCCCCGCCCCCGGCAGCGCCCCCGGCAGCGCCAGGGCCAAAATAAACCGGGCCAGAACCCGCCCGCGGCGCGCCGGGCGGCGGCGATGTGCTTGAAACTCTTTCATGCTCGTGCGCACAACCTAAACGGCCCGGGCCCGCCTGCCAATAGCAAGCCGCGCGAAAATCCCCCCGCTCCCCGCCGCGCGCGCCGGCTTCCCCGGGCCACCCAGCCCTTCCCCACCCGGCCCGGGAGGAGGGCGCCCGCGCGGCCCCGGGTTCTCCCGCCGGGGCCGCCGCAATCCGCGGGGCCGCGGGCCGCCGCAAACCTTGTTTGCCGAACGCCGCCCGGGTGCGTATAGTGGAGAAAAATCACTGCCATGAGAATACTTGCCTTGCCCCTGCGGTTGTTTGCGGTGCTCGCGGTGCTCGGGGCCGCCCTCGGCCCCGCGCCGGGCCAGGTGCCGGTGGCCGCGTCGCCGGCGGGCATCAACACGGCCTTTGTGAAGCTGTTTGGCGGCGTGAAGGCGTTCACGGCCAAAACCGAGGCGCGCGTCTTTGACGCCCAGCAAAAAGAGGCGGTGCTGATGCGGATGGACTGGGCCGTCCGGGACGGCCAGGTTCGCCTGGAGATTAACCTGGAGGACGTGAGCGGGCGGGATTTTCCGGCGGGCTCGGCGACCACCCTGAAGCAGGCGGGCATGAGCCGCATCATCAGCGTCTTCCGCCCCGAGAAAAAGGCGACGTTTATGATTTACCCCGGCGTGCAGTCGTATCAGGTCGTCCCCCTGGAGCCGGCGGAGGCGGCGGCGTCGGAAAAGGATCTGAAGCTGGAAAGGAAGGAACTGGGCCGGGAGACCCTGGACGGCCATGCCTGCGTGAAGAACCAGGTGGTGGTCAAGCGCGGCCAGGAGCGGGTTTTGACCGCCGTCACCTGGAACGCCGCCGACCTCCGGGAGTTCCCCGTGCAAATCGAGCTCAAAGAAAAGCAGAACACCGTGCGCCTGCGCTTCTCCCGCATCCAGTTCGCTCCCCCCGCCGCCGCGCAGTTCGAGGTGCCGGCCGGGTACGGCTTGTTGAAGTGAGGATCCTCAACCTCAACCCCGACTGCGGCATCGGCGCGTCGGCCTGGTTTGTTGACCTCGAGGGGCACCGGCTGCTGCTGGACGCCGGCCTCCACCCCCGCCGCGAAGGCCGCGCCGCGCTGCCCCGGTACGAGCTGATCCAGCGCGAGGAATTGGACGCCATCGCCATCTCGCACAGCCACCACGACCACGTCGGGTCCCTGCCGGTGGCGCAGCGCTATTTCCCGCAGGCCCACATCCTGACGACCGAGTTGAGCTATTTCCTCATCGAGCGCATGCTCCATAATTCGGTCAACGTCATGAAGCGCCAGCGCGACGAGCTCGGGCTGAAGGAATACCCGCTGTACCACCACGACGAAGTGGACGAACTGGCGCCCCGCATTCAGGGCTTCAAATACAACCGCGAGGTGGATTGGGCCGCGTTCCGCAAGACGCGCGCCGGGTTCATCTCCCCCACCCTGGAATTCTTTGACGCCGGCCACACCCTCGGCTCCGCCGGCATCCGGGTGTGCGGCCGGAAAGAGACCCTCTTCTACACCGGCGATGTCTGCTTTCATGACCAGACGATTCTGCGGGGCGCCCGGTTCGCGGGCGTGAAGGCCGACGTGCTCATCATGGAAACCACGCGCGGCAACCGCCCGCTGTCCCCCGGCTTCACCCGCGACGCCGAAGTGGAACGCCTCAGCCAGGCCATCCTGCGCGTCCTCCGCCGCCGCGGCTCCATTCTCATCCCGGCCTTCGCGATGGGGCGCACGCAGGAAATCCTGGCCCTGCTGGCCCTGCTGACGCGCCAGGGCCGCCTCAAACCCCAGCCCATCTACATCGGCGGCCTGGGGCGCGTGTTCACGGAAATCTACGACCTGGAAGCGCACCGCGCGCATCGCCAATACCCCAACCTGCAATTACGCGACGCGCTGAACCTGGTGGTGCTCGGCCAGGAACAGGTGGAAAACCTGAAACTGGCCGGCAGCCGCATCTTCGTCATCACCTCCGGCATGATGAGCGAGCACACCGCCTCCTGCCACCTGGCGCGGCGCCTGTTCGCCGACGAAAAACACGCCATCTTCTTCGTCGGTTATGCCGACCCCGACACCCCGGGCGGACGGCTCAAAGCCTCCCTCCCCGGGGAACCCTTCCTCTTCAGCCCCCTGACCGGCCAGGTGCGCCGGCAGTGCGAAGTCGAGGATTTCTCCCTCACCGCCCACGCCAGCCGGGAAGACCTGCTGGACTTTGTCTGCGAGGTCGAACCGCGCGCCGTGCTGCTCACCCACGGCGAGGCCGATTCCATCCAGTGGTTTGCCGACCAGATTCGCGCCCGGCTCCCCCGCAGTAAAGTCATCGTGCCCCAGCCCGGCGAAACCGTGGAAGTCTAACCGCGCGTAGCCATCAATGACCCCCGGGCCATAAATCTCCCTTGGGAGGGCCTTGGCAGCATCCGGCTCCAAAACGATACCGTTGGGCAATCCAACCGCCCACCCCCGCCACATCGGAACCCGGACGAGCCCAACCGCCCAAGCCATAGCCCCGGCAAGCCCCTTGTTTGGCGAATCCAAGGGCAGAACCGCTGAATCCAGGGCCTTTCGCCGGTAAAATCAAGGATTCAGGCATAGAGAGGGGCAAAACAGAGGCAAAACCGCAGTCATGCCGGCTTCGGCTTACCCTGCACTTACCCTGCCTTCAGACCGTGTACAAGGGGTGTACAAGGGATGCTCACCGGGAGTTCATGGGATTTTAGCTGGTACACCCGGTGGGCATCCCTTGTACACCCCTTGTACACGGCCTGAAGGCAGGGTATATCCACGGTATCTGGATAGTGGCTGCGGATGCCGGAAAAGGCCTGAACGGCGAGGAGAAACGGAACGATGAGTAATAAGTTCAGTAAAAACAGTTAGTTATGAATCCGGGGCTGGCGGGATTGGGTTTTTCCGGGGCGAGCTGATGCCCGGATGGCTTTTGGCTTCGCAAATGCCTTGCCTGAAACGTTGCCGTGGCATAGTTCAGCCGTGCGCCTCTGTTCCATTGGAGCCGAAATGGGCCTGACAGGCCAGCGGGCAGCCTCAACGAACTGTTTGGCTGGCGGACTCAGCGGTCTGGCCGCGGGTTTGTAAATGTCTTTCGCCTATACAACCAGGGACTTGCTCCTTTGGTGAAGCCGAATGGAAGTGGAAATCTGAATCATTCCGGCTAAAGCCAGTACGGCGTGGCCGTGAAAACGGGCGGCCAAGGGTGCGTGGGAGCTATTTCAGGAGGGCTTGACAGATTGGCCCGGGTTGGGCAGGCCCGGCGGCAGCAGCGCCACCGGAAGCTGAGGAAGCGGCTGGCGTGGGCCGGGGGGCTCTTGGCGCTGGTGGCAGTGTGCCTGGGGACTTGGTATTGGTGGGGGTTAGCTTCACGGGATCATCCGTGGGAGAACAGCCTGGGGATGAAGTTTGTGCCGGTGGCGGGGACGACGGTGTTGTTTGGGGTGTGGGATGTGCGGGTGCGGGACTTCCGGGCCTTTGCGCAGGATCGGGCGGGCAACGGCGGCTGGGAATACCAGAAAGGGAGCCAGCCTTTCATCCTGAAGAGTGACGACTGGAAGCCGCGGGGCTGGGAATATGGTTGGAACGATCCGGGTTTTGCGCAGAGCGACGAGCATCCGGTGGTGTGTGTGAGCTGGGAGGATGCGCAGGCGTTCTGCGCGTGGCTGACGCGGAAGGAGCGGGTGGAGGGCCGGATAGGAGCGGGCCAGTGCTACCGGTTGCCGACGGATGCGGAATGGAGCGTGGCGGTGGGGTTGCCGGCCGAAAGTGGTGCAACGCCCCGGGAGAAGAGTGGGAAGGTCAAAGACATTCGTTATGGGTTACATTCGTTATTGGGTGCAACGCCCCGGGAGAAGAGTGGGAAGGTCAAAGGCGTTTATCCGTGGGGCAGTGGGTGGCCGCCGCCGTCTGGGGCGGGGAACTATGCGGGGATCGAAGCCCGGGACAGAGATTGGCCTGCGGACTGGAACCCCCTCGAGGGATATCGGGACGCCTATGCGCGCACCTCGCCGGTGGGGAGCTTCAAGGCCAATCAGTATGGGTTATATGACATGGGCGGCAATGTGTGGCAATGGTGTGAGGACTGGTATGACACCGACCAGAAATTCCGCGTTTTGCGCGGGGCTTCGTGGCTCATCAACGACCCCGACCCTCTGTTGTCCTCGTACCGCGACGGCCGCACGCCCGGTTGTCGCGACATCGTTGTTGGGTTTCGGTGTGTGTTGGAGGGAGGGTCCCCTCCGTAGGCTGGGTATACTTAATCCTTGGGTGCTTGAATCTTAAACTTTGGCAACTTAAACCTTAAGAACCGTCCGCGGAGCGGCCGGCGCAGTTTTTGCAGATGCGCCATAGCAGGCCACGATAGTTGAGGGTCTTGCCGGAGATTTCGGGCTGCTCCTTAGACCCTCGCAGCCTCACTTGACCCGGAGAGCGGCTTTGGGCAATACCGCATCACCCGCGTGCGGGGCCGGGGCGGGATGGGGGAGTTGAATTAAGCCTTTGCCGCCCGCGCCAATTTCAGTACAAGCGGAAGCATAGATGCCGAACCGTTTATGAAAACCAGCGTATTCCTAGTCATCGTGGCGGTGGGGCTTGGCGCGACCTGCCGGTTGCCCGGAGAAACGAGCCGGCCATTCAACGGCAAGGACTTGACGGGCTGGAAGGCGCGCGCCGAGGGGAACACCCCGAGCCAGTGGAAGGTCGGGCGCGCGAAACTCTCCCCGGCCAATCCCCGGGAGCTGGCCGTGACGCCCGGCGGCCACGAGCTGATCAACGACACCCGGGGGCATGGGCAAAGCCTGGACCTGTACAGCACCGCGGTGTTTGGCGACGCGGTCATCACGCTGGAGGTGATGGTGCCGGAGAAGTCCAACAGCGGCATTTACGTCATGGGCGAATACGAAGTGCAGGTGCTGGACAGTTTCGGCAAGGATGCTCATCCCGGCCCCGGCGACATGGGGGCCATCTATGACGCGCAGCCGCCGAGGAATCCGAAGTATCGTCCGCCGGGGGAATGGAGCCGGTATGAGATTCATTGGCGGGCGCCCCGGTTTGATGCCGCGGGCAACAAGACCGCCCCGGCGAAGTTCCTCAAAGTCATCCTGAACGGGCGGGTGATCCATGAGAACCTGGAAATGCCGAAGCCGACCCCCGGGGGCCTGGATGGCCGGGAGAAGGCGCGCGGGCCGCTGATGTTCCAGGGCAATCATGGGCCGGTCGCCTACCGCAAGATACGCGTCCGGCCGCTGCCGTGAGCCGCTTTGTTAATCTCGAGCTGGACGGCGCGCCCAAAGACCGGCCCCCGCCGCCCGGGGCGCCGGTGAAGGACGAGGCCTATTACTGCGCCGCGGCGCAGGCGGCCCTGGCGAACGGCGAGTTCGAGCCGGCGCTGCGGCTGTATGGGAAGGTGCTCGAGTGCAACCCGCAGAATCCCGTGGCGTGGGTTGGGCAGGTGCGGATGCTGATCGAGTTGGGGCGCTTTCACGAGGCGGGACGATGGGCGGATCTGGCACTGGAGCGCTTTCCCCACGACCCGGAGTTGCTCGCCGCCAAGGGCGTCGCGCTGGGCCGGGGCGGGGATTTGCCGGGGGCGCTGGCGTTTTCGGATTCGGCCCTCGAGGAGCGCGGAGACCTGGCGTATGTGTGGCTGGCGCGGGGGGATGTGTTGCTGGCGCGCCGGGAGGCGCGGGCGGATTACTGTTTTGACAAGGCCCTGCTGCTGGCGCCGCGTGATTGGCAGGTGGCGTGGCTGGGGGCGCGCGTGCGCTGCTATTATCGCCAGTTCGCGCTGGCGCTGAAGTTGTTGCAGCAGGCGGTGGAGTGGAATGCCACCCATTTCCTGGTGTGGCTGGAGCTGGGGCGCTGCCAGGAGGCGCTGGGGCTGGCCGGCCCGGCCCGCCATTCCTTCGAGCAGGCGCGGCAGCTTAATCAAAATTGCCCCGCCGCCGGGCTGGCGCTGGCCCGGGTGGGCCGGATGGGAATCGGGGCGCGCTGGCGCGGCTGGTGGCGCCGCTGGGGGAACGGATGAGCACGCGAACCCTGGAGCGCCTGTTTGCCGCCGCCGCGGAGTTCGACGCGTCCGACCTGCACCTCGTGGCGGGCGTGCCCCCGGCCTACCGGGTGAACGGCGAGATTATCCTCGCCGAGGAGGATGCCCTGGCGGAGGCGGCCCTGGCGGAAATCGCCGGCGCGCTGCTCAACGCGCAGCAGCGGCGGAAATTCGACGAGGAATGGGAGTTATGCATTTCGCTGCGGCATCCCGCCGCCGGGCGGGTGCGCGCGACGTTCTACCGGCGCAACGGGTACCCGGAGCTGAGCTTCCGCTTTTGCGGCGACCGCATCGAGAGCCGGGAGGCCCTGGGGCTGCCTGAGAAACTGGACGATTGGGCGCGCAAGCCCAACGGACTGGTGTTGATCACCGGCCCCACCGGCGCGGGCAAAACGACCACGCTCAACTACCTGGTGGACCTGATCAACCGCGAGCGCCGGTGCAAGATTGTCACCATCGAAGACCCCATCGAGTTCGTGCATGAGAACCAGCGGGCGATCGTGGTGCAGCAGGAAGTGCTCACCGATGTGCGGTCGTTCAACCGGGCGCTGATCCACGTCCTGCGGCAGGACCCGGACGTGCTGGTGATCGGCGAGACGCGCGATTTCGAGGCCATCGCGACGGCGCTGACCGCCGCCGAGACCGGGCACCTGGTGCTGGCCACCATGCATTCGCCCAATATCCTGCACGCGTTGGAGCGGATCGTGGGCGTGTTCGAGGGCAGCGCGCAGCGGCAGATCATTCTGCAGTTGTCCAACGCCCTGCAGGGGATCATCGCGCAGGAATTGCTGCCCGCCGTTGACCGCACCCGGCGCGTGCTGGCTTACGAGATGATCGCGGCCAATAACGCGGTGCGCAACCTGATCCGCGAAAACCAGCTTCACCAGTTGGAGAATGTCATGCAGACCGGGCGCAAAGAGGGCATGGTGCTGATGGATAACTGCCTCTACGAGCTTTACTGCCAATGCCGGATCACCTACGAAACCGCCATCAGCCGCGCCCGCCATCCGGAGAGCATCCGCCAGAAGCTGGCCTGAAGCGGGCGGAGGAAGCGGCGGGCGTCCCGGTTCCGTTGTCCCGCCGTTGCCCGGGGCCGGGTCAGGCGCGGGCGCGGGCAGTTTCCGCGTGCGGTTTGGGGCGCTGCCCGGTCAAAGTCATGTCATGAATTCACCGGTCTGGCAATGGGTGCTGCGCGCGGCGGTGCTGGTGGTGGTGGCCGGGGGAGTTGGCTGGTGGGGCTTTCGGTGCCTCAAACGCAGCGACGATCCCGCGCGGCTGGTCTTCAAGTGGGTCCTGAGCGCGCTGCTCCTTGGCGTCCTGGTTTTTTGGGGATTCCCCGCGGTGGGAGAGGGTCGGATCCATCCCATGCTGGGCGTCCCGCTCGTCGCGGCGGTAGGGCTGGTGCTGGCGATTATTTGGGGACGCAGCATCGGGCTTTGGGCCGCCCGGCCGCTGAGTTCGCTCTATGACGGCGGCCAGGAGGAGCCGGCGCCGCAGCCGGTGTATTCCCGGGCCCAGTCTTTGCAGAAAAAGGGCCGGTATGCGGAGGCGGCGCGCGAAATCTGGCGGCAACTCGAACGCTTCCCCACCGACCGGGAGGGGCAAATGCTGCTGGCGCAGATTCAAGCCGAAGACCTGAAGGACCTGGCCGCCGCCGAGCTCACCCTCACGCGCTTCTGCGCCCAGCCCGGCCACGCGCCGGCGAACCTTGCCTTCGCCCTGTTCTCGCTGGCGGATTGGCATCTTCGGCTCGCCCAGGACCGCGCGGCGGCGCAGCGCGTCCTGGAACAGGTCATCGCGCGGCTGCCGGATTCGGAATTCGCCCGGGCGGCGGCGCATCGGATTGCCCACCTGGACCACCTCGAAATGCGGCTGGCGCCGCACGAACCGAAGAAGTTTACCGTGGTTGCGGGCCCGACGAATATCGGCCTCCGTAGCCGCGGGGAGCCCGATCCGCCGGCCGCCGACGATGGGGAGCAAGAGGTGGCGAAATGGGTCCGGCACCTGACGCAGCATCCGTTGGACACCGAGGCGCGGGAGCGGCTGGCGATTCTTTACGCCGATTGCTGCGGCCGGCTGGACCTGGCCACCGCCGAGCTGGAGCAGTTGATCGCGCTGCCCAACCTGCCGGAGAAGCAGGCGGCGCACTGGCTGAACCGGCTGGCGGACTTGCAGATTCGGACCGGGGCGGGCGAGGAGGCGATCCGGCAAACCCTCCACCGGATTGAGGCGCGCGCGCCGCAATCCGTCCATGCCGAGCTTGCCCGCCAGCGGCTGGCCCGGCTGAAGCTCGAATTGAAGGCCGGCGCCGCAACCCCCACCGTCAAGCTGGGGGTCTATGAGCAAAACCTCGGCCTGAAACGGGATTTACCGCGTCGCTAGCTCGATGGCGATCTGCTTCTGGATTTCCTGCGTGAGGGTCAAGTCCGTGCCGCCGCCCTTGCTGCGCACCTGGACTTTGACGGAAGTTACGACCGGGTCCACCGGTTCCACGCGGACGAAAACATTCCGGTTGTTGATCTGGCCTTCGATCGCCCGGACCTGGTTGGTGGTGGTGTTGATGATGCTCTCCCGGCCAATGGTGCCGTTGCGCCGGAGCACCGCGGTCGAAGCGCTATAAACCTGCTCCACCGTCCGCTCGTAGCGGCTTTCGAATTTGTCCCGGCCCGGCGAGAGCGCAAAATGATGGCGGTCATTGACCGTTCGTACGCAGCCCGCCGCCAGCACCAGCGCCCCGAGTAAACCTGCTGCTATCTTCGTTTTCATGGCCCCCATGCAATCACATTTACCGAAACCGTCAAGCCCGGATGACGCTTTTTCGGCTCCCCGGCGGACGCCCGGGTTTCCCCGCCGCCCCCGCGGCCGCCCCTCGACAACCCCCGCGCGGCGTGCGAGTTTGAGGACGTGGTTTCTGAAAAATACGAACGGTTGTGCGGGTTGCTGCGCTCCTATGGCTCCTGCCTGGTCGCCTACTCGGGCGGGGTGGACTCGTTTTTCCTGGCCTATGTCGCGCACGCGATGCTGGGCGAGAAGTCGCTGGCGGTCATCGCCGACACCCCCAGTCTGCCCCGGCGCGAGTTGGACCAGGCCCTGGCCCTGGCCCGGCAATACCAGTTGCCGCTCCGGGTCATCCAGACCCGCGAATTCCAAAACCCCAACTACCTGGCCAACCCGAACAACCGCTGCTTCTTCTGCAAGCACGACCTGTTCACCGAGCTGGTCCCCCTGGCGCGGGCGGAGGGGCTGGCCTGCATTGCCTACGGGGAAAACGCCAGCGACCTCGGCGATTACCGCCCCGGCGCCCAGGCCGCCGCGCAATTCCAGGCGCGCGCCCCCCTCAAGGAAGCCGGCCTGACCAAGGCGGACATTCGCGCGCTCTCGGCCCGGCTCGGCCTGCCCACCGCCGACAAACCCCAGATGGCCTGCCTCAGCTCCCGGATTCCCTATGGCGAGGCGGTCACCCCGGAGAAGCTCCGGATGATCGAGCAGGCCGAGGACTTCCTGCGCGACCTGGGGTTCTACGATGTCCGCGTGCGCCATCACGAGCTGCGGAAATCCGCCTTGCTGGCCACCTCCCTCCATTTGGCCCGCATCGAGGTCGGCGCCGGCGAAATGCCCAAACTGCTGGAGAATGGCGGGTCGGCAAAAGTAGCGGCGGCGCTCAAAAAGTTTGGCTATGCGCACGTCACCCTCGATCTCCAGGGCTACCGCCGGGGCAGCGCCAACGAAGTCCTGCCGCTTGCCGACGCCGCGGACGCGGCGTCCCGCCCGCCGCCCGCGCCGCGCCCGCAAGCGGCGTGACCCGATCATTTTCCCCGCGGCCCGCCCGCCGCGCCGCCGCTCCCGCCCCGCGGGCCGGGCCGTTCGCGCCGGCCCAAATTGCTGCTTGGAAAACCGCAACTTTTGGCTACACTGTGGGTTAAAGAAAGAAGCAGTCCCGCTTTATGCCTCAATTCTCATATAAAGCGCGCCGCCGGACGGGTGAAGTCGTCGAGGGCGTGCTGGAGGTTGCCGATCGCTCGGCGGCCCTGGTGCAAATTGAACGCCTGGGGCTGTTCCCGGTGGCGGTGGATGCGGCCAAAGGCGGGCAGGCCCACGCCGCCGAGCGCGCTGATCGCCAGAAGCGGGACTGGGGCGCCCTGCTGCCGCCGGCGTTGCGGGAGGTGCTGACCCGCAAACGCAAGCCCAAACTGCAGGAGCTCAGCACCTTTACCCAGCAGCTGGCCAACCTGCTCAACTCCGGCATGCCGCTGACCGTCGCGCTCAACAGCATGACGCACCTGGAAACCAAGGGCATCCCCGCCGAAGTCAGCCGGAACCTCAAGCAGGACGTCATGGAAGGCCGCAGCCTCTCCGACTCCATGGCCAAGCAGCCGCGCATCTTCTCCGACCTGTACGTCAACATGGTGCGCGCGGGCGAATCCAGCGGCGCCCTGGTCGAAGTCCTCCGCCGCATGGCCGACCACTTCGAGCGGTTCGCGCAGGTGCAGTCCAAGTTCTCCTCCGCGCTGGTCTATCCGGCCTTCGTCTCCGTGGTGGGCATCGCCATCATGTTCTTCTTCATGAGCTACATGCTGCCCAAGTTCCTCTCCATCTTCGAGGACATGAAAGTCCCGCTGCCGATGATGACCCAGCTCCTGGTCAAGATCAGCCATGTGTTCTCCCGCTACTGGTGGCTCATGCTCGCGCTGATCATCGCCGCCGTCATCGTGTTCAAACGCTTCCAGGCCACTCCCGAAGGCCGCCGCCGGATTGACCTGTGGCGCATGCAGGCCCCCATCTTCGGCAAAGCCATCAAGCTCAACATCTTCGGCCAGTTCGCCCGCACGCTCTCCACCCTCCTCGAAAACGGCGTGCCTGTGCTCACGGCGCTCAAGATCACCGAGCAAATCATCCCCAACACCGTCGTCAAGGAAGCCATCGCCAAAACCCGCGAAGAGGTCACCGATGGCAAAACCATCGCCCAGCCGCTCGCCCGCAGCAAAATCTTCCCCCAGCTCATGGTGGACCTCGTCAAGATCGGCGAGGACACCGGCGACGTGCCGGGCGCGCTCAAAAACGTCGCCGACACCTACGAAAACGAGCTGAGCATCGCCCTGCGCGTCATGACCAACATGATCGAGCCGGTGCTGATTATCGTCATGGCCGTTGGCGTCGGGTTCCTCCTGCTCAGCGTGCTCTCGGCCATGTTCGCCATGACGGCCAACATCGCGCGCTGAGAAGATGAGCTTCCGGTTTCCAGTTTCCGGGCCCCGGGCGGCTCCCGGCGGAGCGGGCGGCCCCGCCCCGCGCCCGCCCCGCGCCTTTACGCTGATCGAGCTCATGATCGTCGTGGGCATCATGGGCACCGTCATGGCGATGAGCGCGCCCGTGGTTTACAAGGTTTGGCGCAAAGCGCCCATGCGCCAGGCCGTGAGCAGCGTGGTCGAGGTCTTCAGCCGCGCCCGCGCCCGCGCCATCCTGCAGGGAACCACCGTGGAAGTCATTCTCTACCCCCGGGACAACCGCCTGGGCGTCGCCGGCGCCGCCGTCGCCGCGCGCCCCGCCGCCGAGGCCGAAGCCCACGCCATCCCCAACGCGCCGCCCGCCGCCGGCAGCGGCCTGGCCGCCCAGCTCCCCGAGGACGTCATCATCGAAACCCTGGACATCAACATGTCCGGCATCGAGTACAACGACGCCGAGGAAGCCCGCATCCGGTTTTATCCCAACGGCGTCTCCGACGAGATGCGCATGATCCTGTTCGACGGGCGCGAGCGCACCGGCATCGAACTGGAGATCACCACGGGCCTGGCCAACGTCGTGCCCAACCCCCTGCGGGAATGGATGCGCCGATGAACCGCCCCCCGGGAACCGCCCCGCGCGTTCCGGCGCCGCCCCCGCCCGCCCGCGCCCCGCGCCCCGCCGCCTCCCGCGCCCGGCGCGCCCGCGCCGCCTTCTCGTTGCTGGAGGTCATGATCGCCGGCGGCATCTTCTTCATGGCCATCTTCGCCATCCTGGCGCTGGTGACCAGCCTGTTGCGCAACGCGCGCGGCCTGCGCCACGCCGAGCTGGATGCCGGCATGGTCGCCGCCCAGATCGGCAACACCAACAAACTCTACGAAGGCGTGCAATCCGGCGACTTTGGCCAATGGTATCCCGGCTACTCCTGGGAGGCCGAAATCCACGAAGCGGCCACCAACGGCTTGTTCCAGGTGGACATCGTGGTGCTCCGCCGCGGCCTGGCGAAGCCGGTGGATGCGATGAGCATCTTCCTGTTCCGCCCCGACTCGCCCAAACGGGGGATGCGATGAGCCGGCCCGCAATCCCCTCCCGCACGCCCCGCCACCCGCGCCCCGCGCGCCCCGCCGCCGCCCCGCCCGGCCGCCGGGCCTTTACGCTCGTCGAGATCATGATCGCCATCGGGATCTTCTCCTTCATCCTCGCCGGGATCTATTCGAGCTGGACCGCCATCCTCCGCGCCTCCAAGACCGGCCTCGACGCCGCCGCCTCCGCCCAGCGCGCCCGCGTCACCGTCCGCGTCCTGGAAGACTCGCTCGGCTCGGCGCAATCCTTCGCCGCCAACCTCCCCCTCTACTACTTCGCCGCCGAAAACGGCAGCGACGCCTACCTGAGCTTTGTGGCCCGGCTCTCCAAATCCTTCCCCCGCAGCGGCAAATTTGGCGACCTGGACGTCCGCCGCGTGACGTTCTCGGTCGAGCCCGCCCCGGACGGCGGCCGCCAACTGGTGTTGCGCCAAAACCCGCTGGTCATGGAAGTGGACCGCGACGAGCAGGAACATCCCGTGGTGCTGGCCAAAAACGTCAAAGAATTCGAAATGCTGTTCTGGGCCACCGATAAAAACCCGCCCGACTGGGTGGACGAGTGGCGGGAACAAAAAACCAACCAGTTGCCCGCGATGGTCATGATCTCCCTCCGGCTGGCCGACAACCCCCGCTCGTCGCGCATCACCGAGGAAATCACCCGCATCATCAGCCTGCCGGCCGTGACCGTGCAGCCCATGTGGCAAATGCCCCAGGGCCTCGCCAACCCGCCCCCGCCCGGGGCGCCGGCCCCCAATCCCAACTAAGGCCATGCGAACCGCCCTGCCCGCCTCCCGGCCCCGCGCCCGCGCCGCCCCCCGCCCCGCCCCGCCCGGCATCGCCATGGTCATCGTCATGATCTCGATCATGGTCTTGAGCGTGCTGGCGGCGGGATTTGCCTTCTCCATGAAAGTCGAGACCAAGCTGGCCCGCAACGCCAACAGCGAGGCCGACCTGGAATGGCTGGGCCGTTCCGGCGTCGAATACGCCCGCTGGGTTCTGGGCAATTCCCTGCTCAATCCCCAGCAACCCTATGACAGCCTCGATCAACCCTGGGCCACCGGCTACGGCATCCTCGGCCCCACCAACAACCCCATCGGCGAAGTGCAAAAGACCATCGAGCTCGGGCGCGGCTCCTTTACCTGGACCATCACCGACCTCGAACGCAAATTCAACATCAACTCGCCCGAACCCGTCCTGCAGCAAATCCTCCCCCAGGCCCTCAACCTCATGGGCGTCTCCCCGGGCGAATCCACCGCCCTGATCAACTCCATCCTGGACTGGACGGATCGCGATGACCAAACCCACGTCGAAGGCGCCGAATCCCGCTACTACGAAAGCTCGGACCCGCCCTACTTCGCCAAGAACGGCCCCATTGACGACATGGCCGAATTGCTCTTCGTCAAAGGGATGACCCCCGAAATCTACTACGGCCTGAGCTCCACCAACTACCAGCCCAGCTACTACAGCCAGCAGCGCAACCGCTTCGTCCGGGGCCGCTCCCCGATGCCAACCGTGGCGGTCGGCCTGACCGATCTCTTTACCCCGATCTCCACCGGCCGGGTCAATGTCAACACCGCCCCCGTCGAAGTCCTCATGGTCCTCCCCGGCGTCAACGAAATCATCGCCAACGCCATCCACAGCCGCGCCATGGAACCCAGCGACATCAGCGGCCTGACCGGCCCCTTTCGCACCGTGGACCAACTCCGATCTCTCCCCGATGTCCCGCTCGAACTGGTGCGGCTGATCCAGCCATTCTGCGACGTGCGCAGCAAAACCTTCCAGGTCCAGATAGATGCCGACGTCGGCGGCTATAAACGCACCTTCTTCGCCATCCTCGGCCGCAACAACCAGCGCGACGTGCAGATTCTCAGCTTCTACTGGCAATAACCCCTGCCGTCAGCAGCCCTCCCTCCCCCCACACCCGCAGCCCCCATAAACAAAAGTGTCCAATAATTGGACACTCCCCAAAACTTCCCCCTGGTTCCCCTCCATTTCTCCTATCCTCCCGCGCCATCCCCCTTGCCCAATCCCACTCCTTCCCCGCTCCAAAACAGCCATAAACAAGTCATGTACAAGGGGTGTACAAGGGATGCTCAACGGGAGTCCATGGGATTTTAGCTGGTACACCCGATGGGCATCCCTTGTACACCCCTTGTACACGGCGTAGAAGTAGGGAAAAATCAAGGTATTTGGATGAAGGTGTGCTCAAGCCGGAATGATTTGGGTTCCGCCCCGATTTCGTTCCTGCCTACAATCATAAATCACTGATTTTACAGCCGAAAGGCAACGTGGATTCGACGGTTATATCATGGAAATCGCCAACCAAAAGGTCTAAGGAGACTACAGTCTGGACGGCCATTCCCATCCAGATTCCGGTGAAATGACGTCACGCCATTGAATTTTCCAACTGAATCGCTCCAGTTTAGAGCACCATTAACGTTAACGCATCTTAAATCTTCGCCCTATACGCGAAAAATCAGGCTAAATATACTATTTTCATATCGGCGCGCGGGCCTCCGGCCCGCTTTCAATGTTCTACTAACAGCAGCGGGACTACAGTCAGTAATTCGGCAAATTGGCATTCCCCACAACCTCCAAATCCCGCCCGGATGCAAAAGCAGTCAGGGCTGCCTGCGCCAAGGAACTAATCCAACCCGCTTGGTTGATAGAACGCTGAAAGCGGGCCAGAGGCCCGCGCGCCGGCGAATAGCCCTTCCCCACAACCTCCAAATCCCACTCGGCTGCAAAAGCAGTCAGGGCTGCCTGCGCCAAGGAGCCAATCCAATCCGCTTTGCTTATAGAACACTGAAAGCGGCCCAGAAACCCACGTCAGTAAACCCCGGGGTTCTCCCCTCAAAGGACCGCCGGCGGCCCCGCACGGAAGGCGGAGCTCCTGTTTTACAGCGGACGGGTCGCCGGGGCGGAGGCTCCAAAGTGTCCGGCCGTTCCGAGGTTACGTTGGGGCTCGGTAGCTCCCGGGGCTGCGGCGCTAATCAGCATGCGCAGGACTTTTGGCAGTTCATTGATGACCACCTGGCTGATGAGAACCTGAACCTTAAGTTGCCGGCCCTTTACAAGAACTTCATGGATATCGGGGGGCCAGGAACTACGGCCTGACCCAGCGGGTGGTCGTATTGGTGGTCGAAGTCCAGATTGAAATGGGTCCATTTATGGGAGTCTGGGCGCTGGGGCGCTGGCACTCCCGCCCGCTCCCGCCGCCGCTCAAAGGCTGCCCAGGTTTCTCTGGCAACCTGCGGCATGGGATTATGAAGGGCTCGCACCGCCTTCTCTCGGGCGGAGACGAGCCCCCGTCGGGCGAGCTCCGGCCTGTGCGCAAGCTGGAAGACCTGTTAACCGCGGGCTTGACCGCAGCAGGCCCGCAGCGTATCAATGCCTCCGATGAAGGACAGCCTGCCATCCGCGGAGGCTGGGCGTTTGGATAACACCCCCAAACGGGATGTTATCCAGACCTGTATAATCACGGGTTCGGCGGCTTGCGCATCGGCAGCGAGACATTGACCGGCCTGGACTCCGGACATAGCATTGGTACATGAACTATTCGGCGATCATCACGATTGAGGCAGGCAAGCGTAGCGGCAAACCGTGTATTCGCGGCCTGCGCATCACCGTTCAA